>JASHRW010000170.1 GCA_030037065.1 Xanthobacteraceae bacterium
CCCAAAAGCCCGACAATCATCTCGGCCGAGCGCTCGACGCACAGCCCCACAACACACTCAGGCCCAACGCCCAGGGTGCGCAGATGATGCGCCAGCTGATTGGAGCGCGTATCTAGCTCCCGGTAAGTGAGGCTCTCGCCCTCGAACACAACCGCGATGGCGTCGGGCGTCCTTGCCGCCTGCGCCCCAAACAGCTCAGGCAAAGTCGCCGGCGGGATCGGCTGCGCGGTGGCGTTCCAGCCGCGCAGGATGGTGCGACGTTCTTCCGTAGACAGAATATCAAGCGTGCCGATGGGTAGCTGCGGCGCCGACGCGGCTGCTTCGAGCAGCCGCACCAGCCGCTCCGCCAGCCGCTCTATCGTTCCCCGATCAAACAAATCCGGCCGGTAGTCGAGCCGCAATTGCAGCCGCTCGCCAGGCGCCGCCACCAGGCTCAGCGGATAATGCGTCGTGTCATGGCCGGCGACATCAACCAGACGCAGCCCGCCCGCCTCCGCCACAAGGCCGGCACGGTCCACCGGATAGTTCTCAAACACCACCAGGGTGTCGAACAGCTCACCCAACCCGGCAAGCCCTTGGATCTCCGCCAGTCCCAGATGCTGGTGCGCCATCAGTGCGGACTGGCTCTCCTGCAACTGCCCCAACAGCTCGCGCAGCGGTTTTCCCGGCGGCAGCTTGATGCGCAACGGCAGGGTGTTGATGAACAACCCCACCATGCTCTCGATCCCGGCCACCTCAGGCGGCCGCCCAGCCACGGTGACGCCGAACACCACGTCGTCACGGCCGGTCAGACGCCCGAGCAGAAGCGCCCACGCCGCCTGCATGTAGGTGTTGAGGGTGAGGCCCTGACGGCGCGCCGCCGCGCTCAGCGCACCAGTCAATGTATCGCTTAACGCAACGCCAATCCGCTCCGGCATCACCGGCACGAGCCCTGCTGTGCTCCCCGCCAGCAGCGTCGGTTCTTCCAGCCCCACCAGTGCCTGCCGCCACGCCGCCTGGGCCGCTACACGGTCTTGCGCCGCAATCCACGCCAGATAGTCGCGGTACGGCGTCACCCGCGGCAGTGCACTCGCGTCGCCCCCATGCGCGTAGAGCACCAGCAGCTCCCGCACCAACAGCGGCATCGACCAGCCATCCAGCAAGATGTGATGGCTGCTCAGCAGAAGCCGGTGCCGCTCCGCTCCCAGTCGGATCAAGGTAAAGCGGATGAGCGGCGGAGATGTCAGATCAAACGGCTCGGCACGGTCCTCCGCCACAATCGCCGCCAACCGTCGCTCGCGCTCCGCTTCATCCAAAGACGACAGATCGATGTTGCGCCACGGCGGCTCCAGCGATGCCACAACGACCTGGACCGGCCGGCTCAGGTTCTCGTGCTGAAAGCCGGCACGCAGAACACTATGCCGACTGACCAGAGCCTGTACCGCCGCCTTGAGCGCCTCCCGATCGAGCCAACCCTCCAGCCCAAGCTCAAGTTGGACCTTGTAGATGTCCGGACCCTGCTCATCGTACAGCGCATGAAACAGCAGCCCCTCCTGCAGCGGAGATAGCGGCAGGATGTCGTCGATGCGCGAATACTCGCTCTCCAGCCGCTCGATCTCGGCCTGCGACAACCCAACCAACGGTAAATCCGACGGCGTCCGGCCGCCCGCCTCCGGCGACGCCGCATGGTGCACCAAGGCCTCCAGCGCGGCGAACCATCCCCGCGCCAGCGCCCGCACCTCCGCTTCACCGATCAGCGCCGGCGCCCACGACCACGTGGCGCTGAACACGGCGCCATCGGCCCCATCCAACGTGATCGCGTTGACCTCCAGCGCATGGGAAAGTGGAATGGCCGCATCGCTGCCACCGCCAAGTGCGTCCGTTTCGCCCGCCAGGCCCCAGTCAGTCGATCCCGCAGCCGAAAAACGGCCCAGATAGTTGAAGCCGATCTGTGGCTGAGGAAGCTCACTCAGCTGCCTCGCCGTCTGTGGATTGAGATAGCGCAACAGTCCATAGCCAAGACCATGATCCGGCACTGCATGCAGCTGCTCCTTGATCGATTTCAGGGCTCGACCAAGCGCCGCTTCGCCCTCCATCGCCTCCTCGATATCCAGCGGCCCAGGATCAAGTCGCACTGGATGTAGGCTCGTGAACCAGCCCACCGTGCGCGACAGATCAACATCGGCAAAAATCTCCTCCCGCCCATGCCCCTCAACGTCCACCAGCACCGCATCGCTGCCGACCGCTCCCCGCCGCCGGCACCATTGCGCCAGTGCCACCGCCAAGCCGGTCAGCAGCACATCGTTGATGCCGGCATGGAAGGCAGCCGGCACATGCGTCAGCAGCGCTGCGGTCGTGGCCGACGGCAGCGTCAGGCTGAGCCGGCGCGCGGCGGCAGTAACATCGCGAGCCGCATCAAGTTCGCCATCAACCAGAGACAGCGACGGCGCGCTCAGCATCTGGCTCCAGAATGCAAGCTCCTTGATCCGGACTTCGTTCTGCGCCTCGGCAGCAAGCCATTGCGACCACCGCCGCAACGAGGTCCCCCGTGACGCAAATGCCGGCTCAACACCGCGCCCAATCGCCTCCCATGCCGCCGCCAGATCCGGCAGCAGGATGCGCCACGACACTCCGTCCACCGCAAGGTGATGGATCGTCAGCAACAGCCGCCCCGCCGTCCGCGGTCCGGCATCAAACCACACCGCTTGCACCATCACGCCGGATCGCGGCGCAAGCCGGTTCTCGGCGTTGCGTGCCTCTTCGCCAATGCAGGCGCGCAACGCCGCAGCATCGAGCCCGACAACATCAACCCGCCGCAGACAAGACGACGCCAGAACCGAACCCGGCAGGCTTATCTCAAGATGCCATTCACCTTGGTCTACAGGTTCGACCAGGAGCAGGCGGAGCCCATCATGATGATCGAGCACGGCCTGCAGCGCCGCAATCAGATCGGGCTCCTGCAGACCCACAGGTAACCGCACCAGCATCGCCTGATTGAAGCGCTCGATCGGGCCGCCGCGCTGCTTCAGCCAATGCATGATCGGCGTCGGCGACAGTGAACCCGTGGGAATGTCGACGAGTTTAGGCGCAGCCTCGTCGAGCAGCGTTGCTGATCCGGCTAAAGCCTCTACCGTCTGGTGCTGGAACACCGCCCGCGGCGTGATGACGAGGCCGGCCTGCCGCGCCCGGCTCACCAGCTGGATCGACATGATGCTGTCGCCGCCCAGCGCAAAGAAATTATCGTCAATGCCGACCGCCCCAACCCCCAGAACCTCGGCAAACAACCCACACAGAACCTCCTCCGCGGCCGTCCGCGCTCCGCGCACCACCTTGGGCGTCAGATCAGGCGCAGGCAGCGATCTGCGGTCCAGCTTGCCGTTCGGCGTCTGCGGCAACCGCTCCAAAACCACTAGCGCAGACGGTACCATGTAGTCCGGAAGTCGCTGACCAAGATGCGTGCGCAGCGCCGCCACATCCATCGTCTGACCAGAAGCCGCAACCACATAGCCGACCAGACGCTTGTGGCCGGGCGTGTCCTCCCGACACACCACCGCAGCCTGCGCCACGCTCGGGTGCCCGGTCAGCGCCGCTTCAATCTCGCCAGGCTCAATCCGATAGCCGCGCAGCTTGATCTGCTGGTCCACCCGCCCAACAAAGTCCAACACCCCGTCCGCCCGCCAGCGCGCCAAATCCCCGGTCCGGTACAGCCGGCTCCCCGCCACGCCAAACCGATTGGCCACAAACCGCTCCGCCGTCAGTCCGCGCCGTCCCACATAGCCACGCGCCAGCCCCGCTCCCCCTACATAAAGCTCCCCAATCACCCCCACAGGCACAGCCTCAAGGTCGACGTCGAGAACGTAGACTTGGTAATTCGCTAATGGCCGGCCGATCGGGACGGGACTTACGTCCTTCTCTGATGCTATGTACCAAGTGGCGTCTGCTGCGACCTCCGATGAACCATATAAGTTCACGATCCGACAGCCAGGAAGAAACTGTCCAAGGCGGACCAATAGATCCCCGTTCAAAGTCTCGCCGCTTAGAGTCCAGTTCCGAAGCGATGCGAGATAATGCGGTTCATGCAGAAGGGACGCTGCCAATGAAGGTACGGTGATCAAGTTTGTGACGCGGCTGCCCTCAATAATTGAGGCCAGTTGTCTTTGATCTTTGCTCTTGGCATCCGATACGATAATCAGCGGTGCACCGGCAGACAGCGGCCCTAAAGTCTCGAATATGGAATCAACAAAGCTTATCGAGGTCTTTTGACAGCAAACATCATTGTCAGCGAGCGGCCTTATCCAAGATTGGGCGAGGATTCGATTTGCGATCGCAAGATGAGTTCCCCCGACACCCTTCGGGGTTCCGGTCGAGCCTGACGTGTAAATAATGTAGGCGGTGTTGTGCGGATGCAGTACGCTTGCTGGCGCAGTGCGCGGATGGCGCGCAATGGCGGGCCAGTGGTCATCGACGCGCACAATGCGTGCCCCTTGCGGCAGTCGGTCGCGCAGCGCCGATTGGGTGACCAGCACGGCGGCGCCGGCATCCTCGAGCATGAAGGCAAGCCGCTCCGGCGGGTAGGCGGGGTCCAACGGCAGATAGGCGCCGCCGGCCTTGAGGATGCCCAAAAGCCCGACAATCATCTCGGCCGAGCGCTCGACGCACAGCCCCACAATACTCTCAGGCCCCACGCCGAGGGTGCGCAGGTGATGCGCCAGCTGGTTGGAGCGGGCGTCGAGCTCCCGGTAAGTGAGGCTCTCGCCCTCGAACACCACCGCGATGGCGTCGGGTGTCCGCACCGCCTGCGCCCCAAACAGCTCAGGCAAAGTCGCCGATGGAATCGGCTGCGCGGTGGCGTTCCAGCCGCGCAGGATGGTGTGCCGCTCTGCGGCCGACAGAATGTCCAGACTGCCGATCGGCAGACCCGGCACCGCAAGGGCAGCCT
>JASHRW010000171.1 GCA_030037065.1 Xanthobacteraceae bacterium
AATTCGGCCCAAGGTTGACGCCAAATTCCGGCAGCACAACGAAACGGGTCGCATCGAGGCGCGCATCCAAAATCTTGGCAACGTTTAACGTAATCTGCCAGTGCGCCCGCGAGCCGGCGGTCACCATGATTACGCGCCCCCGATCGAGTTCGTAACGCTCTTCCTGACGCTCCACCCAGGCCAGGAACGCCTGTTGGACCATGTGGACGGGCAGTTGCACGTTCATGTCTGTAAACCTCGGATTGCCACCAAATCTAATCGCTTCCCGAGCCAGAAAAAAGGGCGCGGCTCTCGCCGCGCCCTCGCGATCGCGTCGTCTGAAACGCGAGCTTAGAAATCCATCCCGCCGCCGGGCGGCATTGCCGGCATCGGGTCTTTCTTCTTCGGCAGTTCGGCGACCATCGCCTCAGTGGTGATGAGGAGGCCGGCGACCGATGACGCGCCTTGCAGCGCCTGGCGCACCACCTTGGTCGGATCGATGATGCCCTTCCTCACCATGTCGACGTACTCGCCGCCCTGGGCGTCGAAGCCGTAGCCATATTGATCCTTCTCCTGGATCTTGCCGACAATGACCGAGCCGTCCTCGCCGGCGTTGACGGCGATCTGCCGCGCCGGTGCGGACAAGGCTTTGCGCACGATATCGACGCCGTGCTTCTGGTCGTCGTTGTGCGTGCGCACCTTCTTGAGCGCATCGATTGCGCGCAGCAGCGCCACGCCGCCGCCGGGCAGAATGCCTTCCTCGACCGCGGCGCGGGTCGCGTGCATCGCGTCGTCGACGCGATCCTTGCGCTCCTTCACCTCGATTTCGGTGGCGCCGCCGACGCGGATCACCGCCACGCCGCCGGCGAGCTTGGCCAGCCGCTCCTGCAGCTTCTCGCGGTCGTAGTCGGAGGTGGTCTCCTCGATCTGCGCCTTGATCTGCGAGATGCGGCCCTCGATGTCGGCCTTCTTGCCGGCGCCGTTGACGATCGTGGTGTTCTCCTTGTCGATCGTCACCTTCTTGGCCTTGCCGAGCATCTGCAGCGTCACGTTCTCGAGCTTGATGCCGAGATCCTCGCTGATCGCCTGGCCGGCTGTCAGCACGGCGATGTCTTGCAGCATGGCCTTGCGGCGATCACCGAAGCCGGGCGCCTTCACGGCGGCGACTTTCAGGCCGCCGCGCAGCTTGTTGACCACCAGCGTGGCCAGCGCCTCGCCCTCGACGTCCTCGGCCACGATCAGCAGCGGCTTGCCGGTCTGCACCACCGCCTCAAGCAGCGGCAGCAGCTCGTTCAATGCCGAGAGCTTCTTCTCGTTGATGAGGATGTAGGGATCCTCCATCTCAACGCGCATCTTGTCGGCGTTGGTGATGAAGTAGGGCGAAATGTAGCCGCGGTCGAATTGCATGCCCTCGACCACGTCGAGCTCGGTCTCCAGGCTCTTGGCCTCCTCGACCGTGATCACGCCCTCGTTGCCGACCCGCTTCATGGCGTCGGCGAGGAAGCGGCCGATCTCCTGGTCGCCGTTGGCCGAGATGGTGCCGACCTGGGCGATTTCGTCGTTCGAGGTGATTTTCTTCGAGTTCTTCTTCAGTTCCTCGACCACCGCCTCGACCGCGAGGTCGATGCCGCGCTTGAGGTCCATCGGATTCATGCCGGCGGCAACCGCCTTGGAGCCTTCCTTGACGATCGCTGCGGCGAGCACGGTGGCCGTGGTGGTGCCGTCACCGGCGATGTCGGAGGTCTTCGACGCGACCTCGCGCACCATCTGCGCGCCCATATTCTCGAACTTGTCGTCGAGTTCGATCTCCTTGGCGACGGTGACGCCGTCCTTGGTGATGCGGGGGGCGCCGAACGACTTGTCGAGCACGACGTTGCGGCCTTTGGGGCCGAGCGTCACTTTCACTGCGTTGGCGAGAATGTCGACGCCGCGCAACATCTTGTCGCGCGCATCGACCGAGAATCTGACTTCCTTGGCAGCCATTGTTTGATCTTTCCTGATCTAAAAGTCGTCATCCTGAGGTGCTCGACCGCAGGTCGAGCCTCGAAGGATGCCGGTTTGGGGGTTACGCGGCTTTCTTCTTGGCGACGGGCTCGTCGAGCACGCCCATGATGTCGGACTCCTTCATGATCAGGAGTTCCTGGCCATCGATTTTGACCTCGGTGCCCGACCATTTGCCGAACAGCACACGGTCGCCGACCTTCAAATCGATCGGGATGAGTTTGCCGGCTTCATCGCGGCCGCCTGGACCCACCGCGATGACTTCGCCTTGCGAGGGCTTTTCCTTGGCGGTGTCGGGGATGATGATGCCGCCGGCTGACTTCTCCTCGGCATCGATGCGCTTGACGACAACGCGGTCGTGAAGCGGACGAAACTTCATGGTGTCCTCCTAAGCTATTGAACAAACTGGGAAGTTCGCGGTTTAAGCGGCCCCGTGCGGTTTCCTGCCTGGGCGCTTGGCGGCGAAATAGGCAGGTGTCTTTTGGCCCGCAAGAGGCGCCCGAGAATATTTTAGCACTCGAAAAGGACGATTGCCAACAAGCAGCCATTCGTCGCTAACGGCGCCAAGGCGTCGGAATGGTGGGAACGCATATCGCCGGTTGCGGTGGGTTCCCATCGCGTTCAAAAATATTGCCGCCCGGCGTCATGCAACGCGGTCCTTCAGGGCCGGTTGAATCTACGGACAGCGAAAGGGCTGTTAGCAAGGCGAGGGCAATGCTGCTAGCGCCTTGGAAATAAACAACTTATTCAAATTTGAGGCTTGTAATGGAGGGGCGAGTCTCGGAACATTCCCATGGCGGGATGGAGGCACTCATGGTGTCGAAAGAGGCTAATGCTGCGAAGGGGGGGCGCGTTTCGGAAGATTTTCGCCGGCAGCTTACGGGTTACGGGCTGACCACGGCGCACATTCTGTATCATCTGCCGGACTACCAGGACATTTTACAAACCTACGTTTGGCAGGACTACGATCTCTGCCCACACTTTCCGGCGCTCAACAAGTTTCTTAATTTCTGGCTGGAGACGCTCGAAGGCCCGCTGCATTCGGTCACCGTGGCGCATGCCAAGCTGATCAGGCCGGCGGAAATCCGCGCCCTCGACGGCGAATTCAGGCTGCATTAGCAGCGGACAGACCGCGGATAAGGCAATCGCGGCGGCGCTGCGATTTGCAGCCACTTCCTGTGGATTTCAAAAAAATCGCTCTACTCCAGCCACTTACGGTTTTTTTACGGGCTGTTGCAGAACTATCACATGATCGACTGTTCCATTTTTCTAATAGATATTTCCTATTAAGCCTTCAGCGGGGGCGACAAATGAAGGCACGAGGGAAGAGAAAGCGCGAGCGCCAGTCAAATGTCGGCGCGCGCCATGACAAAAGTCGGCGCATCAGTATCGGCGATTAGGCCTTTGAAGAAGAAAGCCCCGCCAATTGGCGGGGCTTTCTCGGTAGTGCTACTGATGCGCGGGCGAGCCCGCTGGCGGTATCGTGTGGGTCATGGGCGGTGGGTTGTGGACCAATCCGCTGTTAGCTCCCTGGTTCGCCGGGTGGCCGAACGCAACGAGCAACCCGACAACGACCACGACGATTGCCGCCGCGGCAACCAAACCGCCCGTCGATGTATTGCGTGCATTTGGGTCGTACACGCGATCGCGGCGGAACTCATCTTGAAAATCGGACATGACGGCTTCCTCCATAAGTTCAGCCTGGAGGAAAACCGTGCCACGGCCGTCATGTTTCCCGGCTCATGGCACCAACGCATTATCGACATATCTCATTGTGCGACGCGGTGAGGTCGTCGCGGCGGCGTAAAAAACAAAAACAGAAAAAAACCGGAATCTAGAAGCGAATTTCCATTGGATTGGTAGGATGCGTGCACAATATTCGCCGTCGCGCATCCATGACCAAATGAATGCGCGATATGCAAACATCGAATGGCGGATCACGCCGCGCCGGTTCGCCCGATTGTGGTTATTGTTCCGGACTCGTTGGCGGTGCCTCGTCAACACTGCGCGGCGACGTCAGCGCCCGCGTGGCGTCAAGCCTCTGACCAAACACAGGTAGAAGCGGCGCCCACATAAGCTGCGCCGCTTCGGCCCACACCGCAAACGGGTTGGCGCTTTCGAAGAACCGGCTGAACGCCGCGAACGACGGCATCGCCTGTAGATGTACGGAAATCTGCTCGGCGTTCGCCGCGCGGCGATGCACGACCTCGATGTCGAAACCGGGGAGCCGCGCGGTCGCCCGCGTGGCGTCGTCCTCGCTATGCTGATAGGACAAAGGCCTTCTCCATCACCTCTAGCGTCGCGAAAGAATAATGCCATGGCTGGACGCTGTCATCGCCGAGTAACGGTTCATTTGGCGGCAGATAATGAATCAAGAACACCCGCCAACACGCAAGCCCAAATCCATCACAGCGCGATTCGCTGCGCGTTTCCGGGCGGAGACGGAACGGCAGCCGCGGAGCTTATGCCGA
>JASHRW010000172.1 GCA_030037065.1 Xanthobacteraceae bacterium
AACGCCGAGATCGCGTTCGAGGGCTTCATCCATCCCGACGACAAGGTACAGGAGGGACCGCTGGGCGAATGGACCGGCTATTATGCCTCCGGCAGCGCGCCGGAGCCGGCGATCCGCATCGCCACTTTCATGCACCGCAACGATCCGATCCTGGTCGGCGCCATTCCGGCGGTGCCGCCCAACGACAACACCTTCTATCTCGGCACCTATCGCTGCGGCGCGGTGTGGAATCAGCTCGAAGCCGCCGGCATTCCGGAAGTGCGAGGCGTCTGGGCGCACGAAGCCGGCGGCAGCCGCTTCATGCTGACCATCTCGATCAAACAGCTCTACGGCGGCCACGCCAAGCAAGCCGGTATGGTCGCCTCGCACTGCCACGCCGGCGCCTATTGCAACCGCTGGACCATCGTGGTCGACGAGGACATCGATCCGACCAACATCAACGACGTGATCTGGGCGATGTGCACGCGCTGCGACCCGCGCATCCAGGTCGACATCATCCACGGCGGCTGGAGCTCGGCGCTCGATCCGATGTGCTACGACACCGAGAAAGACCGGCGCAATTCCCGCGTCGTCATCGACGCCTGCATTCCGTTCAACCGGCAGAAAACGTTTCCGGTGATCGCGCGATCAAGCAAAGAACTCGACGCGCACATGCGGGCGAAATGGGCGCACGAGTTGCCGAATGATTTTTAGATCGCGCGGAATTTTATCAGCCGCGCCTGTTTGGTGACTCACCTCCTCACCTTGAAATGCGCTTTGGTTGCCTCGCTGCGCGCCCGCGCCACTTCGTCCGCGACCCGGCGCGGCGTCAGCGGCGTTTCATTGAAGCTGGCGCCGATATCGGCGAACGCATCGGCCACCGCATTGGCGATCGCCGCCGGCGGCGCGATGGCGCCGCCCTCGCCCAAACCTTTGACGCCGTATTCCGTCGTCAGCGCCGGCGTGATGAGATGCGCGATGCGGATGAAAGGCATTTCGCCCGCACTCGGCACCAGATAGTCGGCGAGACTGGCGGCGAGCGGTTGACCCTGTTGGTTGTAAGGAATCTCTTCATAGAGCGCGGTGCCGATCCCTTGGGCGATGCCGCCGACCACCTGGCCATCGACGATCATCGGATTGATCATGGTGCCGCAATCCTCGGAGACGACGTAATCGAGGAGTTCGACCGCGCCGCTGTCCGGGTCGACGGCGACCAGAACGGCGTGGGTGCCGTAGGCGAACACGCCGCCGGAATCGGCGGGCTCGTAGGTGGCGGTGGTTTCAAGGAGCGGCGCCATTCCGGCCGGCAATTGGTCCGGCCGCGCATTGGCGGCAAACGCGATTTCGGCAATGCCGATGCTGCCGGCGGGCCCGTGCACCTTGCCGGCGTCGATGCGCGTTGCGGCCACATCGGCCTGCAGCAGATGCGCGCCGATGCGGCGGATTTTTTCGGCGAGCGCGCGCGTGGCTTTGCCGACAGCACCGCCGGCAAACACGATCGAGCGCGAGGCGAACGTGCCGAACCCGTACGGCCCGACTGCGGTATCGCCATAGCGGACTGAGATTTGTCCCGGATCGATGCCGAGTTCATGCGCGGCGATCTGCGCCAGCGTTGTCTCGTGGCCCTGCCCGTGGTTCTGCACGCCCACATAGATGAGCACGGTGCCGTCCGGCAGCATGCGCACATTGGCGGATTCATAGCCGGGGATGACGCGGAATTTGCGTTTGGCGAATTCGACGATGCCGTGTCCGCTCTGCTCGGTGTAGAATGCAAAGCCGACGCCGATCTTGCGGCCGTCGGGCTCGCCTTTGGCCTGGCGCTTGCGCACGGCGGCGAGATCGATCTTGTCGCGCGCGATGTCGAGGGCGGCGACATAATCGCCGGTATCGAGTTTCATGCCGGCGGCGGTTCGGTAGGGAAGCTCGGCGGCGGTCACGATATTCTGCCGGCGCAGGTCGAATGGCTCGCGATGTAGTTCGCGCGCCACCTCGTCGACCAGGCGTTCGAGCGCAAACGTCGCTCCCGGCCGCGCCACACCGCGGTACGGGCCCATCGGCGCCTTGTTGGTGGCAACCGTATGGGCGTTGAGCTTGAGATGCCGCATCCGATAGGGGCCGGTCAGGTTGCGCGACGCCATGCTGGCTTCCTGAAACGCGCCCGTCGGCCATAGCGCGTAAGCGCCGGCGTCGATATAGATATCGCCTTCGAGGCCGAGCAGCGTGCCGTCGCGCTCGGCGCAGATGGTCAGATCGTAGGTGTGATCGCGGGCATGCGGCGAAGCCAAAAGGTGCTCGCGGCGATCCTCGATCCAGCGCACCGGATGCCTAACCTTCATCGCAATGGCGGCGACGGCGACGTCCTCCGGCATGATGCGGTTCTTGCCGCCGAAGCCGCCGCCGATATCCGGCGCGATCACCCGCACCTTGTGCTCGGGGATGCCAAGCATGCGCGCAATCGCCATGCGCTTGACCTGCCCGCCCTGCGTCGAAAGATAAACCACAAGTTCGTCGCGGCGATGATCCCAATAGGCGAGCGCGCCGCGGCCTTCCATCGAGACGGTGGCCTGGCGATTGAGCCGCAGCCGGCGGTGCAGCCGCACTGGCGCCGCGGTGAGGATCGACGGATCGCCTTCAACAACGCTGGTGCTGATATAGGCGTTGCTCGGCCACTCATCGAAAACGCGCGGGCTGTCGGCGCGCATGGCAGCGACGACATCGACGACGGCCGGCAATTCCTCGAGTTCGACTTGCACCGCCTCGGCCAAATCTTCGGCCTGGGCGCGGGTCGGCATCATACAAGCGGCGACGGTTTGCCCAACGTAGCGCACGCGCCCGTCGGCGAGCGGCGGATAAGGACTATGCCGATGGGCGGAGAGTTCGGGTCCGGCCTCCAGCACGTTGATCGGGCCGATATCGGCGAGCGTGAACACCCGCGCGGCATTGTCGGCAGGCTTGACCACACGCCGCAGGCGCGCATGCGCCATCGGACTGCGCACGAAGGCTATGTCGTGCACGCCGGGCACTTGGACATCGGCGATGAATAGGCCATGTCCGTGCAGATAGCGGGCGTCTTCCTTGCGCAGCAGGCTCGCGCCGATCCAGCCCGCGCCGGATTTAGCTTCGTTCACCGGGCGAGGTCCCGCACGCGCTCAGCCCTGCGGCGGCACATAGTCGGCGCCGGTCGGCACGAATTCATTGGTGTAGAGCTGGCTCGTCGTCAGCGGCGTCGTGACGCCGACATATTGCTTGAGAATCTGGATGGTGCCGGCCCAATCGGCTTCGGAGCCCCAGCCGAGCGGCTTGCCCTTGGTGTCGGGCGTGAGCCAGGTTTCCCACGACAGCTCGAATTCGCGCCTGGTCACGCCCGCATCGGCCGTCGGCTGGTACTTCTTCACCGCGGCGATGGCGTCATCCATATGCTGCCGTCCGTAGAGAAAACCTTTGATCGACGGCGGCACGAACGCGCGAACCAGGTCGGGATCGCTCTTGAGCAGGTTCTGGTGCACGATGATGCCGTTACTGACGATGGTGACGCCGGAATCGGCAAACCAGAACATGCGCAGCTTCTTTTTGGCGCGCACTTCGATGCTCGGCGCATAGCTGAACACGTAACCGCCGATGGCGTCGACCTTGCCGTTGACCAAAGCCGGCCCGACTCCGGCTGGATCGATATTGACGATATTGATCTTGGCCGGATCGATGCCGGCGCCCTTCACGTAGGCCGGCCATTGCTGGAATTGCGCGCTGCCCGCGGTCATCGCCACCGATTTGCCTTCGAGATCCTTCGGCGTCTTGATCGGCGATTCATCGAGCACCATGATGGCGGCCGGGTCGCGCCGGTAAATCGTCGCCACGGTCTTGATCGCCATGCCTTTGGCGACGCCGTTGGCGACGACGAAGCCGTCGGAGAAACCGATCGGCGTGGCCTTGCTGGCAACGAGCTGCGCGGTGGTGCCGGAGCCTTTGCCGGCGAGGATCGTCACGTCGAGGCCGGCGTCGCGATAAAATCCCTGCTCGTGCGCGACCAGAAAGCCGACGCTGGCGCCCTGATAGAGCCAGTCGAGCGTGAGCGTCACCGGCTTGAGCGCGGCCGCAGCCCGCGCGACGAACGGTGCCGTTGGGATCGCGAACGCGCCGGCTGCCAATGCGGTTTGTCGGAGCACGCGGCGCCGCGATACCGGCTCGGTCTGAAAATTCCGAGAGCGCATGGTTATTCCTCCAGGGGACCCGACGGCACGACAGAGAAGTCCCCTCGCGCCTTGATAGCCGCTCACCGAGCCGCTGAAAAGCGAGGGGGATTCCAGCGGTGGACGGCTGTGCGTCACGCCGGAAGGAAGAAACTGATCCGCCCGCTTACGCGGTCTGCGGCGGGACGTATTCGGCGCCCATGGGTACGAACGCGTTAGTGAAGAGAGCGTCGAGCGCCGGCGGCGTGTTCACGCCGCCATATTGCTTGAGCACCTGGACGGTCGAGGCCCAATCAGCCTCAGCTTCCCAGCCGAGCGGCTTGCCCGCCGTGTGGGGCGTCACCCAGGTTTTCCATGACAGTTCCAGTTCGCGCCGCACGATCTTGGGATCGGCGGTCGGCAAATATTTGACGACGGATGCGACCGCCTCGTCGGGATGCTGCCGCCCGTAGAGGAAGCCCTTGATGCTCGGCGCGACGAACGCGCGAACCAGCTCCGGGTCGCTCTTGAGCAAATCGTCGTGCACGATGATGCCGTTCGACACCACGGTGACACCATAGTCGGCAAACCAGAAAATGCGCACCTGTTTCTTGGCGCGGATTTCGATTGCCGGAACGTAGCCCTGCGCGTAACCGCCGATGCCGTCGACCTTGTTATTGACCAGCGCCGGGCCGACCCCGGCGGGGTCGATGTTGACCATCTGCACCTTGGACGCGTCGATGCCCGAGCCCTTGGCGAAGGCCGGCCATTGCTGAAACTGGCCGCTGCCCGCCGTCATGGCGATGGTCTTGCCTTCAAGCTGCTTCGGCGAGGTGATGCCTGAATCGGCAAGCACGATGAGGGCCGCCGGATTTTTGCGAAACACGCTGCCGATGGTTTTGATCGCCATGCCCTTTGAGATGCCGTTGGCGACCGCATAGCCGTCGGAAAAGCCGAACTGAGTGGCCTTGCTGGCGACCAATTGCGCGGTGGTGCCCGAGCCCTTGCCGGAGTTGACGGTGACGTCGAGCCCGGCGTCGCGATAGAAGCCTTTGTCCCGCGCCATGGTGAACCCGACATTCGGGCCCTGATAAATCCAGTCGAGCGTCATGCTCACCGGCCGCAGCGCGGTTGCGGCGCGCGCCCGGTATGGCGCGGCCGGCAGCGCCAGCGCGCTCGCGGCCAGCCCGGAGCTTTTGAGAAAGCGCCGGCGCGATAGCGGCCGGCGATCGGGGAAATGATTGTTCATGGCGGCATCACCTCACACCCCATAGATGAAGACCCGCAGAGCATACAGGCAATGAGCCGGAATTGTCATGCGCCGCCGTACCGTGGCGTTCGCAACAAAAGGCCAACGTCATCTACTGAACCGCGCGCTTGCGCGCCGACTCGACTGCCACGCGCACGAACGTACTCATGATTTTGACGCCGGCTCTGACCGAGCCGCGCAGCGAGCCTGCGACTTTCGATGTACCGCCGAGCCGATTGCGATAGCCGACCGGAATTTCAAGAACGCGCAAGCCGGCGTGCGCAACCCGCATTTGCATTTCCAGATTCCAGCCGTAGGTCATCTCGCGCATGCCGAGCCCGAGCAGCGTGTCGCGGCGGATGGCGCGCAACGCGCACATGTCGCTGTAACGCACGCCGTAGAGCAGACCCGTGAGCCAGCCGGCGACGAGCCCGGCGAGAAGCTGATGCGCCGCCATGCTGCCCGGCGCGCGTTTGCCGCGCGCCCGCGAGGCGATGACGAAATCGTAAGCGCCGGATCGGATCGGCTCGATCAAAGCGGCGATGGCGGCCGGATCGTCGGCGCCGTCGCCATCCATGAACACGACGATGTCGGCGCCTTCGACGGCTTGCGCGCCGCCGAGGCAGGCGCGTCCGTAGCCGCGGCCGGCGGCGAGGACCTCAGCACCGGCGTTGCGCGCGCGGTCTTGCGTGCCGTCGGTGCTGCCGCCGTCGGCGACGATCACGCGGTCGACGACGCCGCGCGGCAGTTCGGCGACGACGGCGGCGATCGATTCCGCTTCGTTGAACGTGGGGATGACGACGGCAACGCGCGTAACCAACCTCCCGCCCCTACCCCTCCCCATAACGGGAGGAAAATTGAATTAAAGACTCCAGCGCAGACCGCAGCTCGCGCAGGCGCCCGGCGGCTTATCGGACTTCAGCGCCCGGCGAAAATTTCGGTAGGCAGGCCCGTTCCAGATTTCACGCAAGGTTTGCTGCGTGGCGTCGCCGAGCGTGTAGTTCTCGTAGCCGCGCTGCGAGAACGGCGCGATGCAGCACGGCAGCGCGCGGCCGTTGGCGGTGAAGTACATGACGGTCCACGGCCGCCGGCACAGCGACCACGGCGAGCCGCTGTCGCTGCGTTTCAAGCTCATGCCGGGCTCGCTGGCTGCGCCGGAGGCGCTGAAGGTGACGCCGAGCGATTTGGCGAGCGCCGCGGCGCGGTCGATATAGACCGTCTCCTCGGCCGAGAGCCGCTCGTAGAGCGCCTGGTCCGGCCGCGCCTTGCCGATGGCGTTCTCCTCGAAGAACACGAGCCGCTGCAGATAGACCTCGCGCACGCCGGTCGCCGCCGCGACCCGCACGAAGTCCGGCAATTGCTCGACGG
>JASHRW010000173.1 GCA_030037065.1 Xanthobacteraceae bacterium
AAGGCCACTTCCTGATTCTGGAAAAGAACCTTGCCGTCGGCCAGCACCATCTGCACGTCGCCGGCAAGCGTCGGCATCCAAGCGAGGTTGACGGTTTTGAGCACGTCGGCGGTCAGCACCGCGACGACGCCCGGCACCGCCGCGGCTTTGGCCGTATCGATCTTCTTGATGCGGGCATGGCCGTGCGGTGAACGCACCAGGTCGCCGTACAACATGCCGGGCAATTTCACGTCGTCGACGTAATTGCCCTTGCCCTGAGTGAAGCGGATGTCCTCGACGCGCTTGCGCTTGCAGCCCATGCCTTCGAGTTTTTCCGCGCGTTCGGCGGAGGTGGGGGTCATGTCGTTCATTCTGCGGCCTCCTGGAAGGCAACGCCGTTGAGCTTGGCGGCGGCGAATTGAATGGCTTTGACGATGTTCTGATAGCCGGTGCAGCGGCACAGATTGCCCGATATGCCGTAGCGGATTTCCTCCTCGGACGGATTTTTGTTCTCCTGCAGCAGCCGATAGGCACGCAGAATCATTCCGGGAGTGCAGAAGCCGCATTGCAGCCCGTGCATTTCGCGAAATCCTTCCTGCAGCGCGTGCAGCGTGCCGTCCGGATTCGCCATGCCCTCGATGGTACGGATGTCGGCGCCGTTCGCTTGCACAGCGAATACGGTGCAGGATTTCACCGACTTGCCGTCAAGATCGACGGTGCAGGCGCCGCAATGGCTGGTTTCGCAGCCGATATGCGGACCGGTCAGCGAAAGCTGCTCGCGCAGGAAATGGATGAGCAACGTGCGCGGCTCGACCAGGGCTTCGACAGCCTTGCCGTTCACCTTCATCGCGACTTGGGATTTGGCCATGATCGCTGTCTCCCTATGATTTTCGTTGGCGCATGATCTTTTCCGAAACCGGGATCCGCTTTTCGGGATCGTGCGCTAGCGTGCGCGCGCTTTGGCGCGATCGAGCGCGCGGGTGAGCATCACGCCCGCCATTTTGGTTCGATAGTGCGCCGGCCCGCGTGCGTCGCTCGCCGGCGAGGTAATGGCTTCGGCGGCGGCCACCGCGCGTTTGACCGTCGCAGCATCGAGCGCCGATCCGACGAGGATCTTTGCCGCTTCCTCGGCCCACAGCGGCGTTTCGGCGACATTGGTCAGACCGATCGAGCAAGTCGCAACTCTGCCGCCGCTCACGGTCAGCACCACGGCGGCGGCGGCGGTCGCGTAATCGCCGATCTTGCGCTTGAGTTTTTCGTACGCATAGCCGTGACCGGCCGGCGGCACCGGAATGCGCACAGCGGTCAATACGTCGCCCGCTTCGAGCGCGGTAAAATAAGCACCCTGATAGAAGTCGCGAGCGGCAACGCGCCGTTGGCCGCCCTTGCCGACGATGTGGAAAATGGCGCCAAGGCACATCATCACCGCGGGCATATCGTTGCCGGGATCGCCGTTGGCGACGTTGCCGCCGAGTGTGCCCATATAGCGCACCTGCGGATCGGCGATTTGCAGCGCGGCTTCGCGCAGCAGCGGAATCTTCGATCCCAGCAGTTCGGATGCCGCCAGCTCATGCTGTGTGGTCATCGCGCCGATGACGATGTCGCTGCCGTCGGTGCGGGCGCCTCTGAGCTCGGCGATGCCGGCGAGGTCGACGAGATGCGCCGGCGTGGCGAGCCGCAGCTTCATCATCGGAATGATGCTGTGGCCACCGGCCAACGCCCGGCCGTCGTCGCCCAACTTGGCGAGCAACCCCACCGCTTCCTGGACCGACGACGGGCGATGATATTCAAAGGATCCGGGGATCACGGGCATCCTCCCTGTGCGCGCAAAGGTCGTCACCACAGCCGTTCACGACGGTCTTTATGCCGTTTGCGCTTGAACGCTTGAAATGATGGCTTGCACGGCCGGCCACACCGAGCAACAACCCATGCACGAAGCGTCAAACCCTTGCACAAACGGCGGCGCACTTGCACGAATTGCGTCAGAGATGCTGACCGATCCAACGCGCCGCGCCCGGAAAAAGCCGGAAAGTTACTGCGACGCCACGTGATGACGCCGCCGTGAGGGCGCGTCGCTGCCGCTGAGCGCCGAGACGCGAGACTTTAGCGAGCCGATGCGGCTGCGGCTCACGGGCACCGTGTAGTCATGCGGGGCATCCAGTTCGACCAATTCGTTGTCGCCGGAGCGTTTGTAGCCGACGACCCGCTCTATATTGACGATGTGGCTGCGATGGACGCGCACGAAGCGGCTGTCGTCGAGCCGCGCTTCGACGTGGCCGATAGCCAGCGGACAGAACAGTTTGTCGCTGCCATTGAAAATCGTGGTGTAGTGAGCGTTGGCGTGGATCGCGACCACATCGTCGACGGCGAGAAAGTGAGTGCTGCCGTCGCGTTCGACTGGAAGGTGGCGGGCGAAGCGCCGCGGCGGCGTACCGGCGCCGCCAAGCGGGGAGAAGCCGCCACGGCCAAATTCAGGCTGCGCGCCATTCGTCGTACCATCGTGGCCATTGCCCGGCGGCGAAGGTGCGGGCGGAGTGGCGATTTCTTCTAGAACGGCAGCGCGAATTGCTGGAGCCGGATCGGCGATCACGGCGGTACCCGGTTGCGGCGCCGCGCGCGCTGAATCCGGCACCAGCGTCAACAAAAATATTCCGGAAACGCAAAAGGCAACGACAGCGACGATGATGGCGAGTAGGTCCGTCGACAAAGCCGGTGCGCCGGTGGGCGTGCTCGGATACGGCAGCAACGTTACTCCCTCCATCGCCGTGTAGTGCATTCCGGACACGGCGATGCCGAACACGAACGCCGACAGGATCAATGGCGGCCTGCCGCGCCGCCCGGTCGCCAGCCACAGTGCCAAGGCCGATGCCGCGATTGCCACCGCCATGCTCGCGGCGACAAACCCGCGATCATGAATCATGTAGGCGCTGGCATCGAGTGCGCTCATGCCGATGTAGTGCATGGTGAAGATGCCGCCGCCCATCAGACAGGAGGACAACGTCAGCCGCACCATCGTCAGCGGCCCCGAACTCGTGGCATAGACTGCCGCACCGACCACGATGACACAGACCAGAAACGACAGCAGCGTTGGAAAAACGAGATAGTCGACCGGGAACGGGATGCGCGCCGCCAGCATGCCGACGAAATGCATGGTCCAGATAGCGATGGCCAAGGAAAACGCGGCGCCCGCCAATAGCAAACGCCGGCGCATGCCGGCGGCGGCGCCGATCTGCACGGCGAGCCGCAAACCCACATAAGCGCCCTGGATCGCCATCACGATCGAGAGCAGGACCAGCCAGGTCTCGTAAGTGACTGGCATGCCGTCAATTCCTTCGCCAGGAGACGACGCCGCGCCCATTCTCCAATGAGCACGAAAAACCATTATAGATGACTTTTAAGGCGAACGGGGGGTATCGCAGCGAGACATTCCGCGCGCCGCGGTCACTTTGGCCGCGCCAGAAAAGCCATGCGCGCTTGGTCGTGGCCCATGTTCTTCGCTGCGCGGCACGCCGCAAAACCGGCGGCGGCGAGTTTGTCGATCATCTCCGCTTCGCTGTAATGGGTCAGCCCGAGGCGCACGCGCAGCCACCAATAATGAGAAAACAAGGTGCGCGCGAGCCCGAGAAGCGCGGCTAGCAAAAAGCCATTGGCGGCCGCGAAGCGAATGAGCGTGGCAACGTCTGTCGAAGCCGCAACCTGCGGCGGGATAACGTCGCTGACCTGCAGGAGGCCGCCGGGTCGCAGCAGGCGGTGGAAGAGGGCGAACAGCGCCTGGGTTTCTCCGCCCGTCAGATATTGGACGACAGAATGCAGCACGATCAGATCGAGGCTGTGATCCGGCAAACGCTCGACATCTTCCGGTGCCAGCGCGCGGATGTTCGGATGGCCGGCAAAGCGTGAAGCAATGCCGGCGCGCACATTCGGCGCGCCGTCGCACAGCAGAAGCTCGCCGCAAGCCGCCGCCGCGATGTCGGCGTGCAACGCCTCGCCGCATCCATAGTCGAGTACGTGCGCCCGCGGCGCCGGCGCCAGCGCGGCGATTGCCTGTGCTAGGCCGCGGTAGTGCACGTCCTTGTGGCGCGCGTTGACGTAAATGCAGTGCGGCTTATCCCAGAACGACAGCCAATCCGAGATCATGCTCCCCACAGCGCAATCAGCGGTCCGTTTTCGCCGAACACCGGATCGGTATCCGGCACCGGCACCTTGCCGATGCGGCCAAGCGCCTTGCTATGCTCGGCCTTGCTGCCGCGGCAGAGATCATACTTGCCGCTCGGCGGATAGGCACCGATCACCACGAGCTCCTGCGTCTGCCAGACGAGCTGGTGGCCGGTGCCCGCCGGCAGGATGACGACGTCACCCGAGGCAATCTCGATCTCTTTACCCTTTTTGCCGCCGAAGCGTACCGTCGCGCGCCCGCGCGCAATGCCCATCGTTTCGTGAATCATCGAATGATAGTGGACATAAGGGTAAATGCCATTGCGCCACATGTTCCCCCAATGGTTGGCTGCGAACGCTTTCTCGATGACCCGTTCGGGATCGGGTGAGCCGGCGAGATCGATGCCGCCGCGATAGAGCACGAGCGGCAGCGCTGCGTTATTGGGAATCAACCCATCATCGACGAACATGTGGGTGATCGGGGCTGTACGTTTGGTGGCGATATTCATGAATTTGCGCTT
>JASHRW010000174.1 GCA_030037065.1 Xanthobacteraceae bacterium
TCGAGCTCGGCCATTTCGGCGGCCTTGCCCTCCTCGCCCTCGCCGAGCTGCCGCTGGATCGCCGCCATCTGCTCGCGCAACAACACCTCGCGCTGGCGCTCGTCGAGCGCCGCCTTGGTCTGTTTGCCGATCTCCTGCGACAGCCGCAAAATCTCTATCCGCTGCGCGAGCAGCCGCAAAACCTTGTCCATGCGCGCGGCGAGATCGACGGTTTCGAGAATCTCCTGCTTCTCGTCGGGCTTGATGTCCATGTAGGCGCTGGTCAGATCGGCGAGCGCCGCCGGCGCGTCGATCGACTGGATCGCCGCCAATAGCTCGGGCGGCGCCTGCGGCAAAAGCTGGATCGCCTCGACGGCCTGCGCTTTCAGATTGACGAAACGCGCCTCGATCTCGGGGCCGCGCACGCCCGGCTCGGGAATCTGCGACACGCGCGCGACCATGAACGGCCAACCCGACAGATATTCGACGATCTGAAAGCGCTGCTCGCCCTGGCAGACGAGGTGATGCGCGCCGTCCGGCGCGGTGATGTAGCGCACGATGTTGGCGATGGTGCCCATGCGATGCATGTCGATCGCCGACGGATCGGCGACCTCCGGGTCGCGCTGCATGAGAATGCCGACCTGGCGCTGCTCGCGCACCGCCTGCTGCGCGGCGGCGACCGATTTCGGCCGGCCGAGCGTGATCGGCAGCACAAGGCCGGGGAACAGCACGGTCGAGCGCACCGGCACGATGATCAATGCATCGGCCGGCACCGGCGGCAGCCCGCCTCCAGGTCCCTCTCTTGGTCCCTCTTTCGCTTGCACGTCGATCTCAGCCACGATTGAGTCCTGCCTTCTGCAACGTAATCACCAGACAACCGGCTATTGTCGCGCGGCGCACGCCGCTATAGCGCCCGGCCGGCAATCGTACCCGCCGGTAAAAGCGCCCTTGCGGCAATTCGAGCCGGTGAATGGTCGCCGTGTGCAGCTCCTTCGGCAATAATCGGGTGCCGGCGATGACCAGTTCGCCCTCCTCGATCACCACCTGCGCCGCTTCGATATCGACGCCGGGCAGCGCGACCAGAACCAGAACCTCGCCGTCGGTCTCCAGCACGTCGACCGGCGGCTCCCATTCCGGCTGCCGCGCCTCGCTCCTGGCCGGCCGAAACAGCTCGCGGTGCATCCGCTCGGCGCGCGCGAGCATCTCGCACGCCTCCGACCACATCCAATCGCGCGCCACGTCGCGGGCCATGAATTCTCCCCTCCAGTCTGGATGGACTTATGTGTGGCGCCGGCGCCCGGAATTCAACGCCCGCACAGCAGGTTAGAAGTCCTCTGCCGGACCGACGAGGTCCGCTCATTGATCCGCTTCAAAGATCGCAGGATGCCGCGCCCGGCCTGGCGCGAATTCGGCGCTGCAACGACCCCGGACCGGAGGTCAGCCCGCCTGTTGTGGCGGACGCCGAACACTCGGGATAGAGTGCCGATCGCGAAGAACATCGTGAGGGAAGCCGAGGATGGCGCAGGTTTTCGTCTGCAGCGAGCTTGAGATGAAAGACGGCGACGTCCGCATCGTCCGCCAGGACCGCGTCGAGGTCGGCATCTACCGGCACGCCGGTTCGTATTATGCCTACCGCAATCTGTGCGCCCATCAGGGCGGGCCGGCCTGCGAGGGCATTATCCGCAACAAGGTTGTCGATATCCTGGCGCCGGACAAATCATTCCTGGGCCAAACCTACGACGAGGACGAGCCGCACATCGTCTGCCCTTGGCACGGCTGGGAATACAAGCTGAAAACCGGCGAATGCGCGCCCGACCCGAAGCTCAAGCTCAGGCGCCACGACGTGGTGCAGCGCGAGGGAGGCATCTATGTCGTCATCTGACGGGCTCGACCGCCCGGCGGACGCGCTAGTCCGCGCCGCCGTGGCGCTCACCGCCGCGCTGGAAAATCCCGACAAGATCGCCGATTCCGATCTGCGCACGGTTATCGCCGCCGCAGTCCGGCTTTACGCCGCCAAGGCGGACAATGGCATGCGCGCGCCGCTGCCGCCCGACAGCGGCGGCGTCACCATCACCGACGCGATGCTGCTCGCCACCGATCTCCTGTATGCGCTGAACGTCCAGTTGTTCGAATTATCGATGTGGCAGGCGATGACCGGCAATTGCATCGCTCCGCACCAGCGCGTCGACGCGCCGCAGTCCTGAACATAAAGGGGAACGCCCATGAATGTGATGACGCCGATCGTCCGCGATCCCAACCAACAAAAATTCGACACCGCGAACCACCTCGCCCATGCGGCGCAGCAGGCCGAGGACCGGCGCTACGAAGATTTCATGATCGTCGACGTCGACTCGCATCATTACGAAACCGGCTCGTATAAGGACATTTTCCAGTACATCGAAGACCCGGTGATGCGCGACCAGTTCGTCTACACCAAGGGCCAGACGATGATGCTGCGCTCGACCGGCGGCTTCCAGGAGATGGCCGGCCGCATCGCCCGTTACGAATATCGTAACAGCGAGCAGGCCGCTGAGGGCGGCCGTCACAAGGACATCACGCTGACGCTCAAGTGGATGGATGCCATGGGCGTCGACGTCGCCTGCGTGTTCCCCACGCCGATGCTGGGGCTAGGCCTCAATCCCATCGTCGAGGTCGAGGTGCAGTACGCGCGCGCCTATAACCGTTGGCTCACCGAGCACATCCTGGCGGCCGAGCCGCGCATCGTCTCGATGCTTTATCTGCCGATGAACGATCCGGCCGCGGCGCTGAAAATGGTCGAGGACTTTTCCGGCCGCCAAGGCGTGGTCGGCTTCCTGGTCACCACCGTGCGCTACAAGCCGCTCTACAGCAACGTCTACATGAAGCTCTACCGCGCGCTGGAGGAGCGCGGCCTGCCGATCGCCTTCCATGCGGCGACCAACTGGGGCGATCAGAGCATGAACATCACCAACCGGTTCATCGCCTCGCATGCGCTCGGCTTCACCTGGTTTAACATCGTGCACATGACCAACTGGGTGGTGAACGGCGTTCCGGAGCGTTTCCCGGGACTGAAGTCGATCTGGATCGAGAGCGGGCTCGCCTGGGTGCCGTTCCTGATGCAGCGCCTCGACAACGAATACATGATGCGCTCGTCCGAAGCGCCGACGCTCAAGCGCAAGCCGTCCGATTACATGCGCGAGATGTATTACACCTCGCAGCCGATGGAGATGATCGGCAACCGCACCATGCTGGAAGAGACGTTCAAGATGATCGCCGCGGACACGCAGCTCGTCTACGCCTCGGACTATCCGCACTGGGATATGGACCTGCCGTCGACGATCTACGATCTGCCATTCCTGAGCCTGCAGGCGAAGAAGAACATTCTGGGCGAAACCGCACGCAAGCTGTTCAAACTCGACACCGTGCTGTCACCGCAGAAGCAGGCGCGGCTGAAGGCGCGGGCCGCCGCATGAATTGCGGGCGAGTTGCCGCTTTCCATGGCCGCATCCGCTAGCGCGCAACGGTGATCCAATGTCCGGCCCCCCGCCGCTTCCGCCTGTTCCAGCCGCCAAGGCCGAATTCAAGCTCACGCGGAGCGCGATCTTTCCGCTGGTCGGCGGCCGCTCGACCTGGAAGAACGAGCATCTGCTGCCGATCTTCGTGACGCTTCTCGTCGGCATCTCGTTCTTCGCCGTGCCATTCCCATTGCCGCCCCTGACCATCAAGGGCAAGCCGGCTCCGGAAGTACTCAACGTGGCCGGGCAGATCTTCTTCATTCTCGCGGTCTACATCGCCTTCATGGTGAACTATTACATCAATCAGATGTGCAGCCGCGCCAAGCCGGGCTGGCTGCTCCTGCTGGTCGCGCTGTTCACCGGCGCGATGTTGGGCGGCGTGTTCTGGGGTCTCTGGTACGACTTCTTCTACAGCGTGATTCCGGGAACGGCGTTGGAGAAATCCAAGAACATGGTGGCCAACCTCGCCGGCAATCTGTTCGGCACCGGCCTGTGCGAGGAAGGCTTCAAGGCATGGCCGCTGTTCGCCCTGGCGTTGCTCGGCGCGGCGCTGCTTTCGCTGAGCCACCGCAGCAAGGGCCGGCTCAGCCGGTTTTTCGCCGCAGCGAGAAAACGCGTCGGGCTGTGCGAGCCGCTCGACGGCATCGTTCTCGGCGTCGCCTCCGGCAGCGGGTTCTTCGTCAAGGAGACGTTGGGCCAGTATGTACCGCACATCATGAGTCAGGTGAAATATCCTTCCGCCCAGGCGTTTGACGGATTGGTGCTGCTCTTGGCGCGTGGATTGCCGGACCTTGCCGAACACTCGGCCTGGGCGGGCCTGTTCGGTTATTTCATCGGGCTTTCCGTGCTGCAGCCACGCATGGCGATGTTTTTGATTCCGCTCGGTTGGCTCAGCTCCGCGGCGTTGCATGGCGCCTGGGACGGCATCAGCAGCGTGACCAATTCCCAGCTCATCGTTGACCTCTTCATGATCGCCGATGGCCTGCTCAGCTATGCGCTGTTGGCCGGAGCGATTTTCAAGGCGCGCGATATTTCTCCCCGGCTCGCCGCTCAGTCGCCGCCGGCGACGGTCGATGCACAGAGGTCGATTTTCTCTCCCGTGTCTGCTCCGGCGATCGTGCCGATCGCGGGCGCCTACGGCAGCGACGGCGACTGAAGGAGCACGTCGTCTTCTGGACGAGCAGGGCTACGAGACGCGTTGGGCGGCGCGCACGCCGCGCGCCAGACCGTGGACAAGATCGGTAACGGCCGAGACCGTCGCCGCCGTCGCCTTGCCGTCGGGATCGAGACTCTTGCGCACCGCATCGACCAAGGCCGAGCCGACCACGACGCCGTCGGCCCGCTGCCCGATCGCGCGCGCCTGTTCAGGCGTGCGCACGCCGAAGCCGACGCAGACCGGCAGCTTGATGTGGCGCTTGATGCGCGCAACGGCGTCGTTGACCTTGCCGGTATCGGGCGCAGCCGCGCCGGTGATGCCTGTGATCGACACGTAATAGACGAAACCCGACGTATTCTTGAGCACGGCCGGCAGCCTTTTGTCGTCGGTGGTCGGCGTGGCGAGCCGGATGAAGTTGAGCCCGGCTTTGAGCGCCGGCAGGCACAGTTCTTCATCTTCCTCAGGCGGCAGATCGACGACGATGAGGCCGTCAACGCCGGCCGCCTTGGCGTCAGCGAGAAACCGCTCGCAGCCATAGACATAGATCGGATTGTAGTAGCCCATCAGCACGATCGGCGTCGCGTCGTCGGCGCGGCGGAATTCGCGCACCAGCGACAGCGTGCGCTTCATGTCCTGCCCGGCTTTGAGCGCGCGCAACCCGGCGGCCTGAATGGCCGGCCCATCCGCCATCGGATCGGTGAACGGCATGCCAAGCTCGATCACGTCGGCGCCGGCCTGCGGCAAGGCTTTCAGGATCGCCAGCGCGGTCTCGTAATCCGGATCGCCCGCCATGGTGAAAGTGACGAGCGCCGGGCGGCCTTCCCTTTTTAGCGCAGCGAAACGCGCGTCGATGCGGGTAGCACTCATGGCGCGCAGGCTTCATCGTTACCTCCCCCCTTGTGGGGGAGGTCGATTATTGCGAACTGCGTTCGCAATAAACGGGAAAGGGGTGAGCTGCAGACCCCCCTCCCTAACCCTCCCCCACAAGGGGGGAGGGAACAGACTGAGCTAGCGGCCCGCACCATT
>JASHRW010000175.1 GCA_030037065.1 Xanthobacteraceae bacterium
AGCACCGCCCGATCCACTCCGGATTGGCCGCCTGAGATGAGCTTCATGAGCTTGTGCACGCTCTTTTTTCGGCAACCTTTTGCGCCTATATTCCGTAGGCCGGCGCAAGCCGGCTATGGCGATAAATGGCCGTCGTAATAAACCTTTCGGACCCGGGGGCAGTACCCGGCGACTCCACCAATTCGGAGGACGGAAGACAGACGACGGACGACAGAAGAGCGTAGCCTTGATCTGTCCTCCGTCATCCGTCGTCTGTCCTCCGCTTACGGGGTCGAAATAGGATCGACGAGGGCGTAAAGGGCGCGCTTTTGCCCGGCATGGTTCCGCCGTTATCGGGCCAAATTCATAGTTGCCAACGACAACTATGCTCCGGTTGCTATGGCTGCGTAAGCAGCTCGAAAGACCGAACTAAAGCCCTGATGGGTTAAGCTCCGTCAGGCGGGGTTCGGAGGCACCTGGCAACAGAAGCCTCCACTTTTCAGACGACAGAGGACGGACGACAGAGGACAGAATCAATCTGGACCTCTATCATTGGCTCCCTATCTGTCGTCCGTCCTCTGTCGTCTGTTGCCCGAGATGCCTGAAGACCTGATTCGCTATGATCTGCTCGCCCAAGCCGCTTTGCGCGGCGTGGTGCGCACCGTGCTGGCTGATGCCGCCAAGAACGGCTTGCCGGGCGAGCATCATTTCAAGATCACCTTCGCCACCGCGGCTCCTGGCGTTCGCCTTTCCGAGCGGATGCGCTCGCAATATCCGGAAGCGATGACCATCATCCTGCAGCACCAGTTTTGGGATCTGAGCGTGAGCGATGAAGTCTTCGACGTTGGCCTGTCGTTTGGCGGCGTGCCCGAAAAGCTTTCGATTCCATTCGACGCCGTGACCGCCTTCTTCGATCCGTCGGTGCAATTTGGCTTCCAGTTCGAGTCCTTCGAGAGGGCAGGCGAAGCGGAGTCCGGCGCCAAAGCGCCCGAAGTGGCGGCCGTCTCCGGCCCTCACTCGGCTGCCGAGACGAAGACGGCCGAGACTTTGCCGGCATCGGAGGGCAAGCAAGAGACGCCATCCGGCCCCAGTGCCGAAGTGGTCAGCCTCGACCGGTTTCGCAAGAAATGAGGGCGCACGACAGACGACGGAGGACACGGGACAGAGGAACTACTCCGTCTGTCGTCCGTCGTCCGTCTTCCGTCGTCCGTATCGAAACCGATTCGTTCGGTCCGATCGACGTTCCGGCCGACAGCTATTGGGGTGCGCAGACCGAGCGCTCGCGGCAGAATTTCCGCATCGGCGAGGAGCGCATGCCGCGGCCGCTGATCGCCGCGCTCGCGCTGGTCAAGCTGGCTGCCGCCCAAACCAATCTCGCGCTCGGATCGCTCGACGCGCGGCGTGTCAAGGCGATCGCCGAAGCGGCGGCCGAAATCATCGACGGCAAACTCGACGATCAATTTCCGCTTTCGGTCTGGCAGACCGGCTCCGGCACCCAGACCAACATGAACGTCAACGAGGTGATCGCCAACCGCGCCAACGAAATGCTCGGCGGCAAGCGCGGCGCCAAATCGCCGATCCATCCCAACGATCACGTCAACATGAGCCAGTCGTCGAATGACTGCTTCCCGACCGCCATGCACATCGCAGCGGCGCAGGAAATCGTGCGGCGGCTTATTCCGGCGCTGACGCATCTGCAAGCGGCGCTTGAGGAGAAGACCAAAGCTTTCGCCTCAATCGTCAAGATCGGCCGCACCCACACCCAAGACGCCACGCCGCTCACGCTCGGCCAGGAATTTTCCGGCTACGCGGCGCAAGTGACGTCCGGAATTGCCCGCGTGAAATTGGGGCTGAAGGAGCTTTATCCGCTGGCGCAGGGCGGCACCGCCGTCGGTACCGGGCTGAACGCCAAGCGGCAATTCGCCAAGCTGTTCGCCAAGAAGGTCGCTGCGCTGACCCGACTGCCATTCGTCAGCGCACCCAACAAGTTCGAGGCGCTCGCTTCGCACGGCGCCCTCGCCTTTGCCCACGGCGCGCTCGATTCGCTCGCCGCCGATCTGTTCAAGATCGCCAACGATATCCGCTTTCTCGGCTCCGGGCCGCGCTCGGGATTTGGCGAATTGATCCTGCCGGAAAACGAGCCCGGCTCTTCGATCATGCCCGGCAAGGTCAATCCGACCCAGTGCGAAGCGCTGACCATGGTGTGCTGCCGGGTGTTCGGCAACCAGACCACGATCACCCTGGCGGCGAGTCAGGGCCAGTTCGAGCTGAACGTGTTCAAGCCGGTGATCGCCTATACGGCGCTGCAATCGATCCGGCTCCTCGCCGACGCGGCCAATTCGTTTACCGACCATTGCGTGAGCGGCATCCGCGCCAACGAGCCGCGCATCCGGCAATCGATGGAGAACTCGCTGATGCTGGTGACTGCCTTGGCGCCGCGCATCAGCTACGACAAGGCGGCACAGATCGCCAAGGCGGCGCACAAGAATGGTACGACGTTGCGCGGGGAAGCGGTCAAGCTCGGCTATGTTTCGGCTGAGGAGTTTGATCGGCTGGTGCAGCCGCGGCGCATGACCCGCCCGGACCCGTGAGCTTCCCATGAGCACCATCGTTAATCTTCGCATTGCGCGCAAACAGGCCAAACGGCGTCAGGCCGAGCAAAAGGCGGCGCAAAACCGGCTTGCTCACGGACGCTTGAAAGCCGAAAAAGCGCTGCAGCAGACGCAGAGCGAGAAGGCCCGCGACACTCTCGATGGTCACCGGATCGAAAGAAAGCCATGAAATCTCGGATCATCAAACGCTCGATCGTGATCGCGGGACACAAGACCAGCGTCAGTCTGGAAGACGCGTTCTGGCAAGTGCTGAAGGACATCGCGCTGGCGCGCGCTGTGACTTTGTCCGCCCTGGTCGCGGCGATCGATGCGCAGCGCCAGCACGGAAATCTGTCGTCGGCCATCCGGCTTTTTGTACTCGACGAGGTTCAGGCGCGGACGGTCGGCCGCACCGGCGGCCCGCCTGGATTCAGTCGGCACGAGGCACGCTCGGCGCCACCTGGCGCGGCATAGGCGGCGGGACGAGCGATGGCGTAGGCGGCTGCGGCTGCAAGCGCTCGATGCCTCGTCCGCCCGGAGCCGGCGCCGCCAACAGGTTCGGCGTGATCGCCGATTCGACAACTGTACCCGGCGAAAGCGAGTGAACTTCCGGCGACGACGGATGGACAGTCTGCCCGGCCGTACCAGCGTGCTCGCCCGCCTCGATCATTTCGATGCGCCGGGTCTGCAGTTCGGCGGCGCTCAGCGACAGCCAGCTGCTCAGTGCCGACAGGTCGAGCGTGCGCTGCGGCGCCGCGAGCGGACCTTTGACGTTGACCGACAACTCAGGGCGTGCGGCGATCAACGCATTGGCGGGCGGAGCTTCCGACAATGTCATGCGCATGTCGATCGCGGCGTTGCCGAGATCGACCGCACCACTGAGCGCAAGCTGAGAACCGTCTTCGGCCTGCAAAATCACATGGTTCAAATCAACCGCTCCCATGTTCAGCGTGACCGCTGCACCACCTTGCGGCACGGTAAAATGACCCTTGGCGAGTGCGGCATTCACCGCGGTCTCGACCTTGCCCATGTCAATCTTGCCTAGGTCGATCGGGCTGGTCTGACCGGCCGCCTGCCTGGCGGTGCCGAACGCCGCCGCATCCAAACCGGCGAATTGCGTGTCCTTGAACCACGCCGCGGCGCTGCCGTGCAGCGAGCCCATGAGCGCCGCCGGACTCCCCCCCAAGCCGTCGACCGCGAGCTGCAGGCGGAGCCGCCCATCGGTGACGTTCATGGCCGGGCCGAGAATCGTCGCCGCGGCCGCATCGGAGAGATCGAGCTTGACGTGCGCGGCGAGCGCATTCGGATTGCGCTGGAACGCCAGCGATCCGCTCACGCGCCCGCCGGCAAACCCGGCGTCGATGTTTTTCAAGGAAATCGCCGCCGGACCAAAATGCGCGACGCCTTTGAGGTCGTGCGCCACCGACGTCGGCGTCAATGCGGCGCGATCGAACTTGAATGTCACGGCGCCGTTGATTGCTGAGAACGCGCCGGAACCGATCGGCTGGCTCGACCACGGTGCGCCGGCGCTCTGTGCGTTCGTCGGCAGCCCGAGCAACATTGCGATGAGGCCCGCGGCGTCGACCTCGTCCGCTTCGATGTCGCCGCTAAGGCCGATCGGATTCGTCCAATCGATGGCGACGTTTCCCCGCACCGCATTTTTGCCGACCGTTGCGGCAATATGAGTGAACGAGAATTTCGCCCCATTCACGTCCAGTTCCGCACGCCCGGAGAGCGGAACCTCCATGCCGGGCTGGCCCGTCATGGCCAGATGGAGCGGCCGCAAATCGCCCGCCGCCGCCTGAAATTGGAATTTGCCTGACGGCGCCCCGCCGGTGAGCCGCAACGCGCCCGCGATTGTGGAATCGAGACCGCTGAGCGCGACCTTTCCATCGACATGAATGTCGCCGTTCAGCGGGCCAGACGCCACCAGCGTGAGTTGGCCCGGGAGCTGATCGACCGCCAGCACGCGATCGAGGCCGAGCAGCACGGCCAGCACGGACCCGTCATCGGCATCGACACCACCGTCAATCTGCACGGATGCGGCGCTAAGATGCGCCCGCTCGCCGCTCGCTCTGCCGTCGACAGCGATGCGCAAGGTCGCCAGATTGCCGGTGACGTGAAGTTCGGCGGTGCTGCCGGCTGCCGCTGCCTGCGCGACATTGAGCACGGCGTGCACTTTCGCCGGCGCCAGCCGGGCAGCGGCCCGGCGCAGCGCATCCGCCTCCTGCGGCATCAGCTTGGCGGCGATTTCGCTTAAGCCATCCAGCGCGTTCGCATTGAGGTCCAAGCTGATCTGCCCGCGCGGCTGCGACGACAATTGATCGATCCGCCCGGCGATGTCGAGCTTGGCTCCAGCCAAGTCGCCAACCGACAGGCGGTCGATCTGCAATTGCCCGGCGTCGAACTTCACCTGCGCGTCGACGGCACGCGCGTCCACGCCGGCAAACGTCGCCTTATCGATATTGAGAGCGAGCGTAGCTTCCTCCGGCAGCGCGAATCCGTTGCCGCCCGCCGATTTGGCGAATGTATAAAGCGCGTCGAGATTAAGCTCCCCGGCGCGCAGTTGCGCATCGAGCCGAGCCGGATGCTTCCCGGCAGGCCAATCATAGGCAAGGCTTCCTTCGATTTTTTCCTGGTCGAGCGCGGCGTCGAGCTGCTCGACCGCCATGCGGTCGCTGGCGATGGTCAGGTCGCCGCGCGCGTTAAAAGTCTTGGCCACGCTGGAAGAGAGATTGCCGCCGCTTCCGTCCAGCCATTTCAACAGCATCTCGAAATCGGCCGAGGCGAGCGCCGCCGGGCCGCTGAACGCGAAGCCCTGCTTGGTGCCGGCAAGCCGGCCGCTGAACTGGACGTCCGTCGCGCCCGGCGCATGGAATTCGAATTTGTCGAGGCTCCATCCGGCGCCGTCGTAATTCAGATTGCCCTGCAGCGCTTCGATGGTGGTGCCGCCGATCGTAAGCGCATCGACGCTCACGCCGATCTGCGCTGGAATCGG
>JASHRW010000176.1 GCA_030037065.1 Xanthobacteraceae bacterium
AACTCAGCCTTGGTATTCGGCAAGGCGCAGACCGCTGAACTGCCAGCGCGCCGACGGGTAAAAGAAATTGCGATAGCTCGGCCGCGAATGGCCGGCAGACGTCGCCAGCGATGAGCCGCGCAGCACCATCTGGTTGACCATGAATTTGCCGTTGTATTCGCCGAGCCCGCCGTCGACAGCCCGGTAACCGGGATACGGCGCATACGCGCTGCGCGTCCATTGCCAGACGATACCGAAGGTATCGGCGAGCGCGCCGTTGAGGGCAGCGACCTCCCATTCCTCCTCGGTCGGCAGAGCCTTGCCGGCCCAGCGCGCAAACGCGTCGGCCTCGTAATAGCTCACGTGACAGACTGGCTGCTCCGGATCGACGCGGCGCAAACCGCCAAGGGTCATCACAAACCACCCGCCGTCGATGTTTTGCCAATAGCCCGGCGCGTTCCAGCCCTGTGCCTCGACCGCGGCGAAGCCGTCGGACAGCCACAAAGTCGGTGTCGTGTAGCCGCTATCGGCCATGAACGCGAGCCATTCGCCGTTGGTCACCAACGAAGGCGAAAGCCGCACCGGCTGCAACAGCACATCGTGCGCCGGCTCTTCATTGTCGAAGCAGAAACCGTCGCCGTTATGTCCGATGCGGTGGATGCCGGCGATGACCCCACCTGCGGTGGCGGCTCGGCCGCGTTGCGGCCATTGCCATTGCAGATCATAAGCTGGATGGGTCGCATTGAGCGAAAACGCGTGCAGAATATCGGTCAGGAGGAGCTCTTGGTGCTGCTGCTCGTGATTTAACCCGATCGCGATGATCGAAGCGAGCGGCGCAAAATTGTTCGTCGACCCTATCAGCTCCGCAACGGCCAGATCGACGTGCGCGCGATAAGCGCTCACTTCGGCGGCGCCCGGCCGGGTGATCATGCCGCGTTGTGGGCGGGCGTGCCGCGGCCCGGCCGACACGTAATAGGAATTGAACAGATAGCCGAAACGCTTGTCGAAGACTTTATATCCCGGCGCAAACTTGCGCAGCAGAAACTCCTCGAAAAACCAGGTCACATGCGCGCGATGCCATTTGGTCGGGCTTGCATCGGGCATCGACTGGACGACTTGGTCCTCGGCTGACAGCAACGCCGCCCGCCGTTCGGTCTCGGCGCGCACGGCGCGAAACGATTCCAGCCAGAATTGCCGCACATCGTCGGTCGAGGTCGACGGCACCCCGTCAGCCCCGGCGGACTCTTCGGAAGGATCGGGCTCACGAAACCGCGTCGAAGCGGCAGAGGCTGGCATCGCAAGTCCTTAAATGAGGCCGCAAGTAATAGAACCTGGCGAATGGCTGCGAGGATAATCGGACCCCGGCACCTTGGTTCCATCAAGGCGCTAATCGCGGCCGACTGCAATGCGTTTCGGCGCGCGCTAACGGGGATGTGATCGCGCCGGCAAGCAGCGCATAGGCCTCTGCCGGCGTTGTCGATGTTTGCCATGCGACGTATGGTCGTCCCCGCAACAGGCCCCGGCACGGTATCGACGGCGCGAACGAGAGCGGCAGAATGAAGAAAAGGACGATAGCGAAAAAAGTGGCGGCAAAGGCGATGGTGCCGCGCGAGCGCGCCGATTTCTCGGCGATCGTCGATCGACCGCCGCTCAGGCTGCCCGACGGCGCGCGTATCGTGTTCTGGACCATCGTCAATCTCGAAGTGTGGGACATCGGCAAGCCGATGGCGCGCCAAGTGCTGGCGCCGCCCACCGGGCAAACGCTGCTGCCCGACGTACCCAACTGGAGCTGGCACGAATACGGTATGCGGGTGGGCGTCTGGCGCTTTTTCGAACTGTTCAAGCGTCTCGGCGTTCGCCCAACATTGGCGCTCAACGCTCGCGTCTGCGAGGATTACGCACGCGTTGCCGAGCAGGCCCGGACGGATCATTGGGAATTCATGGGGCATGCCTATCAGCAGGGACCGATCCACGCCGAGCCGAATCAAAAGGCTATGATCGCCCGCGCGCTCGACGTGATCGAGCGCTTCTGCAAAAAGCGCCCCGTAGGCTGGCTCGGTCCCGGCCTCACGCAGATGCTCGACACGCCCGAGCTCCTGACCGCAGCCGGTATCAAATATATCGGCGACTGGGTCTACGACGACGAGCCGACGACGATCCGCACCGCCAACGGTCCGCTGGTCACCCTGCCCTACACGATGGAGCTCAACGATATTCCGATGATGATCGTGCAGCACCACCAGAGCGACTATTTGCTACAGCGCGCCATCGATCAATTCGACCGGCTCTACGCCGAGGGCGAGAAACGCGCAAAGATTTTCCCGCTCGCTATCCACGCCTATATCAGTGGCCAGCCGCATCGCATCAAGTATCTCGAGGCGATCTACGACTACGCACGCAAATTCGACGGCGTCCTCTATTGGACCGGCGAAGAGATATTGGACTGGTATCTCAAGGCTCGCCTTCACTAATCCTACAAACGGTCGGATCGAAAATGAAAGCTGTCGCCATTGTGCTCGCCAGCGCGCTTTTGATCACTGCCGCGCACGCCGACGTGCCATGCCGCACGTCCGGGCCATTCGCGAATTGGCTCGCCGGGCTGGAGCGCGAAGCGGCGGCGGACGGCATTGCGCAAACCGCCATCGCCGAAGCTGCGCCGTATCTGACCTACGATCAGCGCATCGTGAACATCGACCGCGGCCAGCGCGTCTTCACCCAGACGTTTCTGCAATTCTCCGATCGAATGGCCGCCAATTACCGCATCGTTCGCGGCGAAGCGCTGATCAAAAAATACGCCGCCGTGTTCGCCCGAATCGAGCGGCAATACGGCGTGCCGGCGCCGGTCATTGTCTCGTTCTGGGGGCTCGAAAGCGATTTCGGCGCCAACCAGGGCAAATATCCTTCGCTCAGCTCAATCGCCACCCTCGCCTACGACTGCCGGCGCGCCGACAAATTTCGCCCGCAGCTTCTCGACGCACTGCGCCTCATTCAGCGCGGCGATCTCACCCCCGCGGAGATGATCGGTTCATGGGCCGGCGAACTCGGCCAGACGCAGATGATGCCGACCGAATATTACAAATATGCGGTCGACTACGACGGCACCGGCAAGCGCGACCTCATTCACGATGTGTCGGACGTGCTCGGCTCGACCGCGAATTATCTGGTCGGGCTCGGCTGGAAGCGCGGCGAGCCATGGATGACCGAGGTGCACGTGCCGGCGCGGTTGCCGTGGGATCAGGCCGATCTCGACATTCAATTGCCCCGCGCCAAATGGGCCTCGTGGGGCATCACGCTCGCCGACGGACGGCCGCTGGCCGACGACAATCTGCCGGCTTCGCTGCTCTTGCCGATGGGGCGCCTGGGGCCGGCGTTTCTGGTCTATCCGAACTTCCAGGTCTATCTGCA
>JASHRW010000177.1 GCA_030037065.1 Xanthobacteraceae bacterium
GGTCCCGGCGCCTGCGGTGCAGTCGAGCGCCACATCGACGCCCTTGCCGCCGGTGATCTCCATGATGCGAGCGAGCGGATCTTCCTTCTGGACGTCGATGACGTAATCGGCGCCCAGTTTTTTCGCCACCTCGATGCGCGCGCGATCTTTCGACGTGCCGGTGACGATGATGAGCGACGCGCCAGCCTGCTTGCAGATGACGGTCTGCGACAACCCTTGCTGACCCGGTCCCTGGATCAGCACGGTCGAATTATAGCCGACGCCGCCATCGAATAGCGACCACTCGACGCCGTTCGCCATCGGTGTCACCAGTCCCGCCAGTTCGGCGGAGACGCCCTTCGGCACATGATGCACCACCGCGTTCCACGGCAGATAGACGTATTGGGCGAAACCACCCCACAGGTGCGGCGCCCTCTCGGCCGAGGTGTAGCCGTAGCGAATGGCGTCCGGATTGGTGCGCCAGTTGGTATTTTCGCAATGCCGGTACTGGCCGGCATGGCACCACTCGCACTTGCCGCACATCACATAATGCTCGACGAAGACGAGGTCGCCTTCCTTGAATCCCTTGCGGCGGGTGAATTCGCGGCCCGCCTTGGCGATGATGCCGATGTTTTCATGCCCCATGATGGTGGGCGCATTGTTCGGCGGATGCTTGTAAAGCTTGACGTCGGTGCCGCAGATGCCGCCCACTTCCATCTTCATCAGCGCCGCATCCTCGGGAATGTCCGGCATGGAATATTCACGGATTTCGGTCGTACTCGGCCCGGTGCGCACCGCCGCGAGAACTTTCTCAGCCACTTTCACATCCTTTCGTTCGTCGTAATATATAAGTTGCCATGCTTGGCTTCGGCAAAAAAGGCTCAATCGATGGCCCGGCGCTCGACCGCGTGCGCGACTGGACCCGGGAGCATTTTAAGCTCACCGAGGATGAAACCGTGATGGTTTCGGAGATCGCCTGCGCGGTCCCCGGCTGCCCGCCGGTCGAAACACACGTCGTCTTCTGGACCGACCAGGGCCGGCATCACTTCAAGGTATTCAAGCCGCTCGCCGAAGTGGCCGAAGATGACCTTCCGCCGGCGTTCATGAAAAACGCGCTCACGTGGGTCGAAGGCGTCGGCTGTAGTTGCTGCTAAATTCCGGTCACCCTGAGGCGCGCGGCGCACGACATCCTTCGAGGCTCGCGGTTTGGGCGAGCGCCTCAGGACGACGACTCAGAGCCCCGCCGCCTTGAGCGCCTCAGCCTGCCGCTTAGCGACGCGTTCGATGGAGAAGCGCTCGATCGCCTCGTTGAACAGGCGATAGAAGTTGAGCTCCGCGCGCAGGTGCAGGAACACGGCGCCCAAGCCCACGGCGGCGCGGTCCATGAATACGAATTCGCGTGGCACCGTCACCGGACCTTTCAGCTTGAGCGCCTGATGCACGCGGAACGCTTCGCGGCGGCCGTACTCGGCAGGCGCAACGCCGTCGGCGATGGTGCGCACGCGATCGTCAAGCAGCGGCCCGTAGATGAACCGCGCCCAGATGTTGAGCGTGTCGATGAGATCGCGCGACAGCCGGCGAAAACCCCAGGTCTCGTAGGCGTGGACAATGAGCTCGTCCTTGCCGTGCAGCAGGCCGTGATAGAGGTCGACCACGCCCTGGACGAATTTCGGCGCGAAGATGCGGATGCAGCCATAGTCGAGCAGGTTGATGCCGGCGGGCCCGCCGGCGCGCTCGAAGACGGTGTAATTGCCGAGATGCGGGTCGCCGTGGATGACGCCGAAGCGGCTGAAAGGAAACCACCAGGCGGTGAACATGGCCGTGGCGAGCACATTGCGCGCTTCAAGCGGATCGTTCTTGTGCGCCAGCATGCGCGTGCCGTCGAGCCAGTCGAGCGTGAGCAGCCTTCCGGTGGAGAGCTCCGGCCACGGCCGCGGCACGCGGACGTCATCGGCCTCTTCGAGCATCAGCCGGTAGAGCGCGACGTGTTTTGCCTCGCGGTAATAGTCGAGCTCCTCGCGCACGCGCTCGCCGATTTCCTTGGCGACTTCGCTGGTGTCGATGGCGGTATCGAGACGGCGGCGAATGGCGAGCAGCCATTGCAATTGCTGAAGGTCAGCTTCGACCGCGGACTGCATATCGGGATATTGCAGCTTGCAGGCGAGCTCGCGCCCGTCGAGCGAGCGGGCACGATGCACCTGGCCGAGCGAGGCCGCCGCCGCCGGATGATGCTCGAAGTTTTCGAATTTCTTTTCCCAATCGCGGCCAAGCTCCGCCATCATGCGGCGCTTGACGAAGGCCCAGCCCATGGGCGGCGCCTCGCTCTGCAGCTTTTGCAGTTCTGTGGCGTATTCGGCGGGCAGCAGATCGGGGATGGTCGCCATCAATTGCGCGACCTTCATCAGCGGGCCTTTGAGCCGGCCGAGCGCGCCCGACAATGCCAACGCCTCGCCGGCGCGATTGGGCGCGCCACCAATGAGACGGCGACCTGCATAGCGTGCCGCCACGCCGCCGACATTGGCGCCGACCCGCGCATAGCGCGCGGCGCGGGCGGAGAAGCGGTTCTTTTCGCGGTCGGGTATTTCGCGGTTGGGCATGAGCGCTTGGCTTTGGGCGGTCGGCAGCAGCGACGCCGGGTATCAGCTCTTTGCGAGCGCCTCGAAAGCTGCGCGGTACTTTTTCATTCCTCTGCAGGCAATCCGCATAGCTACGTTACGCTTGCTATTCGGCCGCACAAATTTGATACCGCGGCCGATTACTTCGGCGGCCAGGATGTCTCCCGCATCCCAACCCAATTCAGCCAACAGTTCCGGCGGCAGTGAGAGAATACGCTTGTTGCCAAGCCTTTGAATCTTCGTTTCCATGATAAAGTCGATTATAGCCCTTCCAGCTCTTCAATCATCCGCTCGATCACCGAAAGTCCATCCTGCCAGAATTTGGGATCGTGGGCGTCGAGGCCGAACGGTTTGAGCAGTTCCGAATAGTGCTTGGTGCCGCCGGCCGAGAGCATGGCGAGGTAGCGCTCGGCGAATCCTTCGGCGGCGCCCTCGTAGACGGCGTAGAGCGAATTCACCAGGCAGTCGCCGAACGCGTAGGCGTAGACGTAGAACGGCGAGTGAATGAAATGCGGGATATAGGTCCAGAACGACTCGTAGCCGGGTTTTAGCTCGATCGCCGGGCCCAGACTTTCCCCCTGCACCGACATCCATAACTCACCGATTTTCTCCGCGGTCAGTTCACCGTTCTTGCGCTCGGTGTGGACCGCGCGCTCGAACGTATAGAACGCGATCTGCCGGACCACTGTGTTGATCATGTCTTCGACCTTGGCGGCGAGCATGGCCTTGCGCTGTTTGTTATCGCATGTCGCAGCGAGCAGTTTCTTGAACGTCAGCATCTCGCCAAACACGCTCGCGGTCTCGGCAAGCGTCAGCGGAGTGGGCGCCATCAGCGCGCCGTTCGGCGCCGCCAGCACCTGATGCACGCCGTGGCCGAGTTCGTGGGCGAGCGTCATCACATCGCGCGGCTTGCCCTGATAGTTGAGCAGCACGTAAGGGTGCGCCGATGGTACGGTCGGATGCGCAAACGCGCCCGGCGCCTTGCCCGGCCGCACCGGCGCATCGATCCAGTTCTTGGCAAAGAACGTCTTGGCGATCGCCGCCATCTTCGGCGAGAACGCGCCATAGGCGGTGAGCACGGTGTCCTTGGCCTCGACCCAGCTCACGTTGCGCATCGGCACCTGCGGCAACGGCGCATTGCGGTCCCAATACGGCAGCCGCTTCTTGCCGAACCATTTCGCCTTGAGCGCATAATAGCGGTGCGACAGACGCGGATAGGCGTCACGCACGGCGGCGACCAGCGCATCGACCACTTCGCGCTCGACTCGATTGTCGAGATGGCGCGCATCGGCGATGTCGGCAAATCCCCGCCAGCGGTCGGAAATCTCCTTGTCTTTGGCCAGCGTATTGGTGATGAGCGCGAAAGCTTGCACATTTTGCGCGAACGTGTGTGCTAGCGCTTGCGCAGCCGCTTTGCGTTTGGCGCCCGAACGATCCTGCAGAAGACTGAGCGTCGGCTCGATCGCGAATGTCTTACCCGCCACCTTAAAGCGCAGCTTGGCGATGGTCTGATCGAACAGCCGGTTCCAGGCCGAATAGGCGGTCACCGATTTTTCGTGAAACAACTGCTCGACGCGGTCCTCAAGCTGATAGGGCTTGTAGCGGCGCACGTCTTCGAGCCACGGCCGGTAGTGCCCAAGCGCCGGATCGGCCATCGCCGCTTCCAGTAGCGCGTCGTCGATGCGGTTGAGTTCGAGCGTGAAGAACAGAAGGTGGGTGGACGCCGCGGTCAGCCGTTCCTGCACGTCGCCGTAAAATTTCGTGCGCGCCGCATCGACCGTGTCGCCGGCATGAACGAGCCCGGCATAGGAGCCGAGCCGCCCCATCAGATCGTCGATCGCCTCGTAACGCCGCACCACCCCGGCGAGCACCGCGCCGGCGCTCGAAGAACGCGCCACCTCGGCGAGCTTGCCTCTATAGGCCTCCTCGAACGCTATGCATTCGGCATCAACGCGATCGAGATCGCGCTTGATCGCCGGATCATGGAGGCCGGCATAAAGGTCGGCGAGATTCCACTCGGGCAGCGAGCCGAAAGCGCGCCGGCGCGCCGGCGCGTTGCGGACGATGGGCCGCTCAGCGGCCCTCTTCCTGGTGGCTTTTCTAGCGGGCATGAGCGCTCAGAGTCCTCACCACCCCAAATAGGGATGCCGCACGCTTATGTGGGTGACCGCGCACCTTGCGGCAACGGTGCCGGTTGCCTCCGTCGACCCAAGTTGATTTACTGCCGGCGGGTGTCGAGGAGCTTGATGGGGCGCCGAATGGAAGTGGAATGATCGGCACGCCGTGAAAGAGGCGGAAATCCTCGAATTCGTGCGCAGCTCCATTGGCTCGGTTTGGGCCCTGGAGGTCCTCACACTGGTGCGGCGCGAGCCGAAACGGGCTTGGCGATTCGACGAGCTGGTGCGCGAGTTACGCAGCAGCCCCGCGGCAATCGCCAGCGCGTCGGAACTGCTGGAGCGCGTGGGACTGATTGCCACCGTCGACGATCACGCCTGCCGTTATGAGCCGACCACTCCGGCCCTCGATGAGATCGGCGAACTCGTGCAGAAAATCTACGCGACCAAGCCGGCCACCGTGATCGGCGCGATCTTCGAAAGTTCCGACGAAAAGCTGCGGACATTCGCCGCAGCATTCAAATTCAAGAAATGAGGGACCGGCGATGCTAGCAGTGGTCACCGCGCAAGGCATACCGGCGCTGGCGACGACGGTCTACGCCCTTTGCTTTCTCACTAGCCTTGTGTGCAGTTGGCTCCTGGTCAGAAGCTTCCTTCTCAACCGGACCCGATTGCTGTTGTGGAGCGCGGCATGCTTCGTGCTGCTCGCGGTCGACAACCTACTGGTCCTGATCGATCTCGTGGTCCTGCCACCGGCAATCGACCTCAGTCCGCTTCGTCTCGCCGTAAGCCTTGCGGCCGTCTCCACCTTGCTGTTCGGCTTCGTCTGGGAAGTCGATTAGGAACCGCGCGATGAGTGCCTTCTTCTACGGCATGGTGACAATGGGCTTCATCTTTGCCGGGTTATTTTTCCTCCGGTTCTGGCGGCGCACCAGGGAAGGCCTGTTTGTCGTCTTCGCGCTGGCGTTCTGGCTGCTCGCCCTCAATCAGATCTTTCTTGCTGCCGCGGGAAGCGAAAATCCCTTGCTAAGCTGGGAATTCCTGCCCAGCCTCGGCGCCTTCGGGCTTCTGATCATGGCGATTTTGATCAAGAACTTCGACCGGTCGGGCAAGGGACGGCAGTAGCTGAGAAGTAGCGCGCAGCCCGCTAGCCGAGACAGGTCGTCGTCGCGGCAGACGGGACCAACATGCTGCTCGCTCGCCGATCGGCCCGTCCGAAACCGCGCGGCGGAGCGGTTTGCCGGCTTTTTTTAACACCGCATTAAGCCTGCTGCCGCAAAGTGCCCCAATTCGGTACAGCAGATTTGCGAAGACTGACAGTCATGACAGGGCGCGTTCTCGTCGTCGACGACGATCCGGTGCAATGCCGGCTAATCGAGGGCATGCTGCAAAAATTCGGCTATGAGGCCCTCGTGCGCGACAATGGCGACGCGGCGCTGGCGCTGCTCGCAGGCGCCGATGGCCCGCAGATCGATTGCGTGATCCTCGATCTGGTGATGCCGAATCTCGACGGGCTCGGCGTGTTGGCGCGGCTGCGCCAAGCCGCCGTCAAGGTGCCGGTGATCGTGCAGACCGCCCATGGCGGCATTGATAATGTCGTCTCGGCGATGCGCGCCGGCGCGGTCGACTTCGTGGTCAAGCCGGTCGGCGCCGAGCGCCTGCACGTGAGCCTGCGCAATGCGCTCAACACCAGCGCGCTCGAAGGCGAACTGCAACGCCTCAAGCACAGTCGCGCCGGCACGCTGGGCTTCACCGACATCATCACCAAGAGCGCCAACATGGCGGCCGTCATCCGCATCGCGGAGAAGGCGGCAACCTCCAGCATCCCGGTGCTGATTTCCGGCGAGTCCGGCGTCGGCAAGGAATTGATCGCCCGCGCCATCCATGGCTCGTCTGAGCGGCGATCAAAGCCTTTCGTCGCCGTCAATTGCGGCGCGATGCCTGAAAATCTCGTCGAATCGATTTTGTTCGGCCACGAGAAAGGCTCGTTCACCGGCGCCACCGAACGGCACACCGGCAAATTCGTCGAGGCCTCGGGCGGCACGCTGTTCCTCGACGAGGTCGGCGAATTGCCGGCCGCCGCGCAAGTCAAACTGTTGCGCGCCATTCAGGAAGGCGAAGTCGAGCCGGTCGGCGCGCGCAAATCCGTCAAGGTGGACGTGCGCATCGTTTCCGCCACCAACCGCGACCTGATCGCCGACGTGACTGCCGGACGGTTCCGCGAAGACCTGTTCTATCGCCTGCATGTGTTTCCGATTGCGGTGCCGCCGCTGCGCCAGCGGGCGGCGGATATCCCGGCGTTGGCCCGGCATTTTCTTGCGCGCTTTGCGGCCGAAGAAGGAAAGCGCATCCGCCTGATCGCGCCCGAGGCATTGCGCCTGCTCGCCGCCTTCCCCTGGCCCGGCAATATTCGCCAACTCGAGAATGCCGTGTTCCGCGCTGTCGTGCTTGCCGAAGGTGACGCCCTCGGGCTTGCGGAATTTCCGCAGATCGCGGCGCAGCTCTCGGTGCAAGTCCCGACGCAAAGCGCTATCCCCGCACTGGCCGCAGACGCCCTGCCGGAAATCACCGAGGCCGAACACCCCGTGGAGGTCTCCGATTCAAGCGGCAGTGAGCCCGAATTTTTTGCAAGCACTCGGACGGACGAACCGTCCCTTTCCCCCGCGGAGTCCCCTGCCCCTCTCGATGCATTGCCGCTGCTCGACGCGGCCGGCGAGGTGCGGCCGCTCGACGAGATCGAGGCCGAGCTCATCCGCTATGCGGTCACGCACTATCGCGGGCAGATGTCGGAAGTGGCGCGCCGGTTGCGAATCGGTCGCTCGACGCTCTATCGCAAGCTCGAAGCCCTTGGATTAAGCGGCGAACGGGCGGAATCGGGGTACGCCGTTGCCGAAGAGCGACAGCCGGGGAAAATCGCATGACACGCCCTCAAATTGACCATTCTACGGGGGACATTGCCGGCTAGCGTCGCGTAAAGTGGGGGAAGTACTGGCTCCCCTTCTCAGCTAATGACACTATTGGGGAACGTCGTCCCCGGCGGTGTGAGTCTTGCAATTCGCCGCCAGACTTTCGGCGATACAGAGGTCAATGAAGGAGAATTTGCAATGCCCGGCGCCCGCCTGAATGGGTTTCTTGCCTCGACCGCCGTCGCGCTGCTGCTCTCGGCCGGCGGTGCCTTCGCCGAGCAGACGACGACGCCGACACCGCCGAGCGATGCAGGCGTGACCGCCCCCGACAATGGGAAGACGACCCCGCCACCGGCAAGCGATGCCGACAAGTCAAATGCGCCGGCCCCATCGGCCGACAAATCTGCGAACCCACCCGCCGCTGCCAACACAACTCCGCCGGCGACACCGGCCACCGCCCCCGAAACCGGCAGCGCCACCCCGCCAACGACTCCAACCACAACATCGCAAGACGCGGGCAGCGCTCCTCCGGCTAGCCCGCCACAGAACACGGGAAGCGCGACGCCGTCGGCCACTCCGCCGGCCCCCCCTGCCGCCACCGCTGCGGCACCCGCAACACCGCCTGCACCGACGATCAACCAGCAGATCGCCGATCAATTGCAGCAACTGACGAGCGGTAAATTCGATCGCATCGTCGGCGGCAAAATGGAGCGCGAGTCGATTCAGGCGTTCTATTCGGGCCGCTCTTACGCGCCGATCTGGCTCACCGACGGCCATGCCAATGATCGTGCCATTGCCGCCATCAGCTATCTCGCCCACGTCGACGCCGATGGCCTCAATCCCGCCGATTATCCGGTACCGGATTTCCAGTCGCTCACCGACCCGCAAGCGCTCGCCGAAGCCGAGCTGAAGTTCGACATGTCGGTGATCACCTACGCGCATCATGCCTCGATCGGGCGGATCGCCTGGTCGCGCGTCGACGCCAATATCTGGTACGAGACCAAAGCTCCCGAGCCGGCCAATGTTCTGGCCAAAATGGCCGATGCCACGGACATGGCCGCCGCCCTCGACTCCTACGAGCCGCACGCTGCGGAATACCTTGCACTCAAAGCGAAGCTCGCCGAAATCCGCGCCGGCAACAGTGACGGCATCAAGCCGCCGATCCCGAACGGACCGATGCTCAAGATCGGCGATAAGGACGACCGTGTGCCCGCTCTACGCGAGAAGCTCGGCGTTTCGGGCGACGGCAACGTTTATGACAAGTCGCTTGCCGAAGCGGTGAAGGCCTTCCAGAAGGCACACGGCCTGAAGCAGACGGGTACGCTCACCGCGGCGACACTTGACGCGATCAACGGGCCCCGCCCGACGCATGTGACCGACATCATCCTCGCCAATATGGAGCGCTGGCGCTGGATGCCGCATGACCTCGGCAACAACTACGTGATGATCAATCTGCCAGACTTCACCGCGCACGTCTTTCACGACGGCAAGCAGATTTGGCAGACCAAGATCGTGATCGGCATGCCGAATAAGCCCACTCCGATCATGACGGCGATGATGAAATTCATCACCATCAACCCGATCTGGCATGTGCCGCCGTCAATCATCAACAACGAGTACTTGCCGGCCATGGCGCAGGATCCGACCGTGATGCAGCGGATGGGTCTCGTGGTCGAACGTGACGCGTCGGGACGAGTGACCGGCATCTACCAGCCGCCTGGCGACAACAGCGCGGAGGGGCGCATTCGCTTCAACTTCCCCAACAAATTCCTGGTGTTTCAGCACGACACGCCGGACAAATACATGTTCAAAGAGGCCAGGCGCGCGTTCAGCCATGGCTGTATGCGCACGCAGTATCCGGCACACTACGCCGCTGTGTTGCTCTCGCTCGAGCGCCCGAACGACGGCTACACCGTGGAACGCATCCACAAGATGTACGGGCCGAATGAAATCAATATCGATTTTCCGACGCCCCTTCCGGTGAATATCACCTATCAAACCGCCTTCGTTGACGGCGCCGGCAAGCTCGAATTCCGCGACGACATTTATGGCCGCGACAGGGAGCTGCTCGCGATCATGCACAATCCGGCCGAGATGCGAATCGCCGACATCCCGGTGGAGCATTCGATTCCTGCGGGGCAGCGGGAAATCCTGCAAGCGGCCGACAACATGCCGACCCGCGGTTGGAGCGGACCGAGCGGCGGTCCGCTGGGCTTTTTCCAACAATTGTTCGGCGGCTTCAGTTCTTCGCCGCCCCCGCCGACCCGACCGGCCGCTCGCCGCCGGGTGAGCCGCAGCTACCGGCCGCACAATCGCTATAGCTCCGAGTAGCAATCTTCGGGCCCGCGCCGGCCGCCGTTAACCATATCGGCCGGCAGAGAGCTCTCTTTCCGGCTGCCCCGCGGGTACGCGAATAGGGCCATATTTTGCCACACTGGACCGCTAGCCCTATCCGGGTCGGGGGTGGGGTGGCGGTTAATTCCAGGTCTGCCCTTCCCAAAATTAGCAATGCGTTAGCGTTAGCCGGCGCGGCGACGCGGCGGTTCCCAACGCTCAACGTGTCAACGCGAGATCGCCAGTGCCGATCGGTATTGCGCGTCCGAACGTCCGTCGATTCGCCGCTTTGCGCGCTGGCTATTCGTGCGGTCTCGCCCTTTTCCTCGTTCTATTTGGTTGCAGGGGGCTGCAGAACGCGGTCGCCGACGGCGACACGCGCACCATCTCCATGCACCACGTCCACACCAACGAAAACATCATCATCACCTACAAGCGCGACGGCCGCTACGACGAGGCGGCGCTGGAGAAACTCAACTGGTTCCTGCGCGACTGGCGCCGCGGCAAGGAAACCCGAATGGACCCGCACTTGATAGACCTCCTGTGGGAGGTACAGCGCGAGACCGGATCAAAAGAACCGATCTATGTTGTGTGCGGTTACCGCTCACCGCAGACCAACGCCATGCTGCGGCGGAGAAGTCGCGGCGTGGCGCGCTATAGCCAGCACATCCTCGGCCATGCCGTCGACTTCTATATCCCTGGCGTGCCGCTCGAAGAGCTGCGCGTCATCGGCTTGCGTATGCAGCGCGGCGGCGTCGGCTTTTATCCGACCTCCGGATCGCCGTTCGTACACATGGATACCGGTGGCGTGCGCATGTGGCCGCGCATGACACGCGATCAGCTCCTGGACGTGTTTCCAGATGGCCGCACCGTTTATCTTCCCAAAGATGGACACCCGCTGCCGGGCTATGCGGTCGCACTCGCCGCGTTGAGAAAGCGCGGCCAGAACCCCACCGAGACCTGGGCGGAAGAGGCGCAAGAGGAAGGGCTTAGCAGGAACATTATCCTGGCCAACAACGAACGGCGGCGCGCCGATCCGTATGGCCAGTTCTATGGAATGACGCAGGCCGATCGCGAGGCGGACGCTCGCGAAGCGGCAAGGTTGCCGGCGCCGGACGCCGGCACCGCGGCGACGAGTGCATTGCGGGCCGCGCTTGAGCGCGAGGCGCAACGCCGGCGCGACGCGGCGCGGCTTGCTGCCGCGGCGCCGTCGAGCGATGCGGGCGCGCTGTATCAGACCGCCTCCTACACGCCGCCCGCCGGCGGAATGACACCGAGCCAGATCGTCAACGCACGCGGCTATTGGCAGAACGCTTCAGACAATGAGCCGCCCGCACATAATACCGCTAGCGGTTCCGGCGTCCCGCACCGGGCCGAGTTCGCCAGCGCCGCCGATCTCACCGGCAGCCTAACCGCCTGGGGTGACATGCTCCAGGACCACGTGCCCGCTCAGCTCATGCTTGCGTACGCAGCGCAGCCCGAATGGACGGCGCCGCCTGCAGCACCGCCGACGACGCCTGTGGTCGAGGCACAAGCGGATCCGCCACAGCCGCCGGCGGCGACGACGATCGTGGAAAAGCGCGCCGGCGATCAGGCGGTGTCCACAATAATTGCCGCGCGTCCGCCGCTCGCCGCCAGCGAGGGAGCGCACTTCGACAATCCATGGCTCGACGCCGTGATGATTTCGCCGAGCGTGCGTCGCTATCTCACGGTCTTGATGCTCGGCACACCGAACTACCGCGCCATGGTCTCGTTGGTCGAGAAACCGGCAAATTCAGTGATGATGACGTTCGGAAGCGAGCCCAATCCCGGCATGACCAATGACCGGTTCAGCGGCAGTGCCATCGTGTTCGTGTCGACGGTGACCTATCAGGTGCCGACCCACACTGCTTCGCTGTACTGAGCCGCCGCCGTTGCAACGGCAGGCGCTACGGTTGGACCAGCCCGGAACGAATGGCGTAACGGACGAGCTGAGCCGTCGAGTGAGCGCCAAGCTTGTGCATCGAAGCCCCGCGATGCGCTTCTACGGTCTTTGTGCTTATCCCTAGCAGGCTGGCGATCTTCTTGTTTCTTTTCCCCTCGCCGATGAGACGCACGATTTCACGCTCGCGCGGCGTCAGCGCATCCGGACGCTCGGCTGATAGCAGCCGGCCGTCTGAAACAGTCTGGCGCCGCGCTCCCGGCGGCTGGCCTGAGTAGAACTCGCCATGACGCGCTAACGCTTCGATCGCAGCGACGATCCGCTCATCGGCTTCCCATTTGCAGACGTAGCCACGGGCCCCCGCCAAAACAGCATTGTAGAACTCATCATCGTTTTGGCGATCGGCAAAGATCATGACTTCCGTCGCCGGCGATTGCTGGCGAATTTGCCGCGTTGCTTCGATGCCGTCGAGGGCCGGAAGCATCATATCGAGAATGGCAATGCTCGGCCGATGTTGTGCGGTGCCCTCGACCGCTTCGTGCCCGTCTCTGGCTTCTGCACAGACTTCAAAATCTTCACGCGTTTGGATGAGCGCACGCAGACCGCTGCGCACAATGAAACGATCGTCGGCGATAAGAATGCGCACCTTGGATTCAGACTCGCGTACCGCTTGCTTTCCCCTACCACCCGCCACCTGACGATTGCCGACACGCATTGTTGTAAATGCCCTACAAAGCCGTCCCTTCACACGCTGCCGACCGCGGCCCCGACCTAACAAACCCTTCATCGGGCGTTTGCCGACTGCCGTGCAGCGCCCGTGCTGTTGCGCTCGCCATTCGAACAAAAGCTCCCCTAAGGGTTTCACCCGATGGCGCAATACAACTATTAGCAGCATTTTATTTAAAGACAATCTGCAAGTGCATGGGCGCAATCGCTATGGCGCCACGGCGGCTGCAGAATCCCGCAAGGAATTGCCGCTGTCATGAATCCCGTCATCGACATTCCGGGTCTTTGGACGTTGTGGCAGAGCGCGGCGGCGGGCGAGCCCGCAATCCGCATTGCGATCATCGACGGGCCGGTGAACTTCGCGCATCCCTCATTGCGCAACGCCAGGCTATTGCCTGATGCGGCGATGCCGGCGGACCGGATTGCGGTACGCTCGGAGCACGGAACCCACGTCGCCAGCGTCATCATGGGCTCGCCGGATGGCCCCGTACTCGGCATAGCGTCGAATTGCACGGCGACCGTTTACCCCATCTACCGGGAAAACGACGCCGGCGGGCTTGAACCGACGTCGCAAGCCGCGGTGGCGCTCGCCATCAATCGCGCGCTCGATGACGGCGCGGACATCATCAATATCTCGAGCGGCGAGCAAACCGCGACCGGCCAGGCGCACCGTATTCTCGCCGACGCCGTCGAACGTTGCGCCAAACTCGGCAAGCTGATCGTGGCCGCCGCCGGCAATGACGGCTGCCGCTGCTTGCATGTCCCCGCGGCCTTGGATTCGGTCCTTGCGGTCGGCGCCTGCGATCTCAACGGCGAGCCGCTGCCCTTCAGCAATTTCGGCGACAGCTATCTGGAAAACGGCATCTTGGCGCCGGGCAAGGACGTGAAGGGCGCTTCGGTCCAACAATCGGTGACGTTGCGTTCCGGAACGAGCTTCGCCACACCGATCGTGAGTGGGGTTTGTGCGCTCCTGCTCTCTTTACTGCAGCGGCGCGGCGGCGACGCCAATCCGCGCGCCGTTCGCGCGGCACTGCTAACCAGCGCCGACCCGTGCAGCGAAAGATCGCCATTGGACGGCGTGCGCTGTCTCGCGGGACGCCTGAACGTGCCGGCAGCGGTTGCGGCACTGCTCAGCGGCGTCGACGCGATTACCAGCGAACCGGCATCGGACGAGTCAGATCGGCGATCGAGCCGCCCGACGTTGAGCTCACAATTTCACCGGGAGCACGCGAGTGCCTCGCGTTCTCCCCTGCCGCCACCCTTGCCAAGAGAGGCTACCATGGGAGAGCTGCCATTGAGGGCCGTCGACACTGCAGCCATCGTTCCGGCTGCGACAAACAGTGCAATCGCCGCTGCGGCGGGAATGACTCCAAGCGAAGCAGGCCCCGTCAATACATCCGCCGCGGCAGCAGTTGAACCATCGGCGGCGGATAGCGGCGGACTGCCGACCGCCGTCGCGCCATCCGGCAGCGGCGCGCCAGTCGCGCCCAGCATTGCCGCACCAACTTCGGCACCGCCGCTGGTGGTTCCCCTCGGCTCCAGCCAAGGCGGGGCCGGATTGCGGCCGAGTGCAGGCGATTGCCAGTGCGGCGGCATCCGCCCGTCGCAGGCGCTGGGCACGCAATTGGCGTTTCCTATCGGCCGCCTCTACTACGACTTCGGCCTTGAAGCGCGTCTCGACTATTTCGTCCAGGCGATCGCGAGCTGGCGCGACAGATTAGCCGGCCGCGGCGATCCCGAGTTTGGGACAGATCGCCCTCGCGCCGGCGACACGGCGGCGCCCTACAATCCGGAGATCATGGCCCGCTATTTGTTGGACATGGCGCCGGGCGAAGAGCGATCGGGTTCCAGCAACGGCAATTTTCGCGATGCCGACGCGATCACTTGGACGCTGACGATCGACACGACGCCGATCTATGCGATCAAGCCGATCGACGTCTTTGGCTTGCCGTTTTACGCCCAGTTGGCGACAAATCTTTGGTTCCAAGAAGTTTCGCATAAGCCGCCCAAGGACGTCGCCAAGCTCGCCTCCCCGGCTGAGACTGTGGTCCAGTCGGTCGACGACTGGCCGCCGAAAGGATCGATTGCGCGCGTCTCGCTTGCCGGCTGGGCCGACGGCGCCACCACGCGGCTCCTTAACGGCACCGTCGTGCCCAGGCTCACCACCGACTGGCGCGGCTTCTATGCCTGGAACGTCTACGACCTGCTCGGTGCCGACTCGGCGCATTGGCCCGCCGGCGCGCAAGGATTCTTGCAGCGCATCTACAACGAATTCCGCAACGTCGGACTCTCGCCGCAGGATCGCGCGCTGAACTATTCGGCGATGAACGCCTTCAACACCAAGCGAATATTCACAGAGATCGCCAGTCAGGGAAAACGGCTCGACACGGTCGAGGTCGATCGCAGCGTCATTTGCCGTCCTAATTCCGATTGCTGGGACGTCACCTACCGCTTCTTCGATCCGCTCCAGGTCCTGACCCAGGCGCGCATCGTCTACCAATATACGATCGACGTGAGCGACATCGTGCCGGTCGCCGTTGGGCCGCTGCGCAGATGGGAAGTCTACTGAACATGCGAAATGTCCTTCTCGACAACATTCGAGGAGGTCAGGGCGTGGCAAACGGTTCGTCACGCCGTCCGGGGGATTTCTCAATGTCCCGGATCAAGCCCGCGGGCGGCCTCTCGCGCATTGCGCAAGCAATCCGTGCGCGGTCGCTCTGGTGACAACACGCGAAAGGAGGCAGACATGGATCTGCAAATTGACCTCTTTGCAAAGACCGAGTTGGAAGTGCAACGCCCGCTACAATGCGAGGGCGTGCCGCGCGGCCCGGCACGAATGAGCCAGGTTGCGGTGAGCGGATCGGTGAACCCGCAGTTCGACTGGGGCGGTCTCCTGGGCAGCGTGGCGAAGACGGCTTTGCCGATCGTTGCCGGCGCACTTGCCTAGAGCATTCGGGGCTCGAAGCAGTTCGGGCCCCGATTCACCAACGGAGGTCGACATGGCGCGTGCAGCGCGTGACGGCGTGAAGCCCTTGCAAAATTCCGCCGGGGCGTCGGACGGCAAGACAATCATCAAGGCCGTGGTCAGCCACAAAAAACTGCTGGCCGAGATCGAAGCCCGCAATCCGATCATCGCCAACCGACAGACGCGCCAACCGGTTCGGCCGTCAAGCACTTCCAACCGCTAGCTTCAGGAGTCAAAACGATGGCCCCGACCAGCACCGCTCCGCCGCAAGAAACAGAAAACGCCGACACTCAATCACCATTGCAATATTTGAGCCCGCCCCAGTCTGGCGGCACGCCGCGACGGCTTTACACCGAGGGGGCGCCACCCGGAGAAGAAAAAATCAACGTGGCGCTGCAAGCACTTCGCGATCCGGTCGCGCGTAACAGCTTCAGCCGCAACTATTCGGGCCAGCGTCGCGGTTGGAATCGCTGAGCCCGCCGGACTTTCGAGCCTGCGATCAGCGCACGCAGCACAAGATTATTGCAGCATGCCGAGCGCGTGCAGGTATGTTTCCAAAATGGCCTCCTGCTCCTTGCGCTCGTTAACGTCCTGCTTGCGCAGGCGCACCACGCTTCGCAGCGCCTTGACGTCGAAGCCGTTGACTTTGGCTTCCCCGTAAACGTCGCGAATATCGTCGGCGATCGCCTTCTTCTCTTCTTCCAGCCGCTCCACGCGTTCGACGAACGCCTTGAGTTGTTCCTTGGCGAAGCGGTGGGCGGGCTCGTCTCGCACGGCGGCGTTGGCCATCGGGCACTCCTCGGGTCACATCCACCGCGATGGTTTCGGGGGCGCCGCCGCTTCCGTCAAGGCGCGGGCGGTCTCATCCACACCAACACACAGGATTAAAGTGCGGGAGCCGAGCGCCTAATGCTTTTGGCTTGCTTGTGCTTTTTCGAATGCCGCCTTCTGCTGCGCGGAAGCTTCCTTTTGGTACTTCGCACGCCATTCGTCATACGGCATGCCGTAGACGATCTCGCGGCTCTGGTCCTTGGTCATCGGCACGCCCTTGGCGTCGGCGGCGTCCTTCATCCAATTGGACAGGCAGTTGCGGCAAAAGCCGGCCAGATTCATCATATCGATATTCTGCACGTCGGTGCGCTCGCGCAGGTGCTCGACCAGGCGGCGGTAGACGGCCGCCTCAAGCTCAGTGCGGGTCTTTTCGTCGGTAGCCATGATCTCCTCCGCGGCCTAAACGTTTAAGGCAAAGATAGAGTCGTCTCGGTGGTCTTGCCATAGCCGGACATCCGTCACCGCAATATCCCTCACCCCAAATATCCCTTAACGCCCATGGCTACGCTCTCGCGCGACCTGCTTGAATCATTGTTCCGGACCGCGGTCGCCACCGCCCACCCGAGCCAATGTCTGCCCGCCAATTTGCCGGACTTCCCGCCGCGCGGACAGCTCATCATTCTGGCCGCCGGTAAGGCGGCGGGCTCGATGACCGCAGCGGCCGAGCGGCATTACCTCGCACTTATGGCCGCGCGCCGCATCGGCGAACACCGTCTCGCCGGCATCGCCGTCACCCGCCACGGTTACGGTCAACCGACCCGGCGGATCGAGGTAGTCGAAGCCGGCCATCCGGTGCCCGACCAAGCCGGACTGGCCGGCACCGAGCGCGCGCTGGCGCTCGCCGAGCGCGCCGGCAACGACGATCTCGTCGTGGTGCTCTTGTCCGGGGGCGCCTCGGCCAATTGGATCGCGCCGGCCGTCGGCCTGACGCTGGCGGAGAAGCAGGCGACAACGCGCGCGCTCCTGCGCAGCGGCGCCAATATCGGCGAGATCAACTGCGTGCGCAAACATCTCTCGCACATCAAAGGCGGCCGCCTCGCGGCGCGCGCACAACCCGCGCGCGTCGTAACGCTGGCGATTTCCGACGTACCCGGCGACGACCCGGCCGTCATCGGCTCCGGCCCTACGGTGCCCGATCCGACGACGCTTGCCGATGCGCGCGCCATCGTCGGCAAATATCGGCTCGACCTGCCGGAAGCGGTGACCCACGCGCTCGCGGAGTCCGAAAATGAGTCGCCAAAGCCGGGCGACCCAATTTTTGCCAGCGCAAGCTACAAGATCGTGGCGCGGCCGGCCGATGCGCTCGCCGCCGCAAAAATCCGCGCCGAGGCGGCCGGCTACCAAAGCGTCATCCTCGGCGACCGCCTGCAGGGCGAGGCGCGCGAGGTCGCCGCCGAACACGCCCGGCTCGCCCGCGACTTGGCCGCGCAGGGTCGCCGCACCGCCATTCTCTCGGGCGGCGAGCTCACGGTCACGCTGCGCGGCGGCGGCCGCGGTGGACCCAATCAGGAATATGCCCTGGCGCTCGCCATTGCCCTCTCGGACGCCAAGGGCATTGCGGCGCTCGCCGCCGATACCGACGGGACCGACGGCGGCAGCGGCCGCCCAGACGACCCGGCCGGGGCCTTTGTCGACGAAACCACGCTGCAACGCGCCGCAGCCGCCGGCCTCGATCCCGCCGCGTTTCTCGCCAACAACGATTCCACGGGGTTTTTCAATGGTATCGGCGATCTATTTCGCCCCGGCCCGACGTTTACGAACGTGACCGACTTCCGGGCGATCGTCGTTGACAGGCCGCCCCGTTGACGGAGATGCTGAACTGACAATGAGGCTGGGGATTATTCAACGGACAGCGGCGAGTGTGTTGTTGCTGTGCGTCATCACGCTCGCCGTGCTCGCCGCGTCGGCCGGTCCGGCCGCCGCCAATTTTCGGCTCTGCAACAATACGTCGAGCCGCGTCGGCATCGCCATCGGCTACAAAGACGCCCAAGGCTGGACCACGGAGGGCTGGTGGAACTTGCCGTCACGCACCTGTGAGACCCTGCTCAAAGGCAATCTTGTCGCGCGTTATTACTACGTGTACGCGGTCGATTACGACCGCGGCGGCGAGTGGATGGGGCAGGCCTATATGTGCACGCGCGACAAGGAGTTCACTATCCGCGGCATCGACAATTGCTTGGCGCGTGGCTACGACCGCACCGGCTTCTTCGAAGTCGATACTGGCCAGCAGAGCACTTGGACGGTTCAGCTCACCGAAACCAGCGAACAGCCACCGGCAAAACCCTTGCCTGCCGGCAATCCGCTGAGCGCCATCCCGCCGGCCGGCACCGGCACGGCGCCACCGCAGGCGCCACCCGCTCCCGGGCCGGGAAGCGCAAAATGAGGCGGCAGCGGCGCACCAAGGTGGTCGCGACGCTCGGACCTGCATCTGGCGACCGCACCATGATCGGCCGGCTGTTTGCCGCCGGCGCCGACGTTTTCCGCATCAACATGAGCCACACCAGCCACGAGCGGATGCGCGAACTCGTCGCCATGATCCGTTCGGTCGAAGCAGAGAACAACCGGCCGATAGGCATCCTGGTCGATCTGCAAGGCCCGAAACTCCGCCTCGGCGCTTTTAAGAACGACGCGGCCACGATCGACAAAGATCAGAACTTCGTCTTCGACACCGATCAGGCGCCCGGCGACTCGACGCGCGTGTACCTGCCACATCCGGAAATCTTCGCCGCCATCAAGCCGGGCGACACCCTGTTGATCGACGACGGCAAGCTGCGCCTGCAGGCGACCGAGACCGGTCCGCAGCGCATCGTGGCGCGCGTCGAAGTCGGCGGCAAAGTTTCCAACCGCAAGGGCGTGAGCCTGCCCGATACCGTCATTCCGCTGGCGGCTCTGGCGCCGAAAGACCTCGCCGATCTGGAAGCCGCGCTCGACGCCGGCATCGATTGGGTGGCGCTGTCGTTCATTCAACGCCCCGAAGACATCGCCGAGGCGAAGAAAATCACCCGCGGGCGCGCCGCCGTGATGGCCAAGATCGAGAAGCCGCAAGCGGTGGCGCGGCTTAACGACATTCTCGATCTCGCCGATGCGCTGATGGTGGCGCGCGGCGATCTCGGCGTCGAGATGCCGCTGGAAAAAGTCCCCGGCGTGCAGAAGGACATGACGCGGGCCTGCCGCCGCGCCGGCAAACCGGTCGTGGTCGCCACGCAGATGCTGGAATCGATGATCGCGAGCCCGGTGCCGACGCGCGCCGAAGTGTCCGACGTCGCCACCGCGATCTTCGACGGCGCCGATGCCATCATGCTGTCGGCGGAGTCGGCGGCCGGCCAATATCCGGTCGAAGCGGTGGCGACCATGAACCGCATTGCCGAGCAGGTGGAGAGCGACGCCATCTATCTGCCGTCGCTGCACGTGCTGCACACCGAGCCGGAATCGACCGGCGCCGATGCCATAGCAGCGGCCACCAGGCAAGTCGCTGAAACCCTCGACCTCGCCGCCATCGTCTGCTGGACGTCGTCGGGCTCGACCGGATTGCGGGTGTCACGCGAGCGGCCGCGAAGTCCGATCGTCGCCATCTCGCCGATCGTCGCGGCGGGGCGCAAATTATCGGTCGCGTGGGGCATCCATTGCGTGATCGCCGAGGACGCGCACGATCAGGACGACATGGTCGAGCGCGCCTGCCGGCTCGCCTTCAAAGAAGGTTTCGCCAAAGCCGGCCAGCGCATCATCATCGTCGCCGGGCTGCCGCTCGGCACGCCGGGCGCCACCAATATGATGCGCATTGCATTTGTCGGGGCAGAGACCGGCGGCGAGATGTGATCGCGATTGCCGTGTGCAATGGTCAAAAAAATTTGCAATCGAGAGGCCATCGCGGTCGGCGCGCGCCGGCCGCCTCATTGCAAGGCGTCGAGGCGCATTGCCGAACTGAGTGCACCGCCGAAATGGCCGTCCGTCGAGTGGGGCGGAGCCGCACCCTTGTCGAGATAGGCGAATTCGGCGCCTGCCATGTTGAGGGTAAGCGTATTCTTGATCTCGTGGGGTCGCGCGGACCCAACCTGTTTGCCGCGCCCGTTGCCCTCGGCGGGAGGGGATAGAGCGGCGGCATCCGATCTTGGCCGCGGCGCCGGAAGCGGGACGGGATCGTGCGCGGCAATGCGACGAACGCTCCAAACGCCATCCGCCTTGCATTTGATGATCAGATCGCGGATCGCAGTTTCAATGGCCTCGCGCAGCGCGATCTCGGTAAGTTCGCCAACCGTCCTGGAGAAATTGGCATCGAGCGCGTCGCTCAGCGATGGATATATATCAAGAAGTGACTGCGGATATTCGCCATAGGGGGCAGCCCGGTTCCTTGAGAATATGCCCGCAGTCACCGAGTCGATCGACTTGTGGACCGTGACGGATTGGACAACTTCAGCCGTCTCGGCGTTGACGAGCCGCATGGTGACGCTGACGAAATTTCTGTTGGTATCGGCGCCGCCGCCGAGGCCGAGCCAGTCGGCCGTCGCATCGCCGCTCTCGATGGAACGCTCGTACGTAATGATGCCGCCGTTGAGGATGTAGTCGGCGGGTCGCAACGGGACCATGACAGGAGCCGGCTTTTTACCGTCATTGGTCTCGGCTGCCAGTCGGATCGAACGCTCGCGCGCCTGATCGGCGTCGCGGGTGCGGTCGACCACATCGAACCAGCCGCCGCCGCCGGCCGATTTGAGTGCCTCGATCACCAGCGAGGAGGCACCCTGCGTGACCGCCGTCGACAAATCGGCAACGACACCACCAGGCTTTCGCTGTCCGGTCAGGTCGGGAAAATCGTAGACCGCGACGGTGATAGGACGCGGCGGCGGACGAAGATCTTCCAAGGATTGCGCAGTCGTCGTCAGCGGACCGGCAACCGGCTGCGGACCATAGTGCGCAACGCGGAATCCCGGAGTGGCGCATCCGGCGGCGAGCAGAGGGCAAAGGCACGCGCAGAGCCGGAAAAGAAACCGTTGCCGCTTACCTGGGGCCGATCTCATAACCTCGATCCCCATGTTTCGGCTCCTTAAGGAATCCTAAAATTTGATGGTGAACTAAACCTTTCAGTTTACGGTAAATTTTGCGTTAAAGAATGCGGCGCTTGACTGCCCGCGCGGCGCTTTCCGCCGCGCATCGAAGGCGCGCCGAATGAGCGGCGCAACGACCAGTTTCGAAGCCGTCTATCGAATGCCGCCGACGACGTGGTTGATCGGCAATCCGGTCGCCACGATCGTTATCGGAATGATATCGTGGTGATGCAGAACCCCATAATTCCTGATGGGTGGCCGATATCCGTTGTGCGAGGAATTGGTGGCGATGACCTGTGTGATCGTTGACGTGTTGGTTCCGCCGGCTTGCCCGACTTGCGCCACGTTGTTGAAGCCTTGCTGATAGATGAAGGATTGATTGACGGATTGAGCAGTGGTGCCGTTCTGGTTCACGGCCACGGCGTTCTCATAACCGTGCTGGTTCACCACCGACAGATTCCTCACGCCGGTTTGGCTGACGTTTGCGGTGTTGTCATAACCGCGTTCATTGACGACGACATCATTCGTAACGCCGGTCTGGTCGAGATTGACCGTATTGTTGCGGCCACGCTCGATGACATCCACGGAATTGTAGTTGCCGGTCTGCACCGACGTAACGGTATTGCTACGCCAGCGCTCTATAACGAACAGCGTATTATTAACGACCCGCTGAATCGCTGTAATGTTTCCGGGAGTAATCGTGATACCCCGGGTCTGAGCTCTGACAGCCTGCACCGGCGCGAGCGCGACAAGCAAAAGCGGGAAAAGCGCAAGGCGACAACGCATGATGATGCTCCCAATCAGTGATCGCGGCGTGCAGCCGAGATACCAAATCGGAAGCGAGTGCGGTCAGTTACCCGCTGTTAACCTTTACCCGTGCCGGTCCGTCCGAGCTCCAGGT
>JASHRW010000178.1 GCA_030037065.1 Xanthobacteraceae bacterium
TAATCACGGTGCGACGAGACAGTTCTCCCGCGAATACTGTTAAGATTCACTATAGAGCTGGTCTAAGCAAGTATCGGCCGAGCGATGAGGGCGCCTGCGCAGACGATTTCGACAAGCCCCAAAGATGGCGACCAATGAAGATCGCTGTGGGCAAGGCACGACATTGAATGGGCATTTATCGAGAGTGCGCAAGCGGCGGATTTTGTCAGTCGCCCTTTTTATTGCGCGTTACCGCCATGTGCAGGTTCATGCAGCCGCCGATTCCTCGGAATCGTCGTAGCGGCCGCGCCGGCGCGAGCGCAGCCGGCAAAGGCGTGACGGGATGAAACACAGATCGTCGAGGAAACCGGCAAGGCGTTGACCGCGGGCGAGCGCGCGGTCCAGCGCGGCCATGGTTCGGGCAAGACCCGGATCGTCGTCGCGCACCCAAGTACGCAGGACCGAGGAAAACAGCAGCGCGAGCCCTTGCGCACGCAGCGACCCGCGCGGGCCCGAGGCGTTGATTCCGGCCACCGTCAGCATCCATTTCTGCGAGCGCACTGCAAGGCCGTTGAGCGCGAGACCAAGCGGCGCATTGCGCCGGGCAGAACGCATAAGCGAACGTATCGCCGCGCGGTGCGGCGCCAGCTTTTCAATCCGCCGCATCAACACGTCGAACAGACGCTCGCGCGCGGGCTCCTCCGCTAAATCGCTGAAATCCTCGGCGAGTACGGCGCGATCGATGTCCTTGAGGTAAGCGGCGAGGATCGCGAGCGGCGAGGAGAATGCGCCGCGCAATTGCGCCAGCGATACGTCTGCTTCCGTGGCGATCTCCGCCATGCCGATCCGCTCAATCGACTTTTCCGCCAGCAGCGCCAGCAGCGCGGCAATGATTTTATCGCGCTCGCTGCTCGGCGCGGCGGCTGGAGCGGAGGTGGACGGAGCCGATCTGCGGGCGGGACGGGCTGGACGTCGGGGTCTGCGGGCCATGACCGAACTCCTGTGAACACCTTCTGTGCGAACTCTTCGAGGGTGGTCGAAAAGCCTAGTCAGCTCAATGTAGGCTCGTGGCTCGCCGCTTCCAAGGTAGCAAAGGGCTCAGCCGGCGAGTTGCCGCGAGCGTGCGGTCGCGGCGGCGACTGCCTGCTCCATGAGTTGCGCCAGACCGCGCTGGCTCATCAGCAGCGCCAATGCCGCCGCGGTCGTGCCGCCGGGTGAGGTGACGTTCTGGCGCAGGGCCGCAGCATCGAGCGGCGATTGATGAAGCAACTCGCCGGATCCGGCGATGGTTTCGCGTGCGAGCTTCGCCGCAAGATGCTCTGGCAGCCCTGCAGCTACTCCGGCCTGCGCCAGCGCTTCGGCAAGCAAAAACACGTAAGCCGGGCCCGATCCGGAGACCGCCGTGACCGCATCCATCAAACCTTCATCACTGACCCATTCGACCTTGCCGATGGCAGCGAGCAGATCGGAAGCGAGCTTACGCTGGCGCGGCATAACCGTCGCGTTCGGGCAGGCGACGGTGATGCCGCGGCCGATCGCGGCCGGCGTGTTTGGCATGGAGCGAACAATGGCCGTGCCTTGCGGCAGCGCCCGTTCGAGAAAGCCAAGCGGGCGCCCGGCCATGATCGACACCGCGAGTGTCGATTGGTCGACGAAGGGCGCAAGCGAGGCAATCGCTTCCGATGCGGTTTGCGGCTTGACGGCGATGACGACTGCGCTTGCCGGCGCAGACGCGCTGGTGGGATTGAGCAGGACCCCGCGCCGCTTGAGCGCCTTCACGCTGCTCGCCGGGTCCGGCTCGATGATCGTGAGTTTGTGCAGGTCGAGCCCGCGCGCCAGCCAGCCCGCGAGCATGGCCGAACCCATTTTGCCGGCGCCGAGCAGCACGAGGCGTCCGGAAAATTTTTGCAAGGGTTTGTCGGCAGCCTTGATGAGCTTCTTGGCGCGCTGATTGGTCCGCTTCTTGGCTCGCTTCATGGCGAGATCATATCGCCATTCTTCACGTCGCGCCTAACCGATTTGGCGCTACGCCTCGCCCGACGTTTCGAACATCGCCGAATCCATCGCCTCGCGCGCCGATTTGCCGGCCCAGATCACAAATTGGAACGCTGGAAAATAGCGCTCGCAGGAATCGAGAGCGCTGCCCAGCACCGCCTCGCATTGGCGATCCGACGCTGCGACGCCGCCGGCAAGCACCAGCGCATGACGGAACATCACCACGCCGTTTTGCATCCAGACGTCGAAATGTCCGATCCACAATTGTTCGTTAATAAGCGCGACGAGCGCCTGCACCTCGTTGAGCCGCGGTTCCGGCACTTTCATGTCGAACGCGCACGCCAGATGCAGCGCCTCAATGTCGCCCATCCATGTGAAGGAGATTTGGTAATTGGTCCAGCGGCCGGTCACGTTGAGCGCGAGCTCGTCCTCGCCAGCGCGCTCGAACGGCCAGTTGTTGGATGCCGCCATACGTTCGACGACTTCAAGCGGGCTTAATTTATCTTCGCGGACGATTTCGACGATGGACATGCCGCCTCCACAGTTTTGCTTCGAGTGGAAATGCGCACGCCACTTCACCGCGCTGAGTCTCGGCTGCGATTTGACGCAGGAAGAA
>JASHRW010000179.1 GCA_030037065.1 Xanthobacteraceae bacterium
GCCGAAATGAAAGCGCGGCGGTTTCATCGGCGGCGAACCGAGCAGGATCGGATCGTCGCGATGATGAATCGCGGTGACTTCCATCACCGGACCGGGACGTGCCGCGGCGGCGTAATAGCCGGTGAACTCGCCGAACGGCCCCTCGGGCAGCGTCGCTTCGCTCGTCGGCAAAAGGCGGCCTTCAAATACGATTTCCGAAAATATCGGAATCGGCAGTCCGGTCTGCGGCCCGGCGCAGACCTCGATCGGCGCGCCTTTGATCGCGCCGGCGAAGTCGTATTCGGCCATCCCGGACGGCAGATATTCGAAGCCGGCGATGAACAGAGCCGGGTCCTCGCCATGCACGATGGCGACCGGACAGCTTTGCCCGCGATCCCAGTACTTCTTGGCGATGATCGCCCCGTGGCGGCCGGCGTGATCGAATTGCACGGTCACTTTGTTCGGACCATGCACCTGGACGCGGTAGATCGAAGCGTTGATCCAACCCGTGTCGGGATCGCGCATGACGACGATCGAGCCGGAACCGATGAACGGTCCGCCATCGTGGCGATGCCAGACCGGAGCTGGAAACTGCGTTATGTCCGCGGCGGAACCGACGAGCGTATTTTCCAGGAATGCCGCGTCGCTGACGGAAGACGGCGCGAGCGGCCGCAATGCCGTGCGCTTGTCCATCCAGGCCTTGAGTGCGTCGAGCGGTCGCAGCGTCGGCGCAAGACCGAGCGCAAGCGCCGCCCGTTGCACGTTTGTGGTGGCGTTGGTGAAGATGCGGAAACCGCTTCTATGTCCCTTGATGTCGTCGAACAGGAGAGCCGGACAATCGGACGAGCCGGCGGCGACTTCGGTAATGCCGCCGATCTCGAAGCGTGGGTCGGCGCCGTCGATCCGACGCAGAGCGCCGAGCTTGCCGACCAGATCAATGAACTCGCGCAGGTCTTTGTACATGGTCTTATGCATGGCGTTGAACTCAGTTGCCCTTAAGGCCGCGTTTGCGCCCCATTGAGCCAGGCAACCGGCCACCGCCCGTCGGGCGGAGAGCCGCAAAAGCCCAGGGCAAGGAGTTCTCTTTCCCCAAAAACGAGTATATGTGAGCGTTTGCCGGGTACCAGTCTATGCATTCCGTCGCCCATCTCATCCATGCCTATGGTTTGCTCGTCGTCGCCGGCTTCATCGGGCTGGAAAGCATGTGTATCCCGCTGCCGGGAGAGACGGCCCTGATCGTCGGCTCGGTCATTGCCGGGCGCACGCACGAACTTAACATCATCGCCGTGATCTTGACCGCGGTGGTGGCCTCGTTGATTGGCCGTATCATCGGCTATCTCGTCGGCATACATTTTGGCTATTGGCTGCTGCTCCGGTACGGCTCGTACGTCCGCATCACCGAATCGCGGATCAAGCTCGGACAGTATTTGTTCCTCAAGCACGGCGGAATAATCATCATCATTGCGCAATTCATTCCGGTGATGCGCGCCATCGCCGGCATTCTTGCCGGCGCCAATCGCATGCCGTGGCGGCGCTTCGTGGCGGCCAGCGCAATCGGCGCCGGGATGTGGGCAACGCTGTTCGGCATCGGCGGTTACTCGTTCGGCAAGGAGTTCGCGCGGCTGGCGAAGTCGTGGTGGCTATTTTCCGGTCCGAGCGGCTGGGTGCTGTTTGGCATCGCTGCTGTGGTCGTTATTGCCGCCGGCGCCGTGTTCGTCTCGCGCCACGAAGCACAGCTTGCCGCCAAAGCCGAGCGCGCCCTGCCTGGACCGTTGCGTTCGCCCTAAGGCCGCCATGCCTCCATCCGCATCGACGATCGACTGCGACGTGCATGCCAATGTGCCCGGCATGGCCGCGCTGTTGCCGTATCTCGACGAGCAATGGCGCGACAGCGTGCTCGATCGCGGACTCAATTCGCTGGAGTCGATCAACTATCCGCCGAACGCGCCGCTCACCGCACGAGCCGATTGGCGCGGCAAGGCGGGCGAGCCGGCAAACTCTCTCGACATGCTGCGCAGCCACGCGCTCGACCGCTGGAACATCGACGTCGCGATTTGCAACTGTCTGTACGGCGTCCAATTGCTGTTCAGCGAGGATATGGCGGCTGCGTTCGCCAAGGCAGTCAACGATTGGATCGCGCGCCAATGGCTCGATCGCGACCCGCGGCTGCGCGCCTCGATCGTGGTGCCGATGCAGAACACCGATTACGCGGTCGCCGAAATCGAGCGCTGCGCGCCGGACCGGCGCTTCGTGCAAGTGCTCGTCCTCGCCATGGGCGAAGCGCCGCTCGGGCGTCGGCAACATTGGCCGGTGTTTGAAGCCGCGGTGCGCCATGGTCTGCCGGTCGGCATTCACGCCGGGTCGAGCTACCGGCATCCGGTGACCTCGCTGGGCTGGCCGTCCTGGTACGTCGAGGATTATTGCGCGCAGGCACAGGGCTTTCAGGCGCAGGTGGCGAGCCTGGTCTGCGAGGGCGTTTTCGCCAAATATCCCGAACTGAAGGTGGTGCTGCTCGAGTCCGGCGTCACTTGGCTGCCGGCGTTTCTTTGGCGGCTGTCGAAATTCTGGCGCGGCGTACGCGCCGAGGTGCCGTGGGTGGATCGCGCGCCCTATGAGATCGTGCGCGACCACGTGCGGCTGACCATCCAACCGTTCGACGGACCGCGCGAGCCGGAAGCGGTGGCGCGGCTGATCGATCACCTGCAATCGGATGAGATGCTGCTGTTTTCTTCCGATTTTCCACATTGGCAATTCGACGGCGATGACATCATGCC
>JASHRW010000180.1 GCA_030037065.1 Xanthobacteraceae bacterium
GTCATCGACGTCCAGAAGGAAGATCCGCTCGCTCGCATCATGGAGATCACCGGCGGCAAGGGCGTCGATGTGGCGCTCGACTGCACCGCAGGCGCCGGGACCATTCCGATGCTGCTCGGCATCGAGGCGCTCAAGCGCAAGGGCGGCGTCATTGTGGCGCAGGGCGAGATGGCGCAGTTTCCAAACTTCCCGCTGGAAAAATTCACTGTGAAGTTCATCACTATGAAGAGCGCTCGCGGCCACAGCTACAAGGCCTGCGAACTCGCGCTGGCGCAGCTCGCCTCGAAGCGCTTTCCGCTGGAACTCATCACCACTCATCGCTTTGGGCTCAAGGACGTCGATCTCGCGATCAAGTCGGTCGGCGGTGAAGGCATCCCCGATGTGATCCACGCCTCGCTGATGCCGTGGACGTAAATCGAAGAAAATCGCGGCGCTGTTCGTTTGCTTGACGGTCTCAGTCGGCGTCTTTGATGCCGTGCGACGGCAGCTGGCTGCGCGGCCCTTCCCGATCGAACGCCCTCATCATGTGTGCGGCACTTGCGCGCAGTGCGGCGCGCGCGATCTTCCGGCACGGCCGGGCGCGGTCTTTGCTCGATAATTTCCCGGAACTTTGCCTTCAATGGCTCATTAGATTTGCAAACCGTCCGATCGCAGATCCGCCGGAGCATTCATCGCCTGAATGCTCCTTGCTGTGTTCCGAAAAGGTCCTTCGATGGGAAAATCCCCAGCCGAGGCGAGGGATGGCGCCAGCTCCGGCAGCTTTCTGCGCGCGTCCCGCTGCGCCGGCGTTCTGTTGTTATGCGTGGTCTCGCTCGCCGGCTGCGCCAAAGGGATACTGCAGCCTGAAGGGCCGGTCGGCGGCGCGGACTCCAAAATCCTGCTCGATGCCGTGGGCATCATGTCGGCAATCGTGGTGCCGACGATTGTGGCGCTCGTGGTTATCGCCTGGTGGTTTCGCGCCTCCAATACGCGGGCACGCTATCAGCCGGACTTCGTCTATTCCGGCCGCCTCGAGATCATAGTCTGGGCGATTCCGATCCTGGTCATCATGTTTCTTGGCGGATTGACCTGGATCGGTGCGCACGAACTCGACCCTTACGTGCCGATCCAGTCAAGCGCGAAGGATCCGCCGCTCGACGTGCAGGTGATTTCGCTCGACTGGAAATGGCTGTTCATCTATCCGCAGCAGCGTGTCGCGAGCGTCAACGAACTAGTGATACCGGCGCGTACGCCGGTGCATTTCTATCTCACCTCGGCGAGCGTGATGAACCAGTTCTTTGTGCCGCAGCTCGGCAGCATGATCGCGACCATGAACGGCATGCAGACGCAGCTTTTTCTGCAAGCCGACCATCGCGGAGACTATTACGGCGTGTCGGCGCAATTCAGCGGTGACGGATTTTCCGGCATGCATTTTATCGTGCACGCCGTGGCGCCCGCCGATTTCCAGCACTGGGTCGCGGCGACGCGACAAAACGGTCCGGTGCTCGATCGCAACGGCTATTTCGATCTCTTGCGCGACAGTTGCGATGTCCGGCCGTTCACCTACCGCAGCGCCGATCCGAGCCTGTTCGCGGCCGTAGTACGGCGGCAGCTGCCGCCGAGTTCCGGACCCAGTGTCGGCCGAGCCGGCCCGGGCGTGCGTGCCGTGGGCTGCGGCTGACATGCTCGGCAAGCTCACATGGAATGCCATCCCGTTCGACCAGCCCATTCCGCTGGCTGCCGGAAGCCTGGTGTTCCTCGTGCTGATCGCGGTGATCGCCTGGGTTATCATTCGCGGCCACTTGCCCTATCTGTGGCACGAATGGATCACCAGCGTCGATCACAAGCGGATCGGTGTCATGTACACCATTCTCGGGCTGGTCATGCTGCTGCGCGGCTTTGTCGACGCGATCATGATGCGCTCGCAGCAGGCGTTCGCCTTCCACGCCGGAGGCTACCTGCCGCCAGAACACTACGACCAGGTCTTTTCGGCCCATGGTACGATCATGATTTTCTTTGCGGCGATGCCGCTGATGATCGGGCTGATGAACTTCGCGGTGCCGTTGCAGCTTGGGGTGCGCGATGTGGCATTCCCGACATTCAATTCGACGAGCTTCTGGCTCACCGCGACCGGCGCCCTTCTGGTCAACCTGTCGCTGGTCGTTGGCGAATTCTCGCGCGCCATGTGGCTGCCGTACCCGCCGCTGTCGGAGCTTCGCTATTCGCCCGGCGTCGGCGTCGACTACTATCTGTGGGCGTTGCAAATCTCCGGCGTCGGCACACTGCTGACCGGCATCAATTTCGTCACCACGATTCTGAAAATCCGCGCGCCGGGCATGAGCTATCTGCGCATGCCGATCTTCTGCTGGACCGCGCTGGCGACGAATCTGCTCATCATAGCCGCCTTCCCCGTGCTGACCGCCACGCTCGGCATGCTGCTGCTCGACCGCTACGTCGGATTTCACTTCTTCACCAATTCCGCCGGCGGCAACATGATGATGTTCGTCAATCTGATTTGGGCCTGGGGGCATCCCGAAGTCTACATTCTGGTGCTGCCGGCGTTCGGCATCTTTTCCGAAGTGATCTCCACGTTCTCCGGCAAGCCGCTGTTCGGTTATCGCTCGATGGTAGCGGCGACGATGTTCATCTGTCTGGTCTCGTTTCTGGTGTGGCTGCATCATTTCTTCACCATGGGGGCGGGCGGCAACGTCAATGCGGTCTTCGGCATCGCCACCGCCATCATCGCGGTCGGCACCGGCGTCAAAATCTACAACTGGATGTTCACCATGTATGGCGGCCGCATCCGCTTCACGACGCCTATGCTATGGGCATTGGCGTTCGTGTTGACCTTCACGCTTGGCGGCATGACCGGCGTGCTCCTCTCGGTGCCGCCCGCCGATTTCCAGCTGCATAACAGCATGTTCCTCGTCGCCCATTTCCATAACGTGATCATCGCCGGCGTGCTGTTCGGCGCCTTCGCCGGCATTACCTACTGGTTTCCCAAGGCTTTCGGCTTTCGGCTCCACGAGGGTTGGGGCAAGGCGGCTGTCGTGTTGACGGTCGCCGGCTTCTACACCACGTTCGTGCCGCTCTACGCGCTCGGCCTGCTCGGCATGACGCGGCGCTTGCAGAGCTACGACGTCGCCGCGTGGCGGCCATGGGTGATCGCGGCCGGAGCGGGCATCATCGTTTTCTGCGGCGCGCTCGCCTGCCAGGTCATGCAGCTCGTCGCCAGCATCCGCCAGCGCGAGTCGCTGCGCGACTTGACCGGCGATCCCTGGAACGGCCGCTCACTCGAATGGTCGACGGCGTCGCCGCCGCCGGCCTTCAATTATGCCGTGCTGCCCAACGTGGAGGGAGAGGAGCCGTACTGGCAGATCAAGCGTCGTGCCATCGAAACCCAACAGCTCGCGGCGGAGCCGGACTACAAGCCCATCGAAATGCCGCGCAACAGTCCCACCGGCTTCATCACCGCCTTCTTCTGCACCGTCACCGGGTTCGCGCTGATCTGGCACATCTGGTGGATGGTGGGTCTGGGACTTCTCGGCGCCTATGTCGTGTTCGTCTGGTTCGCCTGGCGCGACCGCGACGAGGAGGTGATCCCGGCCGAAGAGGTGGCGCGCGTCGACCGCGCGCGCCGGCGCGTGCGCGCGCAGTGGCTGGCGCACAATGCCCGCGAGGAATGGCTTGCGGTGCATGGGCAGCGGGAAACGGCATGAGCGAGGTCGAAGCCCTGCGCCATACGCGTTCGCCGGCGCTCGATCCCTACAAGCTGGGCCATGGCGCCGGCGGTGGGAGGCACGATTATGCGACCGGCCACGGCGAAGGCGGCCCGGCATCGAAGCGCGTGATCGTCGGTTACGGCTTCTGGCTGTTCCTGCTCAGCGATATCGTGTTGTTCTCGTGCCTCTTCGCGGCGCATGCCGTGCTGCAAACCGCCACGGCGGGAGGCCCGACCGGGCCGCAGCTGTTCGATCCGCGCAGCGTCGCGCTTGAAACCGCGTGCCTGCTCACTTCGAGTTTCACCTGCGGTCTTTCCGCGGTGGCGGCCGGCGCGCGCAACCGGCTTTGGACCGAAGTCTTTTTGTTCGCGACCGGCGTTTTTGGCCTGTCCTTCCTGCTCCTGGAAGCGCACGACTTTGCCGGGATGGTCGCGCGCGGGGCATCGCCGCAGACCAGTGCATTCTGGTCCTCCTTTTTCGCCGTGGTCGGCTGCCACGGCTGCCACGTTACCGCCGGACTGCTCTGGCTCGGTACGATGATGGCGCAGGTCTTCTTCAAGGGCTTTCGCCCCTCCATCATGCGCAGGCTGGTCTGCTTCAATCTGTTCTGGCACATGCTCGACATTATCTGGGTTGCGCTGTTCACGATCGTCTATCTGATAGGAGAGGGCCGATGACCGATGAGCAACACGTCGATGACGAAGGCAATCTCGGCGACGTCGCCCCCGGTTTCATGGACGCGGCCGATCATTCCATCCGCGAGGGCATCCAAGGCTATCTCATGGGCTTCGTGCTGGCGGCGCTACTCACCGTCGCGTCGTTCCTCATGCTTCACACCAATCTGATTTGGTCGCCGGGAATTGCCGTGGCTCTGGTGGTGCTCGCGATCGCGCAGATCGGCGTGCATCTGGTGTTCTTCCTGCATTTGACGACGGCCCCGGACAACACCAACAACGTGTTGGCACTTGCCTTCGGCATTCTCATCGTCGTCCTCATCATCGGCGGCTCGATTTGGATCATGAATCACTTGGATGAGAGAATGATGCCGATGGATCAGATGACGCAGACGGATCGCTGAAGGGCCGCGTATTTGTTCGGCAAGCCGCAGTTTTGCCTTGCGGCTGAGATCGGGATAGTTCCACCGCTCTCGTTTCCGCTATGTCCGAAGAATTGCCGCAAGAGATCATCTCATGGCGAGCATTTGGCTACACAAGTCGATCGCAGCGCTGGAGGCGGAAGCGAACGAGCCGGAGGGGCAGGCGCTGACGACGCATGACGGCGTGCCGCTCAAGCGCACTCTCTCAGCCGTCAATCTCGTTTCGCTAGGTATAGGCGAGATCGTCGGCGCCGGCATTTTCGTCCTCACCGGTCATGCCGCGGCGGCCAATGCCGGCCCGGCGATCACTCTCTCGTTCGCATTCGCGGGCATCGCGTGCGCGTTCGCCGGGCTCTGCTACGCCGAGATGGCCTCGACGATCCCGATCGCCGGCAGCGCCTACACTTATGCCTATGCGACCATGGGCGAACTCATCGCCTGGATTATCGGCTGGGACTTGGTTCTGGAATACGCGCTCGGCGCCACCACCGTTGCCATCGGCTGGTCGGGTTATGTGGTGAGCTTGCTCAAGGACTTTGGTATCGTCATTCCTCCGGCCTATGCCAGCTCGCCGTTTTCATTCGATGCGGCCCATGGCGGATGGCACGCGACCGGCGCGGTCATCAATCTGCCGGCGATGGCGGTGATCGTCGCGATCACGGCGCTGCTCGTGGTCGGCGTTCGCGAATCCGCGCGGGTCAACAACGTCATCGTCGCCGTCAAGCTCGCGATCGTTGTCGCATTCATCGCCGCCGCCGCGCCGTTCGTCTCGACCGCGCATTGGGTGACGCCGAGCAACCCGCAGGGCCTGTTCATTCCTTCCAACCAGGGTCCGGGCGTCTTCGGCTGGAGCGGCGTCGTCCGTGGCGCCGCCGTGGTGTTCTTCGCCTATATCGGTTTCGATGTCGTCTCCACGACCGCGCAGGAGGCGAAGAATCCCAAACGCGACATGCCGATCGGCATCCTCGGATCGCTCGTCGTCTGCACCGTTCTCTACATCGCGGTCGGCTTCGTGCTGACCGGGATCGTCCCCTACGACCGCCTCAACGTCGCCGACCCGATCGCGGCGGGCGTCAACGCCATCGGGCTGACGTGGCTCGCTCCCATCATCAAACTCGGCATCATTCTCGGCCTGACTTCGGTCATTCTGGTCGGTCTGCTCGGCCAGGCGCGAATCGTCTATTCGATGGCGCGCGACGGATTGTTTCCGCGGACTGTCGGAAAGATCCACCCGCGCTACCGCACGCCCTACATCACCACGATCGTCGCCGGCGTTATCGTGACGATCTTCGCTGGGATTTTGCCGATCGGCTTGGTCGGTGAACTCGTCAGTATTGGCACGCTCTTCGCCTTCATGCTGGTTTGTCTCGGCGTCCTCTTCCTGCGCATCAGGGAACCCCGCCTGGCGCGGCCGTTCCGCGCGCCTGCGGTCTACGCCGTGGCGCCGCTCGGCGCCGCTTCGTCCTTGTTTCTGATGTTCGGCCTGCCGCTCGCGACCTGGCTTCGCTTTGCCGTCTGGCTGGCGATCGGGCTCGTGGTCTACGCAGCCTATGGCATACGGCACAGCCACCTTCAGATCGAGCGCCGCCAACGGGGCCGAGCGTAGTCCGGCTTCTGGCTCCCGTCCATTCTTCATGCTAGCAGGGTCCGCAATGGATTGCGTCTTCATTGCGCGCGGAACGACGAACGCGCTGCCGATCTGGTTTGTCACCGCGCAAACGTTCGCGGATGTGCGAACACGCATTGGCGCCGAGCCCACCGCCTTCGCCGATGCCGCCGGTTTTCGGCCTCAGCCCGGACGGCACCTGCTGCTGCCGGGCAAAAGCGGGCTCGGCGGCGTCCTGTTCGGCATTGAAGAAAGCGGCGAACCGAAGGATTTATTTCTTCCCGGCCGGCTGTCGCAGCACTTGCCGGACGGCGTCTACCGCTTTGCCAACGAACCGCATGACGCGCGGCTGGCGGCGCTTGCCATTGCGCTCGGCCTCTATCGCTTCACGCGCTACCGCAAGGCCGAAGCACGCAAGATCACGCTCGATCTGCCGCAAAGTCTCGACCGCGACGATCTGCAACGCACCGTTGAAGCCGTCACGCTGGCGCGCGACCTCATCAACACGCCGGCGAACGACATGGGACCGGCGCAACTCGAGGAAGCTGCACGCGGCCTCGCCGCGCGCCAAGACGCGGCGATCGATTCCATCATCGGCGACGATTTGCTGGCGCGGAATTTTCCGCTGATCCACGCCGTCGGCCGTGCGGCTGCTGCCGCGCCGCGGCTGATCGACATGACATGGGGCGGAGTCACCGATCCGCGCGTGACGCTCGTCGGCAAGGGCGTCTGTTTCGACACCGGCGGCCTCGACATCAAGCCCGAGTCCGGCATGCTCAACATGAAGAAGGACATGGGCGGCGCCGCCACCGCGCTGGCGCTCGCGCACATGATCATGGCGAACGGCCTGAAGGTGCGGCTGCGCGTCCTCATTCCGGCGGTTGAGAATTCGATCGCCGGGGCAAGCTTCCGGCCGCGCGACATTTACACCTCGCGCAAGGGCATTACGGTCGAAATCGGCAACACCGACGCGGAGGGTCGACTCATTCTCGCCGACGCGCTCGCTCTCGCCGACGAAGACAAGCCGGAGCTGATTGCCGATTTCGCCACGCTGACGGGTGCCGCCCGCGTCGCGCTCGGCCCCGACGTGCCGCCGTTTTTCACCGACGACGACACGCTGGCCGACGAGTTGATGCAATGCGCTGCCGCGGAGAACGATCCACTCTGGCGACTGCCGCTGTGGCGGCCGTATGAGGCCATGCTCGAATCGAAAGTCGCCGACACCAACAATGTCGGCGGCAGCCAGGGCGGCGCCATCACTGCGGCCTTGTTCATGCGCAAGTTCGTGACGGTCAAGTCATGGCTGCATTTCGACGTGTTCGCTTGGACACCGTCCGCCAAGCCGGGCCGACCCGAGGGTGGCGAATGTCAGGCGGCGCGCGCGCTCTTTGCGCTGCTCGCCGATCGCTACGGCTGATTGGCACCGCGATGGGCGCCTTCGACCCTCGCATCACGCCGGCACGCGGCGATCTCGCGGCGAAGCATCTGCAAGGCAAGGTACAAGCAGCGCGCTATGTCGAAGGCCGTGTATTTGAAATCATCGCGCCGCAAGCGCCGCTGCGGGTCGAGCCGTGGCCCGACGCGGCGCTGTTGACCGAGGCGCTCAAAGGCGAGCGGGTCACCATCTACGATGAGACTGAGGAAGGCTGGGCCTGGGGCCAGCTCGCAACGGACCTCTATGTCGGCTGGTTGCCCGCGAGCGCGCTGGCGGGACCCGGCGCGCCGCCGACCCACAAGGTCGCAGCGTTGCGGACGCTGGTGTTTCCCGGACCTTCGATCAAATTGCCGCCCGTTGAAGCACTTCCGCTCGGCGCCAAGATCGCCATCGCACGCATCGAGAGCCGCCTCGCGGTCACAGTGGCAGGCGGCTACGTCCCGGCCGCGCATCTTCAGCCCATCGGCGAGTTCGCATCCGATTTCGTCGCGGTGGCCGAGCGCTTCCTCGGCGTGCCCTATTTGTGGGGCGGCAAGACCGCGCTCGGGCTCGACTGTTCGGGTTTGGTGCAGGTCGCGCTCACGGCGTGCCGTATTGCGTGCCCGCGCGACAGCGATATGCAGGAAGCCGCCCTCGGGACGCCAGCGATGGTGGCGCGCGATCATTCCGATCTCAAACGCGGCGACCTGATCTTCTGGAAAGGCCACGTCGCCGTTGTGCGCGACCGACACAGTCTCATTCACGCCAACGCATTCCACATGGCTGTTGCCGTCGAGCCGCTCGGCGAGGCGATCGCGCGCTTTGGCGCGAGCGAAAGCGAAGTGACCGGCGTGCGGCGCATCGGCCGCTAGACGCACAAACTGCAGCGCAAGCCCATATTCCCGGTGGCGTTGGCTCTATCCGTGATTTACTCTTGAGCACTGAGATTGCTGGTCGAACATTTGGAGCGGTCGCGATGAGCGCTGCCGATTCGGATCCGGCTTCCGCAAGCGCTCCGCAGATTCACTCGCCGGCGCGCCGTTTGAGTTTTTGGATTCGGGAACTGCCCTTCAGCATCGTTTTGGTGCTCACCCTGCTCGGGGTCGCCTATATCAGTTTTTCCAAACAGCCGATCACCGGCTACTGGGAAATCCTCGCGCCGCTCATCGCGCTGCTCTGCGTCGGCGCCGGATGGCACCACGCTGCCGACAGCCGCGCGCGGCTATGGCTGATCGCCAAGCAGGTGCTGCACTGGCTCGCCTTTCTCGTCGTGATGAACATCGTATTGTTGTCGAGCGTGCAGCGCATTTTTACCGCCAGCACGACCGGACTCACCATCTTCACCTTGCTGGCGCTCGGCACCTTCACGGCCGGTGTGCACGTGCTGTCCTGGCAGGTTTGTCTGCTCGGCCTCATCATGGCGCTTGGTATCCCGGCCATCGCCTGGGTCGAAAACAGCGCCTTTATTTTTCTGCTGCTTGCCGGCATCGTTGTCGGAATCGGCGCGGTGATCTGGTGGCATATTCGTGAGTGGCGCCGCCCCGCGTGATGCGGACGCGCTCGCCGCTCAAGGGGATGGCGCACCCTGCGATAGGCCCGGATGTCGGCCGGCGCGCTGCGGCAATCAGAAGACAGGTGAACGCCGACCATTTGCCCCAAATCTTTCTCCAACCAGGGTCACCAATCAAATCAAAACTGACCTGCAGGTCGGCCTCGAAATCTTCCATCAGACCGCCGACACGATCGGCGGGCAGGATACGACTTCGGTCGGCATCGGCGTACGTTACGATCTGAACGATCACCTCCACCTGCTCGGCTATGTCGGCCGCGGCATTGAAAACGTGGACGTGACTGATCGTCTGAACTGGTATACGTCGATTCTATTCACATT
>JASHRW010000181.1 GCA_030037065.1 Xanthobacteraceae bacterium
AGGTTGGGGATCGGTTCGTAGGTGTAGGCGGCGCGATAGGAGACCGGCTTCCAGGTTTGGCTGAACGGCTCGCCGGCTGGGATCGAGCCATCGTAATCGACGCCGTTGCTGTTCAGCGTCCAATCGTCGACGCGAATACCGCCGATCAGCGCGAACTCGGGCGTGATCTTCAGGCGGTCTTCCACCGCGCCGGCGACATCATCGAGCTGCTTATTCCGGATATCCGGAAACTCCGGGCCGTAAAATCCCTGGACCGGATCGGCCACAGCGACATTGTCGTACGGGTAATCGTTCGGATCGCCCTCCTCCGTGAACGTGATCCAGTCTCCGCTCACCTGCAGTTGGGCGGCGAGCCGGTTGTCCATGCCGAACAGGCGAGAGTCCCACAAGAAATCGAGATTGTCGCCGACGACGTGTTGATTGTGATCGACGAAAAACCGATCGCGGTCGATTGTTCCGGCTGCGAATTCAGCGCCATCGTCATAGGCGTAGGTCTCGCTGTCGAGCCAATTGCGCTGGGCCTGATAATAATAGACTTGGTCTTTCACAGTCACATTGGCGAGCGGCGTCCATTCGAATCCGCTGCGCAGCCACAGCTCCTGGGCGCCGGTGGCATTGTCGGCAACGTTGTAATTGGTCGTCAGCGTGCGCCCGTCGATCGTCACCGGCCCGAGATTGTCGCCGGAAAACGTGCTGACCGCCGTGCCGGACACGACGCCGTTCACCGCGTTCGCGCCGGCAAACGATGTTGGCACCAGCGGAGTGCCCCAGTAGGCGTGACCGGAATCCTTCTTGTAATCGATGGCCACGAACGTCGTGAGCGCAGGGTTGACGTGATAATTGAATTGCGTCGCGAGGTCGGTCAGGTCCCGCCAATCGCCGTCGATGAAGCTGTCGATGCTCGATCCGACCGCGTCGAAGCGATAATCGAGACCCGGAACGCCGGTGCTGCCGCCCGAGCCGTAATGCGAGCGGAACGTGCCAAGCGAATCCAGCGACAGGTCAAGTTCGTTCTGGATCGGACCGGCGGTCGGTTGCCGGTTGACGTAGTTGACCGAGCCGCCGATCGCCATGATTCCCGACATCAGCGCCGACGGGCCTTTCAGGAACTCGACCTGAGCGAGATTGCCCGTGTCCATCACGCGCGTCGTGTCGTCTGCCACACCGATCGAAATTCCGTTGTAGAGAACGTTCACCTCGCCGAAGGTGAAGCCGCGCATCGAAAAATTGGCCGGCGCGCCCGACGAGTCGAGGTCCAATACGCCGACCGCGCCGTTGGCGATTTCGCTGGTAGTCCGATAACCTTGGTCCTGCATGGTCTGCTGCGTGACGATGTCGACGCTGGCCGGCGTTTCAACGACCGGCAATCCCAGCCGGCTGGCGCTGCCCGCGACCGAATTCAGCGGCGTCATTGGGACGCCGCTGAGCGGAGCCGACTGCGGCTGCGCGTTTGCGGACGTGGGCGCAGGTCCGGTCGGCGCCGGCTTGGACGTTGCGGTTGACCGGCGGCCCGGCTTCTTGCCCGCTCGTGGTTTGGTTCGCGGCGCTCGAACGTTGACGGCGGGAAGCCGGCTATTGTTTTGCGCTGTTTGATTACCCGGTGCTGTTTGTGCAGCGCAGACGCCCGGTACCATCACAACGCCCGCAAAGAAGGCTGATGTCGACAGGAGAATCAAACGCGACACAGGATAACGAGCGGCGCAGCCGACGCTGCGCACGATAGCGGCGATGGAGCAAAACATGGGACACCTCGGGTGGCACGCCCTGTGGCACGTCACCGCGAACTGGTGTCCCGCTCATCCGATGCAGATGATTGGGTCGCCTACCGCCAGTACACCCCGACCGACAGCGCTCGCGCATGACCACGGCTGACGGCAGGTCTCCTGGCTCGCGGTTCACCACCTTCCGCCGCCTTCCCGGAACCCGAGATTCCAGTGGACACTTGGCGGAAGATTCGCCGCTTACAGTTGCGGGGGCAGCCGCAGCATGGGGCAACGGATCGCCCGCACTGCGTTCCCTTTTGATCCCCAGAGGGAACCGTCACCTCACAGGCTATGCGCGAAGGAGTGCGTCCGTCAATCGTGGTCCCACCAATCACGCGGCGTTGCCCGTTCGATCAAGCGGGAAGATGCCAGCCCGTCGAGAGCGGGCGGCTTTGCCATGCCACTAAATTTCGCGTGACGGGGCCCGACTTGTCGGAAAAGATCGGTGCGATAGACTGCGCAACAGGCCACCGTCTTCGGGCCGAGGACTGCAAAAGAAGGGGAGATACATAATGAACAAACTTGACCGACGCGGCTCGTTCGCGCCGACGCTCGCGATGCTTGCCGGCAGTGCCGCCTTTGCGGCGCTCGCGCTGACAACGCCTGCGCTCGCGCAATCGAACGGGCCGATCAAGATCGGCGTGATTGCCGAGGCTCAATCGGTCGCAGGTTCGTCAATCCCGCAGGCCGCGCAGCTCGCCGCCGACGAAATCAACGCCGCAGGCGGCGTCAATGGCCGCAAGATCCAGATCATTTCCTACGACAACCACTCCTCCGCCGCCGAATCAGTGCGCGCCTTCCAGCGCGCCGCCACCGAGGATCACGTCAATGCGGTCATCGCCAGCTACATCAGCGAAGTGGTGCTCGCGCTCGAGCCGTGGACCGGCCGCCTGAAGACCGTGATGGTGACCCCTGGCGCCGCCTCCGACGTCATCACGCAAAACATCGCCAAGGACTACGACCATCTCAAATACACGTTCCACGGCTATCTGACCTCGACCAGCCTTGCCGACCAAGTCTGCGACGCCGCCAAAGATCTGCTGGTCAAGGACCTGCACATGAAGACCGCGGTGGTGATGAGCGAAGACGCCGCCTGGACCACCCCGCTCGACGCCGAATATCTTAAATGCCTGCCGCAGATCGGGCTCAAGGTCGTGGACCACATCCGCTTTTCGCCCGACACGACGGACTTCACCCCGATCTTCAACAAGATCGAAGGCGAAAAGGCTGACGTGATGATCACCGGCATTTCGCACGTCGGCACGCAACCGACCGTGCAGTGGAAGCAGCAGGAAGTACCGATCCCGATGTTCGGCATCTCCTCGCAGGCGACCAATTCGACGTTCTGGTCCGACACCAACGGCGCCACCGAAGGCGTGCTTTACCAGGCCGTTTCGGGCCCCGGGGTCGCCGTCACTCCCAAGACCCTGCCGTTTGTCGCGGCGTTCCAGAAGCGCTTTGGCAATCTGCCGTCCTATTGCGGCTACACTGCCTATGACGAGGTCTATTACATCGCCGATGCGATCAAACGCGCCGGTTCGACTGATCCCGACAAGCTCGTCGCGGCGCTGGAAAAGACCGACTGGGTGGGCACTATCGGCCGCATCGAATTCAAAGGCCGGGATACGCCCAATCCGCACGCGCTCAAGATCGGCGCATCCTTCATCCCGGGACTGATGCTGCAATGGCAGGACGGCAAGCAGGTCAACGTGTGGCCGGCAAACCTTGCCAACGCCAAGCTCAAGTTCCCGAAATTCATCAAGGTCGGCACCGCCAACTAATTGACCG
>JASHRW010000003.1 GCA_030037065.1 Xanthobacteraceae bacterium
TGACTGAACGAAAGCTTGGGCCGCTCGCTCATGGTGCCGTATCCTTTCCCAGATCCGCCGACTTTGGATCGCCGTGCAACGATTCATAACGGCGAGCATTTCTCGTGTCGATGGAGCGTGCGGTCCGGCTTCGTGCATTTTCCTTGCCGGATCCGCTTCGCCTCCTTCGTTCGACTTGTTAAGCTTGTGAGAATAACAACCCGGGAGAGAAGGCATGTCATCGCTCGAAGGCGAAGTGCGCATGGCGGAGGCTGCGGGTGACCGCAAGACGCATCGGCCGCGCAGCGAAACCCGCGACGACATGCGTATCAATTGGGACGTCCCGATTACGATGGATGACGGCCTGGTGCTGCGCGCCGATGTCTTCCGCCCGATTGCCGAGGGTCGCTATCCGGTGATCTTGAGCTACGGCCCCTATTCCAAGGGGCTCGCGTTCCAGGACGGCTATCCGACCGCCTGGGCGCGCATGGCCGAAAAGCACCCCGACGTCACCACCGGATCGAGCAACCTCTATCAGAGCTGGGAAGTGGTCGATCCGGAGAAGTGGGTGCCGCACGAATACGCCTGCGTGCGCGTCGACTCGCGCGGCGCCGGCTGCTCGCCCGGCGTGATCGATCATTTCGCGCCGCGTGAGACCAAAGATTTTTACGACTGCATCGAATGGGCCGGGGTGCAGCCATGGTCGAACGGCAAGGTGGGCTTAAACGGCATCTCTTATTACGGCATCAATCAATGGCACGTGGCATCGCTGCAGCCGCCGCACCTCGCGGCCATGTGCATCTGGGAGGGCGCCGCCGACTGGTATCGGGACATGACCCATCACGGCGGCATTCTCTGCACGTTTTGGGAGAACTGGTACGACATGCAGGTCAAGACCGTGCAATATGGCGCGGGCGAACGCGGCAAGCGCAGCCGCGTCCACGGCGAACTGGTGTGCGGACCGGAGATTCTAGCCGAGCCGGAATTGACCAAGAACCGCAGTGATTTCGGCGCTGATATTTTTGCCCATCCGCTCGACGACGCCTACCACCGCGCGCGTTCGCCGGTGTGGTCGAAAGTGAAGGTGCCGTTTCTGTCTGCCGCCAATTGGGGCGGGCAGGGGCTGCACCCGCGCGGCAATTTCGAGGGCTTTGTCCGCGCGGCGTCGAAGCAGAAGTGGCTGGAGGCGCATGGCATCGAGCACTGGACGCATTTCTATACGGATTACGGCAGAACCTTGCAGCTGCGCTTCTTCGATCATTTCCTGCACGGCAAGGACAACGACTGGGAAAAGCAGCCGCCGGTGCAGCTCCAGGTGCGGCGCGTCGATCGCTTCGTCGAGCGCACCGAGAGGGAGTGGCCACTCAGACGCACCAAATGGACGCGCTTTTATCTCGATCCTGCCAATTGCTCGCTCGACGCGTGGCCGGCCAAAATGGGCGGCACGAAACGCCGCACGATTCATTTCGACGCCATGGGCGATGGTGTGACTTTTCTGACCCCGCCGCTCGCCGAGGAAACCGAAATCACCGGACCGAGCGCGCTCAAACTTTATGTCTCGTCCTCGACCGCCGACGCCGATATTTTCGCCGTGCTGCGGGTTTTCACGCCTGACCTGAAGGAAGTCGTGTTTCAGGGCGCCATCGATCCGCACACGCCGATCGGGCAGGGTTGGCTGCGCGCCTCGCACCGGCAGCTCGACAGAAAACTGTCAAAACCCTACCGGCCCTATCACACCCATACGCGCAAGCAGCCCTTGAAGCCCGGTCAAGCGGTGCCGCTCGAAATCGAAATCTGGCCGACCTCGATCGTGGTGCCGCGCGGATACCGCATCGGCCTGTCGGTGCGCGGTAGGGATTATATCTATCCCGGCGGTAGCGGCGGTCGGCAGTCGAATTTCAAGAACGAGTTGACCGGCTGTGGGCCGTTCCTGCATGACGATCCACGCGACCGGCCGGCGGCAATATTCGGCGGCATCACCGAGCTGCATTTCGGCGGTGCCGCGCGGCCCTATCTGCTCTTACCTGTCATCCCCGAGAAGAAAAAATAGTCAAAATGGGTTAACCCGCGACAATAGCGGACTTTACGAACAAAACGGCTTATTGGATGATAGGCTAAACCGGCCGTTGCGTGGGAGCGCGACGGGCAAGAGCAACGAATGCGCCTCGCTGTAATGGGGGCGCCGGAGGGGAGTACTGCAATGTTTGGCAAATCCACGCCTCGAAAATTGAGCCGCCGCACGGTTCTGGCAGGCACTGCGGTCGGCGCGGCGGCCGCGCTGACACGCTTCCCGGCGCCGGCCATCGCACAGGCCGCTCCATTCAAGCTCGGCTTGCTCACGGTGAAGACCGGGCCACTCGCCCAGGGCGGCATCCAGATGGAACAGGGCGTCCTCACCTATCTGAAAGAAAAAAACTACACGCTGGGCGGCCGCAAGGTCGATTTCATCTCCGCCGATACCGGCGGCAATCCGGCCGGCGCCAAGACCAAGGCGCAAGAACTGGTGGAGCGCGACAAGGTCGACGTCATCCTCGGCCCGCTTGCCGCTTTCGAACTGTATGCGATTAACGAGTACGTGCAGCAGGTGAAGATGCCGACGTTGAGTCTCGCGGCGGCCGACAATCTGACCCAGCGCACGCCGAACCCGTATCTGCTGCGCGCCTCCGCAACCTCCTCGCAGGCGATGCAGCCGATGGGACACTACGCGGCGACCGAGCTCAAGCTCAAACGCGTGATCTGCATCGTCGAGGACTTCGCCTTCGGCTACGAGCAGATGGGCGGCTTCCAGGCGGCGTTCCAGAAGGATGGCGGCTGCGTCGTCAACAAGCTGTGGCCGCCGATCGTCACTCCCGATTACACGCCGTACATCGCGCAGATCAGCGACTGCGACGGCGTCTGCCAGGGCTTCGCCGGGTCGAACCCGCTGCGCTTCATGAAGCAGTACGCCAGCGCCGGCCTCAAATATCCGGTGGTGACCGGCGAAACCGGAGCCGATGATGCCCTGCTCAAGAGCTTCGGCGACGAGGCGGTCGGCTTGGTCAGTGCCTGCCCCTACACGCTCGACAATCCCATCGAGCCGAACCAGCGCTTCGTCAGCGAGATCATGCAGAACTACAACGTCATTCCGGGATTCTACGCTGCCGGCCTCTACGTGAATTGCCAGGTGGTCGATGCCGGGCTGAAGGTGGCGGGAGGAGACGCCAGCGACAAGCGGAAATTCATGGCGGCGCTCAAGTCGGTCAGCCTCACTGACACGCCGCGCGGACCGATCAAGTTCGATCACCTCAACAACGTGATCGGCAACATCTACATCCGACGCATCGGCACCGAGGGCGCCAAGTACGGACTTAAGCTCTGGAACAAGACCATCCACACCTATGAGAATGTCAGCCAGTTCTGGACTTGGCCGGAAAAGGAATTCCTCGCGCACCCGGTCTATTCGCGCAATTATCCGCCGCTGACGAAGTGCTGAAGGTCGTTCCGGGGCGCGGCCGCAGGCCGCAACCCGGAATCCATAACCGCGACGCTTGAGGATATTGGGTTCCGGGTTCGCCACGGAGCTTGTCATCCAACCGGCCACTTCGGGCCGGACCAGTTGGCGGCGCCCCGGGATGGAATGACGACAAGGGGAGGATGCCATGTCACGCAAAGTCAGTCGCCGCGCGCTGCTCGCCGGCGGCGCGGCCGGCGCTGCGGTCGCGCTGAACGGTTTCCCGATGCCGGCGGTCGCGCAAGCCACGCCGTTCAAGCTCGGCCTGCTCACAGTGAAGACCGGACCGCTCGCCGCGGGCGGCATCCTGATGGAGCAGGGTGTACTGACCTATCTTAAGGAGAAGAACTTTACGCTTGGCGGCCGCAAGGTCGACTTCATCTCCGGCGATACCGGAGGAAATCCGGCCGGCGCCAAGACCAAAGCGCAGGAACTGATCGAGCGCGATCAGGTGGACGTCATTCTCGGTCCCCTTGCCGCGTTCGAACTTTATGCCATCAGCGCCTACGTCATCGAGAAGAAGATGCCGACGCTGAGTCTGGCGGCGGCCGACAACCTCACCCAGCGCACGCCGAATCCTTATCTGCTGCGCGCCTCGGCAACCTCGTCGCAGGCGACCCAGCCGCTCGGTCATTATGCGGCGACGGAATTGAAGCTCAAGCGCGTCATCACCATCTCTGAGGACTTCGCCTTCGGTTACGAGCAGATGGGCGGCTTTCAGGCGTCGTTTGCTAAGGAGGGCGGTTGCGTCGTCAATAAGCTGTGGCCGCCTTTGGTGACGCCCGACTATACGCCCTATCTTGCCCAGATCAGCGGTTGCGACGGTGTCTGCCAGGGCTTCGCCGGGTCTAACCCGCCACGTTTCATGAAGCAGTACGCCGCTGCCGGCCTCAAATATCAGGTCATCGCCGGTGAGGCCGGCGCCGACGATTTCTTGCTCAAGAGCTTCGGCGACGAAGCGCTGGGGCTGGTCAGCGCCGCGCCTTATACGCTCGATCTGGAAAGCGACGCCAATCAGCGCTTTATCGACGGCATGCTCAAAAATTATGACGCCATTCCCGGCCAGTACGCGGCTCTGCTCTACGGCAATTGCCAGGTGCTGGATGCCGGCCTGAAAGCAGCCGGCGGCGATTCCAGCGACCGCGAGAAGTTCATGGCGGCGCTCAAGTCGGTCAATCTCACCGACACGCCGCGCGGGCCGATCAGGTTCGATCACCTCAACAACGTGATCGGTACCATCTACATTCGGCGCACCGTCAAGGAGGGCGCCAAATACGGTCTTAAGCTCTGGAACAAGACCATTCACAAATACGAGAATGTCAGCCAATTCTGGACTTGGCCGGAAAAGGAGTTTCTCGCCCATCCGGTCTATTCGCGCGACTATCCGCCGCTGACGAAGTGTTAAGCTGCGGTGGTAGGGATTGAGCAGGACGAAATCCGCGATCCAATTTGCGGCTGATCCCGGATTGCGCGTAGTCCGGCCGACGAAGCAGAATCCCTGTAGTAGCCGGAAGCTGAAAGGGCGGCGCAAATGAGTTTCTGGCTGCTGCTGACGGTCAACAGCATTACCTTTGGCGGTCTGTTGTTTTTGCTGTCGGCCGGCTTTTCCCTGATTTTCGGGCTGATGCGCATTCCCAATCTGACGCATGGCTCGATGTTCATGGTCGGCGCCTATCTCGGCAGCACGTTCCTCTCCGGTGCGCTCGGCTTCACGTCGGACTTCTGGGTGGCCGCCATCCTCAGCGCGATCGAAGTAGCCGTGCTCGGCGCAGTGATGGAGCGGCTTCTGCTCCGACGACTTGCCGGCCAACCGCTGGCCCAAGTGCTGGTCACGCTCGGCGTTTCGCTCATGGTTGCCGATCTGTGCCTGATGGGATGGGGTGGCGATCCGATCTCGGTGGCGACTCCGGAAGGTCTCGGCGGCTTCGTGCGCGCCGGCCCAGCGGTATTCCCGCTCTACCGCGTGGCGGTTATCGGCATTGCCGTCGTGTTCGCCGTCGTGCTTTGGCTCATGCTCGATCGCACGCGGCTCGGCGCCAAGATCCGAGCCGGCGTCGACGATCCGCAAATGGCGCGAGTCGTTGGCATCCGGGTCTCGCAGCTTTTCACCATTGTGTTCGGGCTGGGTGCCGGGCTGGCAGGCTTCGCCGGAATGATCGGTGCGCCGATCCTCTCGGTTTATCCGGGTCTCGATCAGGACATGCTGCCGCTTGCGCTCGTCGTCGTCATTCTCGGCGGCACCGGCAGCCTGTTGGGATCGTTCGTCGGCAGCATCCTTATCGGCTTTATCTATAATTTCGGTCAGGCCTTGCTGCCGGAACTCGCCTATTTCGTTTTATTCTTGCCGATGGTGATCGTTCTGGTCGTACGTCCACAGGGTTTGTTCGGGGGCCAGATCCTGTGATGTCATCGAGGCGCGCGGCCATCGTTGCCGGCATCGTTGTCCTGGTCGCATTGCCGTTTGTGATCAGCGAGGACTATTACATCAACATCGCCAGTCAAATCCTACTCTACGCGATTTTCGCGCTCGGGATCGATGTTCTTGTCGGATATGCCGGGCTGGTGTCGCTCGGCCACGCCGGGTTGTTCGGCATTGCCGCCTATATTGTCGCCAACGTGCTGGCTGCGGGGTACGGCCATACCGTCGCCATCGTCGCTGCGTTGATCGGCGGTCTCATTGCAACTGCGGGCTTTGCCGCCGTGGCGCTGCGCTCGGTCGGCATCACCTTCATTATGATCACGCTGGCGCTCGGCGAGATCATCTGGGGACTGGCCTATCGTTGGATCAGCGTGACCAACGGCGACAATGGTATCAGCGTGACGACGCGTCCGGCGCCGTTCGGCCTGTCGCTGGCGTCGCCGCGCGGTTTCTACGACGCGACGCTGATTGTTTTTCTCCTCGCCATGGCGGCGATGGCCATTTTCGTGAGCTCACCGCTCGGCGCAGCACTCGCCGGCACGCGCGACCAGCCGCGACGGATGAACGCCCTTGGCTACCACGTCTGGATGATCCGCTTTCTGGCGTTTCTGTTCTCGGGCTTTCTCAGCTCCGTTTCCGGCATTCTGTTCGTCTATTACAACGAATTCATCAGTCCGCAGGCGCTGGCGTTGCCGGCGTCGGCGGCTGGGCTCCTAATGGCGATCGCCGGCGGTGCGGGAACCCTGTTCGGTCCGGTCGTCGGTTCGGCGCTGGTCGTTATCGTCCAGAACGTGGTCAGCGCCTATATCACGCGCTGGAATTTCATGCTCGGCGCCATCTTTGTCGCCATCGTCGTGTTCATGCCGGAAGGCTTGGTTCCCGGCAGCGTGCGATTCGGCCGCGCCATCTGGCGCGCGGCGCGTGGGCGCAAGCCGACGCCGTCGGATCGGGCATCGGCGACGCCGATCGGGGGGCCGAGGTTATGAGCGCGCTCGCCGTCAAGACCTTGAGCAAATCGTTCGGGGGTCTGCGTGTCACCACGAACGTCAATCTCAGCGTTGAACCCGGGGAGCGGCGGTTGATCATCGGGCCGAACGGCGCCGGCAAGACCACGCTGTTCAATCTTATCACCGGCGAGCTTGCGCCCGATTCCGGCGCAGTGCTGCTGTTCGACCGCAATATCACCCGGACGGCGAGTCGCAAGCGCGCCCATCTCGGCATGGCGCGCACCTATCAAATCATCACGTTGTTCCCGCGCGATACCATTCTGCATAATGCGATGTTGGCGCTGCTCGGTCTGTCGACGCTGCGCTGGAATCCGTTCACCAGGCTCAGTCGCCAGCAGCACCTGATGGCGCGGGCGCGCGCCGCGCTCGGCCGCGTCGGCCTCGAACACATGGCCGGCCGCCCGCTGGCGGAGACATCCTATGGCGAAAAGCGGCGGGTCGAGATCGCCATGGCGCTGGCGCAAGAGCCGCGCGTGCTGCTGCTCGACGAGCCGTTCGCCGGCTTGTCGATCGACGAGCGCCGCGACGTGCGCGAACTCCTCAAAAGCATCCCGCGCGACGTTACCGTGATCATGATCGAGCATGACATGGATACCGCGCTCGATCTCGTGGACCGTATTACGCTGTTGCATTTCGGCGAGGTCATCGTCGAAGGCACCCGCGCCGAAGTGGTGGCCGATCCGCGCACCCGGGAGGTCTACCTTGGCGAATAGCGCGCTCAAGCTCGCCGATATCGACGCTTTCTACGGCGACAGTCACGTGCTGCAGAAGGTGTCGTTCGAGCTGGGCGAGGGCCACCTGCTCGGCTTGCTTGGGAGGAATGGCGCCGGCAAGTCGACCTGCATGAACGTCAGCGTCGGCTTGTTGCCGCCGCGTGCCGGCGCCGTCGAAGTATTCGGCGCCCCAGTGACGCGGCTGCCGCCGGAAGAGATTGCCGCGCGCGGCGTCGCGTTGGTGCCGCAGGGCCGCCGCATATTCAAAAGCCTTACCGTGCGTGAAAATCTCATGGTCGCCGCGCGCGGCGTCATCCCCGGAACCACGCACGCGCCATGGACCATGGAAACCATCTTCACCATGTTTCCGCGGCTTGCCGAGCGACACGCACAGATGGCCGGCTATTTATCCGGCGGCGAGCAGCAAATGCTCGCCATCGGCCGCGCCATGATGTCCAATCCGCGCGTGCTTTTGATGGACGAGCCGTCAGAGGGCTTGGCGCCGCAGATCGTCGCCGAGGTGATGGCCACAATCCGCAAGCTGAAGGAGAGCGGGCTCTCCATCGTGCTGGTGGAGCAGAGCCCGAAGCTTGTGTTCGACATCGCCGACGACATCGTTATTCTCAACTCGGGCCGCGTCGCCGTAGTCTCAACCGCTGCGGCATTGAAGAACGACGGTGTCGATCTGCGCCAGCATCTCGGAGTGTTCTGAGAGCGGACGACGGAGGGCAGACGACGAAGGACAGACGACGGACAATGCAAGGCGTGGGGGCGAATGAAGGTTGAAGATATAAAGGAATTGGACGGCGTGTCTTTGGCGCCGGCGTCTCTTGAACATCCGCCCTCTGTCGTCCGTCATCCGTCAGCCACCTTTACGTTGGCGCTGGCTTCGATTTCATTCATCGGGCCCCTCGCGGTTCATCTGTTCATACCGGTCATCCCGGCGGTCAAAATCGCGCTCGGCATTTCCGAGGCGCTGGCGCAGCTCACCTTCAGCATCGCGCTGTTCGTGATGGCGTTCGCCACGCTGGTCTATGGCACGCTGTCTGACCGCTACGGGCGTCGCCCGGTGCTACTGTCGGGGCTCTGCCTGTTTCTTCTCGGCAGCGGCGTCTCGGCATTTGCGAATTCGGTAACGACGCTGGTGTTCGGCCGGCTCATTCAAGCAGTCGGCGCCGGCTGCGGCGTCACGCTGGTGCGCGCCATCGCCCAGGACGTTTATGGCCGCAACTTGGTGAAGGCGATCGCCTATCTCACCATGGCCTACACCATCGGCCCCATGGTTGCGCCTTTGGCGGGCGGCATTCTGGTCGGTGCCTTCGGCTGGCGCAGCGTGTTCGGCTTTGCGATCGGTGCCGGCGCGCTGATCGCGCTCGGCGCCTATTGGGCGGTGTTTGAATCGCACCCGCCGTCAGCTTCGCCGTCGCGCGGAGCCGAACGCAGCGTCGTGCGCGATTACGTGGTACTGTTCCGCCACCTGACCTTCACCTGTTTCGTGCTGCAGAGCGGCCTCTGCACCGCCGCGTTTCTGGTCACGGCCACGGCGGCATCGAGCCTGATGAAGGAGATGCTGCATCGGCCTTCCGTCGAGTTTGGCCTCTATTTCCTGCTGTATCCGTTCGGGTTCCTCGCCGGCAATTTCGTCACCAGCCGCATCGGCACACGCGTCGCCAACGAGACGATGGTGCTGGCCGGATCGCTTGTCGTGCTCGCCGCCGTTATGGCGCAAGCGGGCGTGCAGCTTTTCGGCCATGTGACGCCTCTGACATTGTTCGTGCCTGGATTTTTCATTTCGTTCGCGCAGGGCATCTCACTGCCCTATGCGCAGGCTGGCGCGCTCGCGACCAATCCGAAGCTTGCCGGCACCGCGGCCGGCGTCGGCGTGTTCATGCAGAATTTCGCTGGCGCGGCTTTTGCTCAGCTTTACGGCTTCCTCGCCGACGGCACAGTGGTACCGTTGGCGCAGACGACGGCGATGATCGGATTGCTCAGTCTCGCGGTCGGCGCCGCGCCGTTTTGGATGATGCGCAGGCGGATGACAGACGACGGATTATAAAGAATGGAATATAGCCCTGCTACGACCTGTACTGATCTGCTGTCTGTCCACTGTCGTCCGCCCGCTCAGCTCAAATGAAATGCCCTCTCATGCCCGACCAATGGAACAAATACGAACGAACCGCGGCGCGCCGCCACGGCAAGCCCGGCCGCGAGTTGCGGCCGAAGAGCGTGACGATCGACGTTCATTCCCACGTCGGCGTGCCGCAAGCGGCCAAATTCGTCGAGCCGCATCTCGACGGGTCGACCACCCCGCTCGGCCATTTCGCTACGCCCGAGACCAAGGCGTTGTCCGCCAAACAGGAGGCTGACATCAGCAGCCGCGCCGGTGTCAAACAGCGGCTCGCCGACCTCGATGCCATGGGCGTGGATATCCAGTTCGTCGCGCCGCCGCCGCTGCAATGCTACTACACCGTGCCGCTCGACATTGCTGTGATGGCCGCGCAGATCGTCAACGACGGCGTTGCCGCGTTCTGCGCGCAAAAGCCGGACCGACTCAAGCCGCTGTGCTCGGTGCCGATGCCCGATGCGAACGAGGCCGCGAGCGAGCTTGAGCGCTGCGTCAAAAAGCTCGCCTTTGCCGGCGTCGAGGTCTTGACCAACGTTGCCGGCAAGGAATTGTCCGATCCGGCGTTCGCGCCGTTCTGGAAAAAAGCCGAAGAGCTTGATGTGCTGGTGATGATCCATCCCAACGGCTTTACCGAGGCTTCGCGACTGTCGCGCTTCTATTTCAACAACGTCATCGGTAATCCGCTGGAGACCACGATTGCGCTGCATTATCTGATTTTCGACGGCGTGCTCGAACGTCATCCGAAGCTAAAGATCCTCGCTGTGCACGGCGGCGGCTACCTCGGCGCTTATCCGGGACGCATCGATCATGCCTGGGGCGCACGCTCCGACAGCCACGGCGCGTTGCCGCAGCCGCCGACCGCCTATCTCAAGCGGGTCTATGTCGACAGTGTCGTGTTCACATCCTATCAGCTCGCGGAACTCGTTCGTGTGTTCGGCGCCGGTCACGTGCTCATGGGTAGCGACTATCCGTACGACATGGCCGAATATGACCCCGTCGCTCATATCGCGTCCGTCGAGGGATTCGATGCCGCGACGGTTGCGGCGCTTGCTGGAGGCAATGCGAAGGAATTGTTGAGGCCATAGGTAACCTGCAAACGACGCGTGTCGTCGCAGCATCTAAAAACCAGGTTTGTGTTTGTGTTGACTCAGGCGAAGGTCGGTGCTGATTGTAACGGGTGGCGAAATGGCCCTGCGTGCAACGAGGCCGCCTGCCGGGAGGGTACTCGTGAAGGTTCCCGAGAAAATTCCATTCCCCGCGCCATTCGCTGGAATAATTCAAAAATCGCACGGCTCGTCTCACGGCGTATTGGAATTGCATGCGTCGACCGCAGCCGACCGCATGCCGCAATGGGATAAGGGGTTCGAAATCCGAACGCTTCGAAGGCCAAACCGCAGGCGTCGAAAATGTGAACCTGACGGTTGCCGCGAGGGGACGCCGACGTGAGCGCTTGGCTGCAAATCTTCCTTGATTTTGTCTGGACATCGGCCGGCCTGGCGCTTGTTGCCTTTAGTCTCGGCCTCATTCTCGGCGAGCTGAAGATCGTGAACATCGCGCAAGGCGACCTGATGATGGTTGGTGCCTACTCGATGTATGCCATGCGCACGCTGCCGTTTCTCGTTGCGCTCGTCCTCACGTTCGTGGTCGGACTTCTGCTCGGCTTCGTGCTCGAGCGCGGCGCGTTGCGCTGGGTTTATGACAAAGGATTTATGGCGACGCTGTTGGCGACGTGGGGTGTCGGCATCGTGTTGGAGCAGGGCGCCGCCACTATCTTTACGGTTTCGCAAAAGGGTATCGACTCGCCGATCAAAGGGCTGATCGAGATCGGCGACGTGGCCTATCCGGCATATCGCGTCGTGGTCGCCGCCGGCATCATCGTCATGCTGGCCGGACTTTTGCTCCTGGTCTATCGCACGTCGCTCGGCCTGCGGCTGCGCGCCTCGATCGACAATGTGGAAATGGCCGCCGTGCTCGGCATCTCGCCGCAACGCACGTTTGCCATGGTGTTCGCGGTGGCGACCGCGCTGGCGGTGCTCGCCGGCGCGCTGATCGCGCCGACCATCGCCATCAATCCGACGCTCGGTTTGTCGTTCCTGGCGCCGGCGTTTTTTGCCGTTCTCATCTCGAAGCCGGGTTCGCTCGGCGGCCCGGTGCTTGGCGCGGTCGCCGTCGAATTCACCTTCACGCTGTTACAGGCCTATCTCAATATCACTGTGGCCGAGAGTATCCTGTTCGGACTGTTGGCACTGCTCATTGTCGTAAAACCCCAGGGCATTTCATGGTCCTGGACAACCGCGAGGGAGGAAGCGTCATGAGTGAACGAAAATCGCAGGTAACAGGACGGGGCATTTTGTCTGCGCGGTTGTCCCGCCGCGCCTTCGCAACTGGCGCCACCGGCATCGCCGCTGCCACCATTCTCGGCAAACGTGCATTCGCCGCCTTCAACGGACCGCGTCCCTACAAGATCGGCTTCGTCGCACCGCTCACTGGCCCGGTTGCGCCGGAAGGGACGTCGATGCAACGCGGCTTCAATCTCGGCGTTGACGCGATCAACGCCGCCGGTGGCATTGCCGGAAAGCCGGTCCAGGTCGTCACCCAGGATACGCAAGCCGTTCCCGCCGTCGTCGGCACTGTGGTGAAGAAATTCATCCAGGAAGAAAACGTCGACATAATCATCGGCACCATCACGGGCGATGAAGAAGAGGTGGCGAGCAAGCTCTGTGCGGCCTCAGGCGTGCCGGTGCTGTTTCCGGAAGCCGGTTTCTGGTTCACATTCTGCAATTCCACCACCGTGGAAATGGGCGAGAACTCATACGACCTGAACGCACCGTTGGTGCCGTTCATGGCCGACAAGTTCGGCAAGAAGTTCCTGCTGATCGGCTCGGACTTCTCGTTTCCGCACGCCTATCTCGGCGTCGCCAAGACCTACATGAAACAGGCTGGCGTCACCGTGCTGGACGAAATCTATGCCCCGCTCGGCACCGCCGATTGGTCGAGCACCATCGCCAAGATCAAGTCGGCCAAACCCGACGTCATCTACTCGGGCGTGGTCGGCGGCGACGCTATCGGCTTCGTCAAGCAGGCGCAAAGCCTCGGCCTGTTGCCGGGCGCGCATCTCACCGGCGTCAATCTCCAACCGGAATTCTATCCGGCCATGGGCGACGCCGTGGACGGCCAATACGCCTGCGTCCGTTACAGCGAGGACATCAAGACCGCCGCCAACGACAAGTTCAAGGCGGACTATAAGAAGAAGTACGGCGAAGGCCCGATCCCGCTGGTGGCGACCACGGCCTACTATTCGCTGGATTTCGCCAAGGCGGCGGTCGAGAAGGCCGGCACCTACGACAAGAAGGCGGTGTTCAACGCTTTCAAAGGGCTGCAAGCCAAGACGATCCTTTCCGATAAGCCGATCAGGATCGACCCGGTCACGATGAATCCCCATTACCCGATGTACATCACTCAGATTCAGAAGGGCGGGCTGTACAAGATCGTCAAGGATGTCGGTTTCGTCAAAAACGACCTGAAGTGCGAATCCTGAACCGCGACTTCGCGCCGTTGGCGCGCCGGGTGTTTATGGGCCAAAATCGCGCATGGTCGAAACCAGCCGTTGGCGCCCCTTCGGTGCTGACACTCTGAGCAGCAGGCCGGGCGCGGCCGGACTATTCAATCCCGGTCGCGTCGTCGGCCTTGTCCTTTTCGCGGCAGCGGCGCTCTGCCCGCTTTTCCTCAACGAATTCAAGGTCGGCCTGATCGGCCTCGGTCTGACCTATGGCTTGTTCGCCGTGGCGCTCGATCTGGCCTGGGGCCGAACCGGCATCATCTCGATCGGTCAGGCGGTGTTCTTCGGGCTGGGCACTTACGGCGTCGCGATCGCGCTCGTCCACCACGGCTCGCCCCTTCTCGGCGGCGCGATCGGTGTCGGGCTCGCGGCCGTGCTCGGAATCTTCACCGCAGCGGTCGGGCTGCGGCGCGCCACCAATCCCTCGACCATGGCGGTGCTGACACTCGCCATTACGTTATTGGCCGAGAAGATCGCGCGCGATTGGTGGTCGGTGACCGGCGGCAGCTCGGGCCTCTACGTGCCGCCGCTGATCTCGACTTACTCGTACTATTACATCAGCTTCGTGGCCTCGGTCGGCGTTGTCGGAGTGGTCTGGCTCACCGTGCTGAACCGGCCGCTGGGCAATCGGCTGACCGCGATCCGGCTCAATGACAAGCGCGCCGAGCATCTCGGTATTCCGATCTTCCGCGAGCGGGTGGTGGCGTTTGCGCTCAGCGCCGCCGTGTCGGCGATCGCCGGCTGCTTGTCGGCGCCCTGGATGTCGAGCGTCAGTCCGGATCGCGTCGGCATCGTGCTTTCCACGCAGGTGCTGGTGTGGGTGGCGGTCGGCGGCAAGGCGACACTGCTCGGACCTTTCGTTGGCGCCGTCGCTCTGACCTACGGCCAGGATGTGCTGGCAAGCTCGATGGGCGATTCCTATCTGCTGCTGCTCGGCGTGCTGTTCATTCTTTCGGTCCTGCTGGTGCCCAACGGGATCGCCGGTTTGTTTCTGACCGGGCCGCAACTCGCCGACACCACGCCGGCAGCCAAGGCCCCGGCCGGACCGCGTGGCGAGCGCGGCGGCGACGCGCTCGTGGCAGAGAATATCGTCAAGCGCTTCGCCGGAAATATCGCGGTCGATGGCGCAAACTTGCAAGTCAAGTCGCGCGAGATCGTTTGCCTGATCGGGCCGAACGGCGCCGGCAAGACCACGCTCCTTAATATTCTCTCCGGCGCCGTCGCTTGCGACGCCGGTACCGTGACGCTCTGCGGCGAGCGTATCGATGCCGCACCACCACACCGCCGCGTCGCCGCGGGCCTGGCGCGCACCTTTCAGATTCCGAGCCTGTTCCCCGGACTGACCGTGACCGAGCATCTGATCCTCGCCCGCCAGGAAGCGGGCATGGTCGTGCCGTTGCCGGAAGCCTATGCGCGGCTCGAGCACGAACACGCCGGCCAACTCGTCGAGATGCTGTCGCTCAGCGATCGCCGGTCGCTCGAAATCGCCATGGCGCTATGCTCGCGGCCCGTCCTGTTGCTGCTCGACGAGCCGGCCGCGGGCCTTGCCCGCCACGAAGCCGATGCACTCGCCAAGACGCTGCGGGCGTTGCGCGATCAGGTCGGCTGCGCCATCATTTGCGTCGAGCACGACATGGAGATCGTCCGCAACCTCGCAGATCGCGTCGTCTGTCTGCATCACGGTAGGGTGATCAGCGAAGGCACCATGGCCGAGGTGTCGGCAAATCCTGAAGTGCGCCGCGCTTATCTTGGGCTGGCCTAAAGCTATGCTGTTCGCAGTGCGCGACATCGCCGGCGGCTATGGAGCGATCCACATCGTCAAGAACATATCGTTCGATCTCGATGCCGGCGAAACGCTCGCCGTGCTCGGCCGCAACGGGATGGGCAAGACCACGCTGTTGCGCACTTTGGTCGGTCTCGCCGATCGATTCGCCGGCGAAGTGAAAGTCGACGGCGAGCCGCTGCCGGCGCGCAATCCTCGGCCATTTGCGCGCCTCGGCATTACCTACGTGCCCGACGACCGCGGCGTGTTTCCGCGCCTGACGGTGGCCGAGAACATCCGGCTGGCGCGGCTTTCCGCCTACGCTCAGACCGAAGTGGACGTTGACGCGCTGTTTCCCGAGCTCAAGTGGCGCGCCCGCCAGCCGGCCGGGACGCTGTCCGGCGGCCAACAGCAGCAGCTTGCCATTGCGCGTGCGCTCGCTACCGGGCCGCGGCTTCTGATTGTCGACGAATTATCGCAAGGACTGCAGCCTTCGATCGTCGAAGCGCTCGCCGAGGCGCTCATCGCCGTGACGCGGCACAACCGGCTTGCCTTGATCCTGGTCGATCAGAATCCGAAACTTGCGATGCGCATCTGCGACAGGGTGATGGTGATGCAACGCGGCGAGGTGGTCGCCGCCGGGCCGTCGGCGACGCTCGGGGCCGATGAGCGGTTCCTTGATTTGCTGATCGTGTAGCGATGCCGACGACGTTATGCGTTGACTCGTTCCCCTTGCGCTCAGTGCCAGAGCTGTTTCGACGCAAGTGCGGCGCCTTGCGAAAGCGTCTTGAGCTTGGCCCAGGCGATCTGCGGGTGCACCCGGCCGCCGAGCCCGCAATCGGTCGAGGCGATGACGTTGTCGCGGCCGACCGCCTCGGCGAAGCGGATGATACGGTCGGCGACCAGCTCGGGGTCCTCGATCAGGTTGGTCGAGTGGCTGACGACCCCCGGCAGGATCTTTTTGCCGGCGGGCAGCTTGACGGTCTTCCACACTTTCCATTCGTGCTCGTGGCGGACGTTGGCGGCTTCGAACGAGTAAAAGTCGGCGTTGACCGCGAGCATCAGGTCGACAAGATGCCGCATAGGAATGTCGGTGGAATGCGGGCCGTGCCAGCTGCCCCAGCACAGGTGGAAGCGGATTTTGTCGGAAGGCAGTCCCTTGATCGCGTGGTTGAGCGCGTCGAGGCAAAGCTTTGTGTAACGCCGGTAACCCTCGACGGTCGGTTCCTTTTTCGACTGATCCCAACTTTCGCCGATCGCCGGGTCGTCAAGCTGCAAGGTGAAGCCGGCGTCGATGATCGCCTTGTATTCCTCGCGCATCGCGTCCGCGCAGGCGTACATCAACTCCTCCTCGGTCTTGTAGTATTCGCTGGCGAAGCGCGAGCAACTCGCCGGCGCCACCGCGTTCATCCAGCCGTCCTTGATTCCCGCCGCCGCAAGCGCGGCTTTGAGGTTGGCGATGTCGCGCTGGATCGCCCGCTGTCCCTTGTACTTGATCGGGCCGGTGACCAGGGGGCTATAATGAGTCATGAACTGTTCGGGCACGTTGCAACCGGACTGCGGGTCCGCGTAGGCTTCCGCGAACTTGTTGAAGTCCCGGCGATCCGGCCAACTTCCCAACTCGAAAGCGCCGGGCGTCAAGGGTTTGATAGGCGCCAGCGGCTTCTTCCAGAGCCCGATCTCGACGACCTCCACGCCGGCCAGGCGCCGCACCACATACGACCACCATGAGCCGTAATCGTAGGCCCAGCCCATCGTGTGGCCGAGCTCGCCGTCGTTGATGAGGTCGATGCCGGCCTCCTTCTGGCGGCGGACGACGTCCGCCACCGCGCCCTTGAGTTCCTTCTCGAAAGCGGTTTCGTCGGCCGACTGTTCGACGGTGCGCTGATGCGCGGCTGCGATCAGCTTCTCTGGGCGCGGCAGGCTTCCGACGTGGGTCGTCAAAATGCGGTCGGCCATTTTCTTCCTCCCAATCTTCTTTTGACGGTGGCTGCAGGTGTGCGGGCCATGGTGACCGGCACCTACTGCATTTTCAGACTCTATCAAGGACCGCGCATCGTCCACAAGGCGAACGACGCTATGCAGCGCTGTCTGGTCCGACATCGGCGCTGGAACGGGCGTGTCGAATGTGCAAGCGACCGCATGATTGATCCGGGCGATAATGCGCGCAGTGACGTCGACGCGGGACGCCGATGGAACGGGATCACGCGCGGTGATGCCATCGGGGCCTAAATCGACCAAAGCGATTGCGGTGGGATGCAGCCCTATTGCGGCACTCCCACCCCATCGTTAGTTTCGGCCCCATCAATCAGGAGCGCCCCATGGCGAAGCAAATGCACGGTAAAGTCTGCGTGATTACCGGTGGCGCCGGCAGCATTGGTCTGGCGGCGGCGAAGCTGCTGCACGCCGAGGGCGCCAAGGTGATGATCGTCGACTTGAGTGAAGCGAGCTTGAAAAAGGCGGTGGCGGATATTGGCGGCGATAACGTGATGTGGTCGGCGGCCGACATAACCAAATCGGATCAGGTCAGACAATGCGTCGCGCGAACGGTCGACCGCTGGGGCAAGATCGATGTGCTGTTCAGCAACGCCGGCAATTTCGGCGTCGTCGCACCGATTACAGAATACCCCGAAGAGGTCTTCGACTCGGTGCTCGCGGTCCACGTCAAGGGCGCATTTCTGGCCGCCAAACATGCGCTGCCGCATATGAACAATGGCGGCTCGATCATCATCACCTCGAGCATCGTCGGTGTGAAGGGCGATCCTGGCGTTTGCGCCTACATCACCGCCAAGCATGCCCAGGTCGGATTGATGCGTGTGCTCGCCAAGGAGGCCGCCGCGCGCAACATTCGCGTCAACACGATTCACCCTGGCCCGGTGGACAACGAGTTTCAGTTGAACGTCGAGAAGAATTTGAGCGGCGTGCTCGGCCGCAACGCCACTGCATTCTTCAACGAGATCATCCCATTGCGCCGCCATGTGCGCGCTGAGGAAGTGGCGCGCTCGGTGCTCTATCTCGCTTCGGACGCATCGAGCTTCACGACCGGAAGCTTGCTGATGGTGGATGGCGGCTTGAGCGCATGAAAGGCGGCGCTCCGTGCCCGAAAGCAGGCGAGGGGACCAGTTTCAGACTTGGTCCTTTTCCTTCGCCAATTTCGCTGCCAGGTGCTCCGCGAGCGCTGAAATGTCGTCGGGCAGCTTCTCGCGGACGAGATCGGCATACATGTTGCGCAACTCCTCGGCGACCGTGCCTTGGATGGCATGGATAAAGGGAATCACATTATCGGGCTTCTTGTCGCCGCTTTCGCCCATTGCCCCTCCCGCCGCAGCGCTCTGTCGGCCGCCGACGCGTCTGTTGGTTTAGCACAAACACCGGCCGGAATATGGCCGCCCATTGCTTGCCGTAATCGAAGCCACTATGCCTGCTGCCCAAGGGATGCGGAAGCGCGGAAACAACGGGCATGGTGCGCCGGCGCATTGTTGAGGATCCGGTCTCGCGGCTGGCAATCTGGTCGCAACGCCTCGCGCTGTTCTCGCTTGCCGCGACTTTTGTCGCCGTTATCATCGTACGCTCCGGCGCGCTCGATATCGTGCCGGCGCTGTCGACGCTGGCCGGCGCTCTGTTCTTGGCGGTCATCGCCATTCTGCTCGCATTCGTCGCCGGTATTTTCATCTGGCGTGACGGGCTCGGCGGCTTGCGCCATGCCGTGGCCGCGGTGTTGATCGGGCTGGCGCTCATCGCCTATCCGGCCTATCTCGGGCTGCGCGCCTATCAGCTGCCGGCGATCTACGACGTCACCACCGATCCAATCGATCCGCCGCAATTCGACGCCATCGCCCGTTTGCGCCCGCGCGACGCCAACCCGATCGTCTATCAGGGTCTCTACGCGGCCGAGCTGCAACGCGCCGCCTATCCGGATATCGAGCCGGACGACACCACCGCGCCGCCGCAGCAGGCATTCGACATCGCCATGAAAGTCATAACCAAACGCCGCTGGCGCATCGTTGATGCGCGGCCGCCGCAGGAGGCTGGCGCAACGCGTGGGTCCGACCCGCGCGCGCCGCAGGATGGCGTGCCGCGCGACGGCATTATCGAGGCCGTCGCGCGTTCGCTGATTCTCGGCTTTCCGGAGGACGTAGTGGTGCGCATCCGGCCGACCGGCGACGGCACCCGCATCGACGTGCGCTCCGCCTCGCGCTACGGCCGCAACGATCTCGGCAGCAACGCGGCGCGCATCCGCGATCTCATTTCCGACATTGACGACATATTGACCGGACCGGAAGACGAAGAGGAGCCGCCGAAAAAGCCGACGCGGCCCACTCAGCCGCCGGCCCGGGGACGCTCGGTGAGACGGTAGACACCGCCGACCGACGGCGGCCCGTCGGTGGCGACCACGCCGCGCGCGACCAAATCCTCAAGATGCGCCAGCGTCGATAGCGCGGCCGCGCCGGCGAGCCGGGCATCGAGCCCGATATAGACCGCCTTGACGATGGTCGGGATATCGGCCGCGCCCTTGCCGAGCCGATGCAGGATCGAGGCTTCGCGGCCCCTGCGATGCGCGATGTAGTGCTGCACGAAGCGCGGCGCATCGCGCACCGGCGCACCATGGCCGGGCAGATAGATCGTCTCGCTACGCCGCGCGAGCTTGTGCAGCGATGCCATGTAATCGCTCATGGCGCCGTCAGGCGGCGCCACGATCGACGTCGACCACGCCATCACGTGATCGCCGGAGAACAGAAGATCGCGCTCCTTGAATGCGAACGCCATGTGGTTGGCGGTATGGCCGGGCGTGGTCACGGCTTGCAGCGTCCATCCGTCGCCGCTCACCGCCTCGCCGTCGGCAAGCGCAACGTCGGGCCGAAAGTCTGTGTCGGCCGAGGCGTCAAGCCGTCGCGTCTCGCCGATGAACAGCGGCCGCGCCAGCCGGTGCGGCCCTTCGGCGTAAACGGTTGCCCCGGTCGCCGCCTTGATCTTGGGCACTGCCGGCGAATGATCGCGGTGGGTGTGGGTGACGAAGATGTGGGTGACGGTTTCCCCGCGCACGGCATCGAGCAGCGACGCGACATGGGCGTCGTCGTCGGGGCCGGGATCGAGGATCGCGACCCGCCCCCTGCCGATGATGTAGCTCATCGTGCCCTTGTAGGTGAACGGGCCGGGATTGTTGGCAACGATGGCGCGAACGCCCGGCGCCACCTCTTTCACGGTGTCGGGCATCAGATCGAACGTCTTGTCGAACGGAATGTCGTCGGCCATTGCAACTCGATGCTCCGCGGCGGCGAAGCATCCAGTAATCATCCGCGTCCGCTTTCACAATGACCGCTCATACCCTCTCTCACTTGTGGGAGAGGGAAGCCAGGATGGGCGAAATAAATGGAGCCCCGGTGCCGGGATTTCCGGGGCTCCAGCAATCTCATTCGACACAGTGAGTGAGACCGAGATCGCAGCTACCGTAATGCAAGGCACGGGCCAAGTCTGATGTACCGCAGAAGCCTCTGATTCAGAGAGATTTTCGTATCCTGCCGAGCGTTTGTTCGCGAAGCAGGCGGACGCTGGCTATTTTGCAGGCACTTTGAGCGCGAATAGCGAATGGGGTAGGAGATGCGGTATTCGGTATTCGCCATTGGCCTCTCAAAATGGTGTGCGGCTGCGGATGGCGGCGGCGAGTGTGCCCTCGTCGAGGTAGTCGAGTTCGCCGCCGACCGGCACGCCGTGGGCCAGCCGCGTCACCTTGACGTTGGCTTCGTGCAACAGGTCGGTGATGTAGTGGGCGGTGCTCTGGCCGTCGACTGTGGCGTTGAGCGCCAGGATCACTTCCTTCACCGCCGGATCGTGCGCGCGCTTGACCAGCGCGTCGATCGACAGATCGTCGGGGCCGATGCCGTCGAGCGGCGACAGCGTGCCGCCGAGCACGTGATAGCGCGCGTTGATCGCGTGGGCGCGCTCGAGTGCCCACAGGTCGGCAACATCGGCCACCGCTACGAT
>JASHRW010000182.1 GCA_030037065.1 Xanthobacteraceae bacterium
GGCGAACGCTGACGACTCGGTCCAGGCCGCGCTTCACGCGAGGCAGTACGAAGGCGTTACCTTCGCCTTTGCAGCGCGCTTAAGCCAAGCACCTGGCTCGCCGGTCATAATGCCGGCGGGGACGATACCCGGACCGCCCGGGAGCGGCTTGCGAGGCCGCCCGCGGGAACCGCACTCGCTCCGCTCTCACGATCGCATCTAGAAAGCGTCCTTCGACGAGCGAGCCGGCGCGCCTTCTATACGTCACGCGACCCGTGTCAAGCATTATCTCTGTAAAGGCGACTACGCATTGATTCCACGGCGCTTTTTGCGCCGCCCTCTTTCAGGACCGCAGTGCAAGCGTGCTGGTTTCGCTGGTTTCGCGCGAATCAAAGCCTTCTCATCGGACAGAGGCACGCGCCGTTCACGGCACAATGGTCTTTAACCCCGAGGCTCGGACCGGCCTTTGCAAGGAGACAATCAACGAGCCATATCCGCCTCATCCGTTAAGGCGGCAATGAGGAGCGACGTGTCCAAGTAAAGCGTCAATAACGCTCCCGGTTTCGCATTTTCCGAATGAAGACGCGGGCCGGCTCCTTCTGCCTTGGCATCGAGTCCGTCAGTGCGCGCAGCGCCGCAATGTCAATTTTTTTGCGTGGGCCCTTTACCGGCGAGATTTCAGCTACAGGCTTGCCACGACGCGTAATGCGCACGGTTTCGCCGGCCGCAGCGCGCTCCACAAGCTCGCTCAGCCGCGCCTTTGCATGAGCAAGATTGACGGTTTCCATCGCAATCTGCCCTAAGTGACCATCTGGTTGGTCACTTTAGCATGAAGTCTAACAAGACGGAAGAAGTGACTTCACACATCCACGCTGGCGGCCAACGCATTGTGCTCGATGAACTCGCGGCGGGGTTCGACCTTGTCGCCCATCAGCTCGTCGAAGATGGTATTGGCCTCGTCGATTTCCTTGACGCTGACCTGCAGCATGGTGCGGGCGTTGACGTCGAGCGTGGTTTCCCAGAGCTGGCCGGGATTCATCTCGCCCAGCCCCTTGTAGCGTTGCAGCGCGATGCCCTTCTTGCCGGCCGAGGTGACCGCCTCGAACAGGCCGACCGGGCCGTGGATCGGCGTGTCCTCGTCCTTGCGGCGAAGCATCGCCGGCGGCGTCGGCCGCGGATAGATCTGCTGTAGCGACGGCGCATGCTCGTCGAGCCGCCGCGCGTCGGCGGAGCCGAGCAGCGCCTGATCGATCACCGCGACTTCCTTGACGCCGCGCAAGGTGCGTTCGAACTGGAAGCCCGACGCGTTGAACGTACCCTGCCAGCCGCGCTCGGTCTCGTCGGTGAGCGCGTCGAGACGGCGGGCGATATAGGCGGCAGCCTGCGCGGCGCTCGCCGCGTCGCCGGTGACGCGCGGATGCAGCACGCCGGCAATGGCCGCCTGCTCGATCACCTTGCGGTTATACCGGCTGTGCAGGTTGTTGAGCAGGTTGCGGATGGTGCGCGCTTCCTCGACCAGCCGGCGCAGATCGTCGCCGGCGCGTACCTCGCCCGATGACAGCCGCAGCGTCGCGTCCTCGAGGCCGGCATCGATCAGATAATCCTCCAGCGAGTGCTCGTCCTTGAGATACTGCTCGGACTTGCCGCGGGAGATTTTGTAGAGCGGCGGCTGCGCAATGTAGAGATAACCACCGTCGATGATGTCGCGCATTTGCCGGTAGAAGAAGGTCAGCAACAGCGTGCGGATATGGGCGCCGTCGACGTCGGCGTCGGTCATGATGATGATCTTGTGATAGCGCAGCTTGTCGATGGCGAACTCGTCGGCGCCGATGCCGGTGCCGAGCGCCGTGATCAGCGTACCGATCTGCTCGGAGGACAGCATCTTGTCCATGCGGGCGCGTTCGACGTTGAGAATCTTGCCGCGCAACGGCAGCACCGCCTGAAATTCGCGATTGCGGCCCTGTTTGGCGGAGCCGCCGGCAGAATCGCCCTCGACGATGAACAGCTCGGACTTGGCCGGATCGCGCTCCTGGCAGTCGGCGAGCTTGCCGGGCAGCGAGGTGATGCCGAGCGCGCTTTTGCGCGTCATCTCGCGCGCCTTGCGAGCGGCTTCACGGGCGGCGGCGGCCTGAATCACCTTGCCGACGATGATCTTGGCTTCCGAGGGATGCTCCTCGAACCAGGCTTTGAGCATGTCGTTGAGCACGCCCTCGACCACGGGGCGCACTTCCGAAGAGACGAGCTTGTCCTTGGTCTGCGAAGAGAATTTCGGATCTGGCACCTTCACCGAAAGCACCGCGGTCAAGCCCTCGCGGCAATCGTCGCCGGTGAGCGCGACCTTCTCCTTGCGCGCGCCGCCGCCGGAATCGGCGTAGGCGACCACCTGGCGGGTGAGCGCGCCGCGGAAACCGGCGAGATGCGTGCCGCCGTCGCGCTGCGGAATGTTGTTGGTGAAGCAGAGCACGGTCTCGTGGTAGCCGTCGTTCCACCACAGCGCGCAGTCGACGCCGATGCCGTCGCGTTCGGCCTTCATCACGATCGGCGCCTCGACCAGCGGCGTCTTGTTGCGATCGAGATATTTGACGAACGCCTCGACGCCGCCCTCATAGCGCAAGGTCTCGAGCTTCTCGACTGCGTGGCGCATGTCGGACAGCGCGATAGTGACGCCGGAATTGAGGAACGCGAGTTCGCGCAGCCGGTGCTCCAGCGTGGCGAAGTCGAATTCGGTCATGGTGAAGGTCTGCTTCGACGGCAGGAACGTCACCTCGGTGCCGCGCCTGTCGCGCGCGGCACCGACCACGGCGAGCGGCGCCACCGCTTCGCCGTCGCGAAATTCCACGAAATGCTCGTGGCCGTCGCGCCAGATGATGAGCTTGAGCCACTCGGAGAGCGCGTTGACTACGGAGACGCCGACGCCGTGCAGGCCGCCGGAGACCTTGTAGGCGTTCTGGTCGAATTTTCCGCCGGCGTGCAATTGCGTCATGATGACTTCGGCGGCGGACACGCCTTCGCCCTTGTGGATGTCGGTCGGGATGCCGCGGCCGTCGTCGCGTACCGTGCAGGAGCCGTCGGGATTGAGCGTCACCACGACTTCCTTGGCGAAACCGGCGAGCGCCTCGTCGATCGAATTGTCGACGACCTCGTAGACCATGTGGTGCAGGCCGGAGCCGTCGTCGGTATCGCCGATATACATGCCCGGCCGCTTGCGCACGGCATCGAGCCCCTTGAGCACCTTGATCGACTCCGCGTCGTAATCGGAGGGCACGACAGGGGGTTGTTTACGGACAGGTTCGGCCATGCCAGGGAACTTTCCAGAGGCTTTCCAGGAGCTTTCGCAGCAGCGCCAAAGCGCCGGAGAATCAGACTTTCTTGTACACCAAAAAGGCGAGGCGTACAGCGCAATTCGGCTGCCGTTAAGATATTGTTAAATCGGCATTTTTCAAGGTTTTACGGGGCCGAAAAACCGTCCGAGTCAAGGCCCTGATTTGGCTATGCCGAAGCCCGAATCCCGTGAGGCAAAATCAGCCGTGCGGCGGGGCGTCCTTTGCCGACGACACCCGCCGCAGCAAGTAGCGCTCGCTTGGCTGATATTCAGGGGCAGGATTCTGGAAGGAGCCGAGCGCGGCGGTCCACAATTCCACCCGGTCCAAATCCTGGTGCAGGCGGTCGAGCGCCTCGATCAGGTTGCGGACGGCGATATCTTCGGCCCGTTCAAGCATGGTTATTGGCCTTTTTATTCCAGCGAGCGCGCTTCCTGCCTCCATCCGGGATAAAAGGGCTTCTTGCACTCTAGTTCCAAGACCGCCAATCGCAGGTGCGAGAGTTGCGAATGGAACAAATTGTCAGTTCCGTGATCGCCGCTTGAGCCGGCCTGCCTCGATTTCGATTATCGCCGCGCCATCGCCACTCTCGGCAAACAAAGCCGGATCTGCGCCGGTCATCCATACTTGCGCGCCAAGCGCGGCGAGTTCTCCGTGCAGCGCTGCGCGCCGCGCCGGATCGAGATGCGCGACCACCTCGTCGAGCAACAAGACCGGCGCAAAGCCGCTCATGTCGGCGATCAACCGTGCGTGTGCGAGCACGAGACCAATGAGCAGCGCTTTCTGTTCGCCGGTCGAAGCGTCGGCGGCGGCTATGCCCTTGGCGGCGTAGTTGACCGACAGATCAGTCAGATGCGGGCCGTCGAGCGTGCGCCCGGCCGCGGCATCGCGGGCGCGATTGTCGCGCAGCACCGCGCGGTAGCGTTCTTCGATTTCACCGGCAGGATGTGCCGGGATCAGTTTTTCCATCCAGCCGTCGAGCGCAATTTCCGCCGGCGGAAATGCTGCATCCTTGCGCGCGTCGAGCACGCTCTCCAGGCGCCGCACCGTTTCCACCCGTAATCCGGCGACTGCGACCGCAAGTTCCGCGGTCTCGTGCTCGACGGCATCGAGCCAATGCGCATCGGGGCGCGTTTCTTCGAGGAGCCGGTTGCGCGAACGCAGCGAGCGTTCCAGCGCGTTGACACGGCTGCCATGCTCGGCATCGACCGCCAGCGTCAGTCGGTCCAGCAAACGCCGACGTTCGGACGGTGCGCCGTTAAACAGCGAGTCCATGGCCGGAACGAGCCAGACCACGCGCAGGTGATCGGCGAATGCAGCAGCCGACGCCGCCGGCTCGCGGTCGATGCGACACTTGCGCAGCGGCGCGGCGCCCTCCTCCGGCGGCCGCTCGATGCCGGTGCCGAGCGTGGCCAAACCGAGCGCGCCTTCGATCTCGGCGGACACCGCCCAGGAGCCGTCGCTTTCGCTGAACGCGACCTCGTCAAGCGTGGCGCGGCGCAGCCCGCGTCCCGGCGCCAGGAACGAAATGGCTTCGATCAAATTGGTCTTGCCGGCGCCGTTCGGTCCGACCAACACGATCGCGTTCGTGCCGGCTTCGAGCGAAGCGGCGTGATAGTTGCGGAAGTTGGTCAGCGTCAATCGACGCACCAAAGCAGCAGTCATGGCAAGTCGCTTGTAGTCGTCATAGCCGCGCTTGTCGCGGCCATCCACGTCTTACGTTGCGCGTACCTAAAGACATGGATGCCCGGCACATAGGCGAGTGAGGCGCCGCCGTTCTTAAATGGCTATGGCCGGGCATGACGTAGACCTGATGACGCGACGGCGGTCACACCCGCATCGGCATCAGCACATAAAGCGCGCCCTTATTCTCTTTGTCGGCAATGAGCGTCGGCGAGCCGGGATCGGCGAGCTTGAGCACGGCGGCCTCGCTCTCGATCTGACCGGCGATGTCGAGCAGGTACCGCGAGTTGAATCCGATATCGATCGGATCGGATTCGTATTCGACTTCCAATTCCTCGTTAGCACTGCCGGAATCGGGGTTGGTAACGGACAACAACAGCTTGCCGCCGGTGATCGACAGCTTCACCGCGCGTCCGCGCTCGCTCGACACGGTGGAGACGCGATCGACTGCGGCCTCGAACTCCTTCTTGTCGACGACCAGTTCCTTGTCGTTGTTGACCGGAATGACCCGGGCATAATCCGGGAACGTGCCGTCGATCAATTTCGAGGTCAGCACCACCTCGCCGACGGAAAAGCGGATCTTTCCCGGCGACAGTTCGAGCAAGACCTCGGCGTCGTTGTCTTCAAGCAGCCGCTGTACCTCGCCGACCGTCTTGCGCGGCACGATGATGCCCGGCATGCCGTCGGCGCCCTTCGGCAAATCGAGCTCCATCTGCGCGAGACGATGGCCGTCGGTGGCGACCGCGCGCAGCGTCTGCGCCTTGGCGCTGCCGGCGGCGTGCAGGTAGATGCCGTTGAGGTAATAGCGGGTCTCCTCGGTGGAGATGGCGAACTGGGTCTTGTCGATGAGCCGTTTGAGCGCGGCGGCCTGAAGCGTGAACTTGTGCGTCATTTCGCCGGGCGCGAGATCGGGAAAGTCGCTCTCCGGCAGCGTCTGCAGCGTGAAGCGGGAGCGACCCGCCCGGATGGCGAGCGCCGCGCGGTCGCCGGAGGATTCGAGCACGACCTGGGCGCCCTCGGGCAGCTTGCGCACGATGTCGAACAGCATATGGGCGGGAACCGTGGTGGATCCGCCGGGTCCCACTTCGGCGGCGATGCTGTCGGTCACCTCGACGTCGAGGTCGGTTGCCTTCAGGCTGAGCTTCGAGCGGTCGCCGCGAATGAGCACGTTGGCAAGGATCGGAATCGTGTTGCGGCGCTCGACCACGCGGTGCACGTGGCCCAGCGACTTGAGCAATTCGGACCGCTCTACGGTGACCTTCATCGCGAAATCCGTTCACGCAGGGGTAACGAAAGTGGCGCGGCGCGGGATTTTGCGCAAGACCGGGATTCGGCCGAGCCGGGCTTTTCCCTGGGTTTCACAACGGGCTGGGTTGCCCCCCGGCGACGGCTCAGGCCGCCCCCCCGCCCCGTCAGGCGGGCGGAGCGGGTTCTACTCTTGGAGCTGGCGTTTGAGAGATTCGATCTCCTCGGCGAAGGCGGCGTCATTGCCGGTGAGCGCCTCGATCTTGCGCACGGCGTGCAGCACCGTGGTGTGGTCGCGCCCGCCGAAGCGGCGGCCGATCTCGGGCAGCGAGCGCAAGGTCAAAACCTTGGCGAGATACATGGCGACTTGGCGCGGGCGCACGACGTTGGCCGTGCGCCTAGACGATAAAAGGTCGGAGCGGCTGACGTTGTATTGCCGCGCCACCACGCGCTGAATGTCCTCGATGCGCACGCGCTTGGGCTCGGCCGGGCGGATCAGGTCTCGCATTTCCCGCTCGGCCATTTCCAGCGTCACCGGCTGGCCGGTGAGCTTGCTATGTGCGAGCAGGCGATTGACGGCGCCTTCGAGATCGCGGCCGTTATGCGTCACCGCCTTGGCGATGAAGACGAGCACCGGCGCCGGCACTTCGAAACCGGGATGATGAACGCGGGCTGCGGCGATACGGCTTTTGAGAATCTCAAGGCGCAATTCCTCGCCGAGCGATCCGATCTCGACGACCAGACCGCCGGCTAATCGCGAGCGAACGCGATCGTCGAGGCTTTCAAGGTCCGCGGGCGGCCGGTCGCTGGCGATCACCACCTGCCGGCCCGCGTCGATGAGAGCGTTGATGGTGTGGCAGAACTCATGCTGCGTCGAGCGGCCCTGCAGGAACTGCAAATCATCAATGACCAGCACATCGGCGGCGCGCAAAGCCTCCTTGAAAGCGAGCGTCGTCTGGCTCTTGAGCGCGGAAACAAAACCGTACATGAACCTCTCGGCGGTGAGATAGAGCACCCTGCGATCGCCGCTGTTGCCGGCCCAGGTGACCGCCTGCAGCAGATGGGTTTTGCCGAGGCCCACGCCGGCGTGGATATAGAGCGGATTGAACATCAGCGGATCGCCGCGCCGGCTGATCGCGATCTGCTTGGCCGCCGCGTGCGCGAGCGTATTCGAGCGGCCAACGATGAATGTCTCGAAAGACAGCCGCGGATCAAGCGGCGACCCGCCGAGCGTGTCGTGCACCGGCATGAACGGGATGCTGGCACGCGGCGCGCCGTGGCCGTTCATCGCCTCGCGCGCTTCGCGCGGCAGCACTGCAGGCTCTGCGAGCTTCGCCTTCGTCACCGGCAACCGCATCGTCGCCGAGCGAACAGTCAGCTCGAGGCGCGCGATTGCAGGCTCCTCAACCTGCCACTGGGCCAGCACGCGATCGGCGTAATGCGACTGAATCCATTTGCGCAGGAAGCGGGTCGGCACCGAGAACCGCACTGCGCCGTTGTCTATGGCTTCGAATTCCATGCGGCCGAACCAGCTGGAGAAGACATCCTCGCCGAGTTCGAAGCGCAATCGTTCTTTGATGCGCTGCCAGCGATCCTGATCGTTGCTCATGTCGGCGTGCTGCTTTTGTGGAAACAAGGGTCAACCCAAGAAGTGACGCGAGGGCACAGTCCCGCCCTGGCTGTTACGGGGACGCAACGCACTGACTGAGGTATGGTGGAAGGTGAGCCGAAAGCCGCGGATGGCGGTCAATCGGGAAGGGGGCGTTATCCGCTTGGAGCCGCGGTCGACCCATGACAGCGGCGTGGAGTCGCCGTCAAAACGCGCACATGCGATGGTTCAGGGCAAGCCATTGCTGCTGCTAGTTCCGGTAAGTGATTTGCCATTGTCATTGCCCCGCCTCCATCGCTCCCAATCCGATGGTTGTTGCCGAGCTTGCGCTCAGTTTAGAAACCCGCGCGATTGCCACACCGCAACCTGTACCTGTGTCAGTCCGCGCCCGCCTTCGACAAATCAAAGCCGGCCTGTATGCCTGAAAGCACGCCACTATACGCTGTGAGGACGGTACTGAACTGACACTCGTCACGACCGCCCCCACTCGGTCACCGATCAGGCTTTACCGCGAACCAGATGACCTTCGAGGCCATGAAGAGGTGCAAAGGAATACCAATCACATTTTTGCCAAGCAACGGTCACCAAAACCGATGAACGCATGAGTTTTAGGATTTCAAAGAACCTGAAGGTCACCGAATTTTCACGCAAGCTTTTGATTCAGCGACGAAAAATGAAGTTTGCCGAATGGCCGAAGCGAGGCTGAATTGAGCGGGAACTGATTTGTTCGGCAGCCAAAGCGCGAGCGCGTTTTTGAAGTCCCTGCCAATCGTTTGCATTAACCCCTTAATTGTTAACGCATTCCCGTGCGCAAGCGAGCGGGGGACCCACCCCGGCAGCGTGCTCCGCGCGGGTGAAAAATGCGCGTGAAATAAGGGAAAAATGACATCCGCGCCTCTGCCGTCCCCCTCAGGGGTCAACGGCAAAGCCTCCCGACCCTCCGCGAGCCGTTGCACGATATTTTCCGGAAGGCTGTGACAATTCCGCAACAAGCGGACGACAGCTCCTTGAAATCCACAGGAAGAAAATACCGTCGGCTATCGCCTGCGGCGCATCCGCGTGAA
>JASHRW010000183.1 GCA_030037065.1 Xanthobacteraceae bacterium
GGCGAACGCGGCGTCGGCTCGCGCCGGCTCTACACCGCCCAGGGCCAGCGGGCATTCGAGGAAATCCGCAACAAATACCGCTCTGATGCAGAATTCCGGCAAACCGTCGAGCATTACATCCACGAGTTTGAGCGGCTTCTTGAAGACGTTTCGCGTGGCGATCGCGGCCCAACAGTGGCGCGCAATTATCTGACTTCCGATACCGGCAAGGTTTACACCATGCTGGCGCACGCGGCCGGACGGTTCGACCAGTAGGTCTGCTTTCGCCTCTGGCTGACAGGGCGCGCTTTCGGCGTCACGCCTCGCGTGGGTCAGGCGCGCTCTTGCTCGGGCGGCAATTGCGGCGTTACCTTTGCGGCTATGGACGCTCCGGTTTCGCTACCGACCGTCGCGGATGTGGATGAGGCTGCACGCCGACTGGCCGGTGTAGCGTTGCGAACGCCGCTTTTGGCGTCGGCAGCGCTTGACGCCATGGCCGGCGGACGGGTCTTTCTCAAGGCCGAGACCTTGCAGCGCACCGGCTCGTTCAAGTTCCGCGGCGCCTACAACAAGCTCGCGGCAATCCCGCCGGATCGCCGTGCGGCCGGCGTGGTGGCTTTTTCCTCCGGCAATCACGCGCAGGGCGTTGCAGCGGCGGCGCGGCTTCTCGGCATGCCGTGCGTGATTGTCATGCCGCACGACGCGCCGCGAGCAAAGCGCGAGCGCACCAAGGCGCTCGGCGCCGAAGTGGTGCTCTATGACCGCGTGCGCGAGGACCGCGAAGCGATCTCCGAAGCGATCGCGACGCAGCGCGGCGCCACATTGGTGCCGCCTTACGACGATGCCCTCATCATCGCCGGCCAGGGCACCGCTGGGCGCGAAATCGTCGAGGATTTGAGCGCGCTGGGGCTCAAGCCCGACGTTGTGGTGGTGACCGCTTCGGGCGGCGGGTTGACCGCCGGCGTTGCGCTTGCAGTCAAGTCGAGGGTGCCGACGGCCGATCTCTATACCGCAGAGCCGCAAGGCTTCGACGACCATGCCCGCTCGTTTAGAAGCGGCCAGCGTGAGCAGAACGCGGCGGTCACGGGCACCATCTGCGACGCGCTGATGGCGCGCATGCCGGGCAAGCTCACGTTCGCGATCAATCGCTCGCTGGTCGGAGCTGGAGTCGTGGCGAGCGACGAGGAAGTCGCGGCCGCCGTCGCATTCGCCTTTGCCGAGCTGAAGCTCGTGGTTGAGCCTGGCGGCGCCGTGGCGCTCGCCGCGCTGATGACTCGCAAGATTGACATCAGCGGCAAGGTCGCGGTCGCCGTTCTGTCGGGCGGCAATGTCGATCCGGAACTGTTTTCCCGGCTGGTCGCGTAAACCCGAGCCACGCCGCCGATCGGCATTATCCTTTCGCCCCCGCCATCACGGAGTCGAACAGCCCCTATCTCAACGCAAATCCCGTCAGCCATCCCTCGTGCGGGAACACGTAGAGCAAAGATTAGGCACCCGCGCCTGGAATGAAGCAGCGTATCTGCGTAATGCCCGACGCATCCTGATACGGCCACACCACGGCTGGGCCGTATCGGTTCGGCTCAGTCACAACCGCCACATCGGGGACGACGATCCATTGCCCTTCGAGCCGGACACGGTAATGGCCGTCCTGTGTGTCCCAATCGACGTTCTCGACCTTAACCCCGTCGGCAAACGAACAGCACAAGCCCTTGCCACTGGCGAGTTGATCGAACCAGGGCTTGAGCGGCGAGTTGGCGAAGCGGCCGTCATCGTGCGCCAACAATTGGCTGGGAACGAACGCATTGATGCACAACGCCACGACCGCAAAGACGGGACCGGTAAATCTGTGCATTTTGGCCTCCAGTAGATCATCTGCCGCGGACCAAAAACGGCTGGTCCTCCTGCCTGGAGCACGCAACTGCACACTGCCTATACGTCGTTGTCGATCCGCATCATCCTTTCGAAGCAACTTTTGTGCCGCATACGCGAATCACGCGCGGAGGATCGTCTCTTTATTAATGGATTCATGACTGTTCGGCGACAAATTTTATGCCGCGATCGAACAAATCAGCAGCGGCAGGATGCGCTGCAGCTGCGTACCGCTAGCTGAACAGCGCTATCATCTCTTCGACGCTCAAGGCGCGCACGGGCGCCAGCGGATCGCTTGGCGTGGCGCGTAGGCCGGACTGCGAGGGGCCAGTATCGATATGCGGCGACGCCGGTGGTGCAGGAGCGGCAGCGGAAGAGACATCTCCCTCGTTTCCCGATTTGCTTGACGGTGCCAGCGGCGGCCGGTCCTCTTCGCGTTGCGGGATACCCTCGCCTGCGGCAGCGGCGGTTTGCTCGGGAACGCGCATGTCCGCTTGCACGTCTGCCTGCACGGAGGCAGACAGCGGAGCGGCCTCGATTTTCTGTTGTGGCAGCGCGACGAGCGGCGCGCTGGCCGTCGGCTCAAACAGGTCGCCGGGATCGTCCTCGGGGTTCAACGCCGGGCGCGGCGCATCCATCGGCGACGTCCGGCTGACCGCCATTCCTCCAACGGATGGGTCCTTGCCGGATGAAGCCGTGCCCGACGTTGTTTCGTTCAATGCCGTCTTATTCGAGTTTGCTTCCTCATCCGTCGACGTCGGCGGCATCATAGCTTCGTGCAGGAATTCAGCGATCTCATCATTCTCACGTCCGTCCGTTGCAAAGAGACCGTCCAGAGGAAGCTCCGCACCCACATCATCTGTGTCACCGACACTCCCTGCAGACAATAGTTCGGACGCGGCGGGAGGTGTTTCAGGCAACTCGGCCGATAGCGCACCGTCCGCCCGCGCAATCATTTCGTTGACGCGCTCCGACACCTCGTGGAGCAGTTCCGCGGCTTGGCGGATTCGCCGAACGCGCGCCTCGTTGCGCGAGCCGGCGTCAGTGATCTCACGCACCGCGGCATCGAGCGCATCGCAAAGCGAAGCCTCGACGTTGCGTTCGTGCAACACGAAGGCAATATCGGCAATGCGTTCGATCGCATTGGCGCGGTCGGCCTGGGGCGTTGCGTCCGCAGCGACAAGCGCCTCGGCGCGGGCGATTGCAGCCGCTAAATCGGCAAGATCCCGTGCCGACATCGGCGTGGCTTGGGGCGAATCATCAATGGCCGCGTGGTTGCGTTGAATTGCAGCGCCGGATGGGTCCGTGGGCATCGTTGTTAACCGCTTCCGTGCGAGCCAACGACAACAGTCAACAGCACACAAGCCGGCCGCGGGCAATCAAAAGACTAAATTCCGGCGGCGATTACCACAAGCAACTCTCATCGACTCCGGTGCCGGCGAACTTCACGATCGCACGTCGCCTCTCACCCCCAAAGCGCCGGCTCGGCCGGATAGACGAGGCTGCCGTCGTAGCGCAATCCATTCGACCGATCCTTGGCGAGCAGGAGCGGACCGTCAAGATCGACCACACGGGAGTATTGCGCCACCAAGAGAGCCGGCGCCATCGATAGCGAGGTCGCCACCATGCAGCCAACCATGACGGCAAAGCCGCGCCGCTCCGCTTCCGCGGCCAGCGCCAGCGCTTCGGTAAGCCCGCCGGCCTTGTCGAGCTTGACATTTATCGCATCGTACTTGCCCACCAGACCGTTGAGCGATGCACGATCGTGCATACTCTCGTCAGCGCATACGGGGACGGGCCGCTTGGCGCGGGAGAGCGCCCCGTCGCGGCCCTCGGGGAGCGGCTGCTCGATCAGCGTGACACCGCAATCGGCGCACGCAGCCAAGTTTTGCGCAAGCTGATCCTCGTTCCAACCCTCGTTGGCATCGACAATAAGCTCGGCCCGAGGCGCGGCATGGCGGACTGCCGAGATCCGCTCGCCGTCGCGGCCATCGGCCCCGCCGAGCTTGATTTTGAGTAAGGGGCGGAAAGCGGCCTTCTCCGCCGCCTCTGCCATCGCCGCCGGAGCGGCGAGCGAAATCGTATAGGCAGTGACCCGTGGCCGTGGCGCAACAAGCCCGGCCAATTGGTACGCCGGGTGGCCGATCTTCTTCGCGTTAACGTCCCAGTAAGCACAATCGAGTGCATTACGGGCAGCGCCGCATGGCATGGCGGCCTGCAAAGCCGCGCGGTCGAAGCGCCCGTCCAGCGTCGGCCGCATAGCTTCGATGGCCGCCACAATGCCGTCCGGGGTTTCGCCGTAGCGTGCGTAGGGGACGCACTCACCGCGGCCATGGTGAGTGCCATCACTGAGTTCGGCCACCACCACGACAGCTTCGGTCTTGCTGCCGCGGCTGATGGTGAAGGCGCCGGCCAAAGGCCAGCGTTCGATCCGTACGGAGAGGTCCATGCCAACGGTCACTATGGCGGCGGCAGGGTTCGGCGCTCAAGTCCCGCGCTGCATAGGCCGGCCGCCGCGGAGTGCAAGGCGTTGAGCGCCGTTTCGCTGACCGAAGCCCCCCTCCCATCCTCTTCTGCAGGCAGCGAAGGTGGAGAAAAGAGCGGAGGCTTGGCGCTCGCCGTCAGCGGGGCATGGACGGCCGAGCGCGCCCGCGAACTTGAAGACATCGTCGACGCCGCCGCCGGCCGTTACCAGGGCACGCGCAGCGTTGACATCGATCTGCAAAAACTCGAACGGCTGGATACATTCGGCGCGTGGCTGATCGAGCGGCTCAAGCGCAAACTCACGGTCGGTGGCGCGACCGCGCGCATCGTCAATCTCTCCGAGCGTGACCGCGGACTGATCGACGAGGTGCAACTGGTCAACCGGGACACCGCGCCGAAGCGGCGCGTACCGAATCGGGCGTTGAGCGGCCTCGATTCGCTCGGCCGCGCGACGGCCGAAATCGGCTGGTCGCTGGTGCTGATCGCTCACCTTCTCGGCGCACTGACTCTGGCGTTCTTGGGCACGCTGAGGCGTCCGTCGCGGCTCCGCCTCACTTCCATCGTCCATCATCTCGACCGCGTGGCCTTGCGCGCGGTGCCGATCATCGTTTTGAGCACGTTTCTGATCGGCGCCATCATCGCCCAGCAGGGCATTTTCCGTTTCCGCCCCTTCGGCGCGGACATTTACGTCGTCGACATGGTGTCGGTCTTGGTGCTGCGCGAAGTCGGCGTGCTGTTCGTCAGCATCATGGTGGCCGGACGCTCCGGCAGCGCCTACACGGCGGAGCTCGGCGCGATGAAAATGCGCGAGGAAATCGATGCCTTGCGCACCATGGGCTTCGATCCCGTCGAGGTGCTGGTGCTGCCGCGCATCGTGGCACTCGTCATCGCCGTGCCGCTTCTCGCTTTTATCGGCTCGATGGCGGCGCTCTACGGCGCCGGCTTGGTCTGCTGGCTCTATGGCGGCATGTCGCCCGAGATTTTCCTTGCCCGCCTGCGCGAGGCAATCTGGCTGCCGACCTTTGAGGTCGGCCTGATCAAGGCGCCGTTCATGGCGCTGGTGATCGGACTTGTCGCCTGCACCGAGGGCTTCGAGGTCGACGGCAGCACCGCCTCGCTCGGACTCAAGACCACCGCTTCCGTCGTCAAGTCGATCTTTCTCGTCATCGTGCTCGACGGGTTTTTCGCCATGTTCTTTGCCGCCATCGGCATGTGACCGATGATGCACGCCGAACCGATCATCAGCGTACGCGATCTCGTCGTCGGCTTCGGCGCAGCGACGGTGCTCGATCACGTGACGCTTGACATGTTGCGTGGTGAGATTCTCGGCTTCGTCGGCGGCTCCGGCGCCGGCAAGTCCGTGCTCATGCGGACGATCATCGGGCTCCTCCCCAAGCGCGGCGGCACGATCGAGGTCCTCGGCAAGGACATTGCTGCGTTAAGCGAGCGCGAGCGGCGCTCGATCGAGCGACGCTGGGGCGTATTGTTCCAGCAGGGCGCGTTGTTTTCCTCGCTCAACGTGCAGCAGAACGTCGAGTTTCCGATCCGCGAAAACCTGAAAGACCTGTCGCCGCGCCTGACCGAGGAGATCGCGCTCGCCAAACTGGAAATGGTCGGGCTCAGCGCCGACGTGCGCAAGAAATATCCGGCCGAGCTTTCCGGCGGCATGATCAAACGCGCCGCGCTGGCGCGCGCTCTCGCACTTGAGCCCGACATTGTCTTTCTCGACGAACCTACGTCCGGCCTCGATCCGATCGGCGCCGCCGAATTCGACGAGTTGATCCGCACGCTGCAGCGCACGCTAGGCTTGAGCGTGTTCATGGTTACGCACGATCTCGACAGTCTGCACGAAATCTGCGGCCGCATCGCGGTGCTGTTCGAAGGCCGCGTGATCGCCTCGGGACCGATCGAGACCATGCTCGCGTCCGAGCATCCGTGGCTCAAATCCTACTTCCGCGGCAAACGCCGGCGTCCCGTCCGGCACTGACACAGCGCAAAGGGAATTTTCTTCATGGAGACCAAGGCGAACTACATCGTGACCGGATTGTTCACGATCGCCGTTATCGCCGGAGCTTTTGGCTTCATCTTCTGGTTCCAACGAACCGGCGGCAGCGGCGAGGAGACTTCCTATCGCGTGGTGTTTGACGGCTCGGTGGCGGGACTGCGCACCGGCGCTGCGGTGACTTTCAACGGCATTCGCGTCGGCGAGGTGGCCGGCTTATCGCTCGATGCGCGCGACCCGCGCAAGGTGGTGGCGCTGCTCAGTCTCGGTCGCGCCGTGCCGGTCCGCGCCGACACCAAAGCCGGGCTGGCGTTCCAGGGCCTGACCGGTCTTGCCGAAGTCTCGCTGACGGGCGGATCGGCCGATGCAGGCCTGCTCGTCGCGCAAGCGGGACAGCCGCCGACGCTTTACGCCGACGCCAGCGAGACCGCCGATGTGACGCAGCAGGCGCGCGAAGTGCTCGCCCGCATCAACAGCATGGTGGCGGACAACGCAACGGCGCTCCACGCCTCGCTTGCCAACATCCAGACGGTGACGAATACGCTGGCACAGAATTCGCAGCGTCTCGACAAGATCATGGCGGGACTCGAAAATCTCGCCGGCGGCCCGGACAACAACGGTCAGATCGGCAAAGCCGCCGATTCAATCCGCCGCCTAGCCGACGACCTCGACAAACAGACCTCGCAGATTTCCGCCGGACTAACACAGTTCTCCAATACCGGCCTGAAGCAATACGAGGCCCTCGCCGTCGACGGCAGGCGCACGCTCGCGGAGCTGCAGAAAACCATTCAGAACATCAACCAGCATCCCCAGAGCCTCATTTTCGGGCGCTGATCGGTTGCGCCGGTCCTATACCGGCCGGCCGATTCCCGTGGCGAAGCTGCGCACTTCGCGAACGCCCAACAACAGCGCCGCCAACAGCAGCGGAAGAAAGAAGTATAAGGCGCGAAACGTCACCAGCGACGCCAACAAAGTCTCCCTCGGGAACTGAGGCAGACCGATGAACATCGCCGCTTCCATCACGCCGAGACTGCCCGGTACATAGCTGACCACCCCGATCAGCATCGCGGTGACGAAAACCACCAGGAGATCGAGAAAATCGACGCCCGGCTGCGCCGGCAGGAGCGCGTACATGGCAAGCGCGACAAGTGTGAGATCAAGCGATCCGATCGCGATCTGCACGAAGGTCGAGGCTGGATCGGGAAGCGCAATCCGCCAATGCGAGCGGCCGATGCCGCGGCGACGCGGCAACAGCCAAAGCATATAGCCAGAAAGCGCGATCAGCGCCGTAATCCCTATCAGCCGGTTGGCCGTGATCGGCAAGTGATCGATCGCGCCGGCGGCTGCTGGCGCCAGCGCGATCCCGCCGCCGAGCACGAATGCGTTTCCCAGCCAATAGGTCAGTCCGGTGATGAAGGCGATCCGGCCAATCTCGCTGACGCTCAAGCCGCAGGTCGAATAAACGCGATAACGGATCACGCCGGAGGTAAAAATCGCGGCGCCGAAATTGTGGCCGATGGTGTAGCTCGTGAAGCTTGCCAATGCGGCAACCCGATAGGACACGTCCTTTCGGCCTATCGCCCGCAAGGCAAACACGTCATAGCAAATAAGCGCGAGATAGCCGGCAACGACAAATCCGCCGGACAGAAGGAGGCCGCCAAGCGATTGCGCCCGCAGCGCGGCGACCACTTTGCCGTATTCGATTTCACAAAACACGCGATACAGCGTGACGCCCGCAATCGCAACGATCACGAGACTGATCACAACGGCGATCGAGCTTAAGCCCAATTTCCGGCGAATCTCCTGGCCGATAGAGCTCGTCACAATCAACATTGCTCCACTGTGATGAGCTTGCAGCACGCTGCCGTGATTCGCGGCGGCACCTTCGCATTGGACTGCGACACTATTGTAACGTTTTCGCTTTATCCTGGTGTGGCGGAACGAAATGAAAAACCTTCCCTTATTTGCTAGGTCCGCGAGCTCAGCTCATAAGCGTCACACAAATGAGATATGAATTGGCAATGGTTGTCGCCTTCGATTCGCAATTCCTCCTCGGAGCCGGTTTCGCGAGAAGTGCATGCGGGTTCTCATCGCAACGGATGCATGGCCTCCGCAAGTCAACGGCGTCGTGCGAACATTGACTTCGCTTAAGCGCGCCGCGCGTGGCCTCGGCGTGAACATCGAGTTCCTCTCGCCGGACGGTTTCCGGACATTTCCGGTGCCGACCTATCCGGGCCTGCGCTTGGCGGTGCCGAACCGCCGGAAAATCGCGCAGCTCATCGAAGCGGCAAAGCCGGACGCGATCCATATCGCGACCGAGGGTCCGATCGGTCATTCGGTGCGCGCGTATTGCCTCAGGCGCGGACAGCCCTTCACCACCAGCTATACGACGCGATTCCCGGAATACATTTCGGCCCGCGCCCCGATCCCTGAAAGCTGGATTTACGCAGCGCTGCGGCGCTTTCACGGCGCAGCGACGGTCACGATGGTTGCCACGCCGTCGCTGATGAGCGAGCTGCGCGCGCGCCGTTTTTCCAATCTCGGCATGTGGACGCGCGGCGTCGATACCGAACAGTTCCGGCCGGACCGGGCCGTCGACCCCGGCTTCCCGCGGCCGATTTTCGTCACTCTCGGCCGCGTTGCGGTTGAGAAGAACCTCGACGCGTTTCTCTCGCTCGACCTACCCGGCAGCAAGGTCGTCATCGGCAAGGGGCCGATGGAGGGTGAGCTGAAACGCCGCTTTCCGCAGGTAAAATTCCTCGGCCAGTTGGAGAACGGAACGCTGGCTGCGCATCTGGCCGCCGCCGACGTGTTCGTCTTCCCGAGCCGGACTGACACGTTCGGGGTCGTGCAGCTCGAAGCGCTGGCGAGCGGTGTGCCGATCGCGGCTTTTCCGGTGACCGGACCGAAGGACGTGATCGCCGATAATCCAATCGGAGTCTTGAACGAAGACTTGCGCATAGCCTGTATGGCAGCGCTACAAATGTCGCGCGATGCCTGTCGGGCGTTCGCGCTACGCTATTCCTGGGAAAACAGCGCGCGCCAATTCATTCAACACATCCGCAAGGTGGCGATCAACGGACCCTGCGAGTCGCCGGCGGCCGAGCGGATGACGGCGCACGGCTGAGCATTGCCGCGCCAGTCGTCGAACAAGGGCCCTCGGACGAACACACTGACGCCAACACAGGAAAGGGTAGGCGATGCCTCAGACTTCGCGCTCGGACCTCGACAAGGAGACGATCGCAAAAGCTTACGGGCGGTGGGCGCCGGTCTATGACTTGGTGTTCGGCGCCATCTTCGAGCATGGCCGCCACGCGGCGATCGCAGCAGCCGAACGCATTGGCGGCCGCATCCTCGAAGTGGGAATCGGAACCGGCCTGTCCCTGCCCTATTACTCACCAGACGTGCGGCTGACCGGCGTTGACATTTCCGAGCCGATGCTGCGCAAGGCGCAGCAACGCGTCGCCGAGCTCGGCCTCAACAATGTCGACGCGCTCGCCGTCATGGATGCCGAGCATCTCGATTTTCCCGATACTTCTTTCGATGTGATCGTGGCGCAGTACGTCATCACCACGGTGCCCAATCCAGAGGCGACGCTCGACGAATTTGCCCGTGTCTTGAGGCCGGGCGGCGAGATCGTTCTGGTAAGCCGCGTCGGCGCCGAGGCGGGATTGCGCCGCGCGCTGGAGCGGTGGTTCGCACCCGCGGCACGCAAGCTTGGTTGGCGCACGGAGTTTTCCTTCAAGCGCTACGCGTCCTGGGCCAAAACGACGCACAACGTTCAGCTCGTCGAACGGCGCACCATGCCGCCGTTCGGGCATTTTTCGCTCATCCGCTTCGCCAAGGCCGGCGGAACGGCGCTCACGCGGCAAACGGCGGCGCGCGCGGCCGGCTGAGCGCTCAATCCCGACGCCGCGTCTTCATACCGGAGTCGTGTAATCGTCCGTCTGTCATGGCGGATTCATCGAATCGCCATACCGTCGACCAATCAACCCGAAGGCGGAGGAGAATATGGCCGGCTTTCTCGAGACACTGAGAACCCAGCGCTGGGACGATCATCGGTACTATCATCACAGCCGGATCAATCAATCCCTGCACTTCGTCAGCGCGATCAGCTTTCTGTTCTCTTACGTCATGATTTTTAAGGATCCCGCCGTCTCCGCGCTCGCCGGCTGGCTCGTGGCCATGACCACGCGGCAGACCGGCCATTTCTTCTTCGAGCCGAAGGCTTACGACGAAGTGAATCACGCCAGCCACGAATATAAGGAAGAAATCAAGGTCGGCTATAATTTACGGCGCAAGGTTGTGCTGCTATCGATCTGGGCGCTGTCGCCTTTGTCGCTTTATTTCACCCCGAGTTTTTTCGGCTTGTTTTCGCCGGCCGCCAGCAAGACCGAGTTCGTCCGTCAGGTCGCAACGATTTGGCTGGCGCTGGGCATCGGCGGCGTGCTGTTCCGCACCGTCCAGTTGTTCGTCATCAAGGACGTGCGGACCGGCCTGGTGTGGGCCACCAAAATTCTGACCGATCCGTTCCATGACATCAAGCTCTACCATAAGGCCCCGCTCGCGCTGCTGCGCGGCGAACTCATCGATCCGCACGTCGGCGCTGCCTGGGACGACGAGGATGGGGAACAATTGGAGGAAGCCGAAGAGTTGCCGCGGACCAGCTGAGGGTTGGATCAGCCAGCGCTCTGCCCGCTGCGGACGGAACGCAATCGATGGGCGAGCATCTCTTTCAGAATCGTTCGTTTGACCGATTTGTTGGCCATCGCCGGATTGCGCCAGAACCAACCATCTTCGTTCATCGCTCTTGCGGCGGCCACGAAACGATCAGCGACCGCGGCAAAATCGGCCTCGGTGTAGTTAAGGCTGAAGATCAGCCGGCCGCTGCCGACCCAACTCAGCGCCAGTCCCTCGGCGCGCAAATAATATTGCAGCATCCAGTTATAGCGGCCGGGCTGCGTGTAGCAGACCGTCCAGATCGAGGACATGTTGGCGACTTCGACGGGGAGGCCCTCTGCGCACAGGCGCGTATTGAGGCGTCGCGTTCTTTCGTCCCACAGGTTGTCGAGGCCGCGATAAAGCTCCCGCCATTCCTCCGTCTCGATAAAGCGGAGGAATTCGTTCATGGTGGCCATCACGTAGGGATGCGAATTGAAGGTGCCGCGAGCAAAACAGATATCGGCCGGGCGGTCGTCGCGAAAGCGCCGCATCAAATCCTTGCGTCCGCACACGACGCCTATGGGGAGGCCGCCGCCGAGCGTCTTGCCGTAAGTGACGAGGTCGGCGCGGATGCCGAAATATTCCTGTGCGCCGCCGCGGGCGAGACGAAAGCCGACAAAGACCTCGTCGAAGATCAGCACGATATTGCGCTCGCTGCACACTGCGCGCAGCCGCTTGAGCCACTCGGTGTAGGCCGGCTTGTCAAAGTGCGCGTTGCGCGCGCCGTCGACGAGGGAAGAATCCGCCGGCGCATTGGCGTTGGGATGCAGTCCCTGCAGCGGATTGACCAACACGCAGGCGATATCGTTGCGGCCGCCCAGTACGCGCAGCGAATCCTCGGACATATCCTTCAACGTATAGGTTTCGTGCGCCGGCAGCGGGTTGCCGATGCCCGGCTGCACGTCGCCCCACCAGCCGTGATAGGCGCCGCAGAATCGCACCAGGTGCGAACGCCGGGTGTGATAGCGCGCAAGGCGCACGGCTTGCATCACCGCTTCGGTCCCCGACATGTGAAACGACACTTCGTCGAGGCCGGAAATCTCCCGCAGCCGTTTCACGTTATCGGCGACCACGGGATGATACAGCCCGAGCACCGGACCGAGCATTTCAACGCGCTCGAGGCCGCGCTTCATCGCCGCCTTGTAGAAATCGTAGCCCAGAACGTTGACGCCGTAGGAGCCGGTAAGGTCATAGAATTCGTTGCCGTCGAGATCGGTAACCTTCACGCCGGCCGACGATTGCACGAAGGCGCCCGCCTTGAGCCGCGACCGCACCAGGCGGCTGAATTGAAACGGCACGCGATAAGCGGCAGTAAATTGCAGGTCGGAAATGCCGTCGGCCGCCTCGTCGGTCAGCGCTGCGGTCTTGGCGAAGCGAGTCTTGTACAGGCTCGACAATCGCGCGAAACCGTGGCGCCGCCGCGCGGCGACATCGTCCGGCGCGTCATCGGTGCAAAAAAACCGGCCGTCATCGTATTCATAAAACCGAACGAAAGACGCCATGCGCCGCGCCAGGCGGGAATGGCCGGCGAGCGACGGATGCTTTCCGTTGGAAAGCTGCAACCGGCCTTTCAGCTTCGCCAGCGAAGCGGCGAACGCGGCTCCGCCGAATCCATAGAAAGCGATGGTCGCGCCGCTCCAATTCATCGAATCGGCTATAGATCAGGGAGTTTACGGTAGCATGACGGTGAAGAGCCGCATCCGTTGGGCGCTGGATCGGGAGGGTCTCAACTTCGTCCTGACCAATCGAATCCCCCGCCGGCTGTTGACCCGATTCGCCGGCTGGTTCAGCCGCATCGAACAGCCGCTGGTGCGCGACGCTTCCATCGGTCTATGGCGATTCTTTTCCGACCTCGATTTGAGCGAGGCGAACGATACGAATTTTCGCAGTCTGCACGATTGCTTTACGCGGCGGCTGAAGGCCGGCGCGCGCCCCATCGACGCCGACCCCCATATCCTCGTCAGCCCGTGCGACGCCATCGTCGGCGCTCACGGAAAAATCGCCGGAACCGATCTCTATCAGATCAAGGGCGCCCACTATGCACTGTCGGATTTGCTGTGCGACGACGGTCTAGCCGACATCCATCGCGACGGCTGCTATGTGACGCTCCGGCTCACATCGAGCATGTATCATCGCTTTCATGCCCCGCACGATTGCCGCGCCGAGCATGTGACCTACATCCCCGGCGATACCTGGAACGTCAATCCGGCTGCGCTGCGCCGGATCGAAAGGCTTTACTGCAAAAACGAGCGCGCGGTGGTGTGCATCAGACTGCGCTACAGCGGCCACCCGATCACGTTGGTTCCTGTCGGAGCAATCCTCGTTGCCGGCATTCGCCTGCATTTCATTGATGTCGAACTCTGCCTTCGCCAGACCGGCCGCAACAGCATTGCTTGCGATACCGATTTTCGGAAGGGCGAGGAAATAGGCTGGTTCGAGCACGGCTCGACCATCGTCATGTTTGCGCCCGACGGATTCTCGTTCTGCAAGAACGTGCGCGAGGGCGCCGTGATTCGCGTCGGCGAGCCGCTGATGCGTCTGCCGTGACGACAGAACGGTTGCGCTACGCCGATATGGGGCTGGCGTTGCCGGCGTCGCCCAGCACCTCGGTCGTATAAATCGAGGTGTCGGCCTTCGGCCGTTCGCCCGCGATCACGTGACCTTCGACCATGTAGTGCACGGCCTCGGCGATGTTGGTGGCGTGGTCACCGATCCGCTCGATGTTCTTCGCGCAAAACAACAGATGAATGCACATCGAAATCGAACCCGGATCTTCCAGTGTGTAGGTGAGCAATTCCCGGAACAGCGAGACGTAGAGCGCGTCAATGTCCTTGTCGCTCTTCCAGACCTCAAGCGCCTTCTCGGGGCTGCGATCCACGAAGCTGTCGAGCACCGCAGCCAACTGGGCGATGACAAGCGTCGTCATGTGGCGAAGCCCCCGTAGCAAAGTACGCTGCAAATGCGCGTTGCCCACGGCGATGGTGCGCTTGCCGATATTCTTCGACAGGTCGCCGATTCGCTCCAAATCGTTGGCGATGCGCAGCATCGCCACCAGCGCGCGCAGATCGACGGCCATCGGCTGGCGCAGCGCGATGGTTTCGACGGCCTTCTCCTCGATCTGACGCTGGAAATCATCGACCACTGCGTCGGCCGCCACGACCTGATGCGCGAGAACGATATCGCGCCGGGCCAATGCGTCCATGGCGTCGGTGATCTGCTTTTGCGCAAAGCCGCCCATTTCGGCGACTTTCTGCGTCACCTTGATCAGGTCGGCGTCGAAGACTTTGGTGGTGTGGTCGGAAACGATCATGGTCTGCCGCGATTTTCCGCGTTTCCAGCAACGTGTTGATGATTCTACGCTTTATCCGTGACCATCCGATGACAGAAGAGCTCGGGCGCGATGCTGACTTTCGCTTTTCTGATGCGAATTGCCTTTGTCATCACCGTCACATCGAGGCGCCGCTAAAGTTTGATTGATTCGCGAATCAATGTGCGAGCATCACAGCGATGGCATCTGCGCTCGTCGAACTGATCGGCGCGCTCGCCGCCGCGCTCACCACGCTCTGCTGGGTACCGCAGGCGCTTAAGATCATTCGTGACCGGGAAACCCGAGCAATTTCGCTGCCGGCGACGATGCTGTCCGCCGTCGGCGTGCTGCTTTGGCTCGTCTACGGTGTGGCGATTGCAGACGCGCCGCTGATCGCTTCGAGCGCCGCCACTTTCGCGATTACAGCGACGATTCTGGCGCTTAAGGTCCGCCACGGCTGATCGGCAGAAGGGCCAGCCGCGCGCCACGACGGCCGCGGCGCGTTCAGGCCGCGATTTCCGTTTCGTCTTCGAAGGGGCCCTGCTCCGACGGCGCCAGCGGCCGCATGGTGGCTTGGTCGGCAGTCCAGATGATGATCTCGAGCCGCCCGTCGGCGTGCTCGGCAACCGCCGTGCAGCTCTCGACCCAGTCGCCGCAATTGACATAGCGGATGCCGAAATTGTCGTGGATCACGGCATGATGGATGTGACCGCATATGACGCCGTCGACCTGGTGGCGCTGCGCTTCCGCGGCAAGCGTCTGCTCGAAGGCGCCGATATAATTTACCGCGTTCTTGACTTTGTGCTTGGCCCATTGCGAGAGCGACCAATAGGAGAAACCGAGACGACGGCGGACGGCATTGAAGTAGCGGTTGACGAAGATAGCGAACTCATAAGCGGTATCGCCGAGCAGCGCGAGCCAGCGCGCGTGCTTGACCACCATGTCGAAAATATCGCCGTGCACGACGAGATAGCGGCGGCCGTCGGCGGCCTGATGGATCACCCGTTCCACCACTTCGATGCCGCCGAAATGCGTGCCGTAATAGTCGCGCAAAAACTCGTCGTGGTTGCCGGGCAGATAGACGATGCGCGCGCCCTTGCGGGCCTTTCTCAGAAGCTTCTGCACCACGTCGTTGTGGGACTGCGGCCAATACCAGCCGGATTTGAGCTGCCAGCCGTCGACGATATCGCCGACCAGATAGATGGTCTCGGCATCGTGGTACCGCAGGAAATCAAGGAGACGGTCGGCCTGGCAGCCACGCGCGCCGAGATGGACATCGGAAAGAAAGAGCGTGCGGAACCCTTTTGCGCCGTGCTCAAATGTCACGAATCATTGTCTCGCTTCTGATTCAATTCCGCTGTCCTGCTAACTTCTTTCCATTGCAACAGGATGACAGAAAGAATTAACAGCAGACGTTATCAGTTCGTTAACTGCGGAACTCATTAGTTCCGAGTCACAGCACTGTCACGCCGGCACGCTAAATGGCGTCGCGATGACAGCGCCGATTCTCGCCGCCGCTACTTTCATCCTCTCCGTCACATTATTTCACGTCGCGAGCATCATGCTCGCGATCAGCCGCTTCCGGCGAAATCCCTGCGGCGACGCGCTGTCCGGCCAATATCCTCCCGTAAGCCTGGTGCGTCCGCTATGCGGAATAGACAATTATGCCGCCGATACGCTGTCTTCGACATTCGGCCTCGACTATCCGCGCTACGAAATCCTATTCTGCGTCGCTTCCGCAAAAGACCCCGTCGTACCGCTCGTCGAGGCGTTGATCGCTGAGCATCCCGGCGCCGATGCCAAATTGCTCGTCGGCGACGAGCGGGTGAGCAACAACCCCAAGCTCAATAACGTGGTTAAAGGCTGGGCCGCCGCCGCGCACGAGTGGATCATCTTGGCCGACAGCAACGTGCTGATGCCGCCGGACTATATCCAGTCGCTGTTCGCGAGCTGGCGGGAAGACACCGGCCTGGTCGCCTCGCCGCCGATCGGCTGTTCGCCGGAGGGCTTTTGGGCGGAAATGGAATGTGCGTTTCTCAACACTTATCAGGCGCGCTGGCAATATGCCGCTGACTCGATCGGCTTCGGCTTCGCCCAAGGCAAGACGATGCTGTGGCGGCGTGCCGACCTCGATCGCGCCGGCGGTATCGCCGCACTAGCCAAAGAAGTCGCCGAAGACGCCGCCGCCACCAAAGTCGTGCGCGGCGGCGGTCTCAAGGTGCGCCTGGTCGACCGGCCATTCGCGCAACCGCTTGGAAGGCGCACCGCTGGAGAAGTTTGGAATCGCCAATTGCGCTGGGCCCGACTGCGCCGCGCCAGCTTTTTACCTTATTTCCTGCCGGAGATTCTCT
>JASHRW010000022.1 GCA_030037065.1 Xanthobacteraceae bacterium
AGCCGTTGCCATGCGTGAGCAGAAGGCGAATGCCATCGAGGCGGCCATGGCGGCGCACGCGAATTCTTGCGCCATCTTCGAGCGCGACGTCGAATGTCGTGCGCGGTGCGGGGAGTTCAAACTGCATTTCCGGAGATCGCTTTTCGCGGTTGGATACAACGGGCAGCGTCCCGTGCTGGGCGAGGGCGAGGGTAAGGCGGGAACTGGTTTGCCAGCCAAGCTGCAAAGCAGCGAAGGCTGGTGGGCGCTGTAGGGATTGAACCTACGACCTCTCCCGTGTGAAGGGAACGCTCTCCCGCTGAGCTAAGCGCCCGTGCCGATGAGAGATGGATTTAAGGAGCGGCTAGACGGGGTGTCAAGCGAACGGTGGCACCGCCCTATACATCGACTGGCGTGTCCGCCTGCTTGAACCGCTTCGTCGCGCTGCTGCTCGCTCGCAACGGCGCGTATCAGGTCGACGCCGCTGCGCGCGAGGCGCTCGACTGCAGGGCACGGATGCGGTCGGCGAGCGTGCTCTTTTGCTCGGTCACTGGCTCTATTCTGGCCGGCGCGGTCTCGCCGCGTCCGCTCTTGCGGCCGGTTACGGAACCGCCCTTCGCCGGGGCCGTTGCGCGGTTCAGATCGTGTGCTCCCACGGCGAGCAGGGCGTCGATCGGCGATTCCGGTCCTTCCAGCGCCGCGGTGAGGCGGGCGACCTCGGCGGCGACGTCGTTGATGCGCTCGCGCAAAAGCGCGTTCTCAACCCGCTCGGCCGCCCAGCCGGTCTCCGCCTCGCGAGCCATCTTTGCGACCTCCGTCTGCAGCTGATCGCGCTCGCCCAGGGCGGTGCCGAGTTGAGTTTCGAGGCGGGCGACGTCGGTTTTCAACTTTTCAATAGCTCCGCTGCTGCGCTTGGCCGAGCTCGCCATCTCGGTGCGCAGATCGCTCTCGACCTTGCGCGCGGCCTCGGCCTCTCCGCCCAGCCGCTCAATCTCGTAGTCTCGCTCGGCGAGGCGGCGGCCCTGATCGCCGAGGCGCGCCTCCAGTTCCTGGACACGCCGGCCGAGAAGCTCGGCTTCGGTGGTTTGCGCGAGAAGCTGCCGCTCGAGCTCGGCGGCGTGGTCGCCGAGTGCCTCGAGCTTGCCGCGCGCTTCGGTCAGGTCTTTGGTCGCCGCAGCCGAATCGGCGCGGGCGCGGACGAGTTGCTCCTCGGTTTCCGTCACCTTGCGTTCGTAATCGGCGACGCTGACCTTCATGGCTTCAACCTGCGTGCGCATGGCCGCGAGTTCGACGCGCTGAGCGTCCGCACTCATCGCCTGCTCGCCGAGTTCGGCGACGAGCTTGGACAGCTCCGCCTCCTTGCCAACGAGAGCGCGTTCGGCCTCACGCAGCGCGCCGCTCTTGAGCTCGAACTCCTGTTCGGTGGTGCGCAGCTGTTCGAGCAGCTCCTTATCGCGCGCTTCAAGCGCGTAAAACGCGGTAGTCTTTTCGCCCAGTTCCTTTTTCAGCTGATTGAGGACGTCGGTCTTCTTGCCGAGTTCGGCGAGCTGCGTGGTGGCCTTGGCCTTCATCTGCTCGACGCTCAACTCCAGCCGTCGGGTGGACATCGCAAATTCGGCGCGGAGCTGATCCTTATCGGCGCGGATTTCCGCCATTGTCAGCGGGGTTGCAGCCTCAAGCCGTCGCATCGTCAGGCGGACGGCGCGGTTATGCACAAGCGGAATGAACATGAGGACCAACAGGGCGGCAACCAGAAAGCCGATGCCGAAATACATGATCGGTTCGACCATGACGCTACACCTCCAACGCTCCCTCGTTTACTCGACTGCTCACGGGCAGACAGGAGTAGGAGAGACGGGCATCAGCCTGCCACGCTGGCGGGGACTCTACCACATTCACCACCCGTTAACCTAAACTCTCATTGCCGGAAACGCCCTGAGGTTAACAAATACTTGCGAGCGTCGCGCCGTAATCCGGCCGAGCGCTCAGAAGGGGTTCCAAGTCGGACGCGAGGTGAATTTCAGGTAGCCGAGATTGGCGCCAAGCCGTAGTCCCACGCCGGTGCGGATCGGTACCAGCACGATGTCATTGGCGGTAAGCGCGGTCATGCCGAGGCCGCCGACAAAATAGGCCGAGCCGTCGATGCCGCCGAAGCGGTCGAAGATCGCCTCGGTTCGCGGCAGATTATAGACCAGCATCATGGTGCGCGCGCCGTCGGCACCGGCGTCGAAGCCGATCGTCGGTCCCTCCCAGAACACGCGCCGATCGCCTGCATTCTTGGTGTAGAGCGTCCCGTCGCCGTAGCGCAGACCTCCAACAAGGGCGCCGCCTGCTTCCTCGCCCAAAATGTAACCGTTCGGCAGCCCCCACTGGCTGCCAGCCTTTTGGACGATCAAGGCGAGGCTGCGCGATAGGCCGCCGAAGAAACGATGCCCGGCATCGATCAATTCCTCTGCCGAGAATTGGTCGTCGCGCTGGGGCACAGGTGGCGGATAGGGCGCCGCTTGCGGGGGTGGGCCAGAGCTGGGAGGGGGTGCCGGTTGGGCGACAGCAGATCCGCCTACTGCGCCGGCAAGCAGCAATGTGGCGGCGGCAAGCCTGAGGGAAAAGTTCATCGACATCTCCGGTCTTAACGCCTTGCTCACGCACGCTGTCTTAAGTCTGCAGCGGTCCAGGTTTGAACGGCTAAGTCTTAAATGAAAGAAGTCTTCGTAAGCCTTGGCAAATCTTGGCAACGCAGATCCGAATCAGTTCCACCTTTGGTCAGAACTATGACCGCAGAACGGCAAGAACAAAAGCCACGCCGCACTCGCCTTGTCGCAGCAGCGTGTATTGCGGCGGTACTGAGCGCTGTTATACCGGAAGCACGTGCCGGGTTGACGCAGCGCATCGTGGTAGATTGGCACTCGGGGCTTGCGATCGGCGGTTACGATCCGGTCGCCTACTTCACCGATGGTAAACCGATCGCTGGCAGTCCCGGTCTCGAACTGCGCTACGACGGCATTGTGTGGCGCTTCTGCAATGTCGGCAACCGGGCCGCCTTTGCCGGTCATCCGGACGTCTATATGCCGCAATATGGCGGCTACGATCCGGTCAGCGTCGCGCACGGCGTTGCGGTGGCAGGCGATCCCGACCTCTGGGCCATCGCCGGTGAACGGCTTTTCCTATTTTACAACCGCGTGCAGCGCGAAAAATTTCTGGCCGATTCCGCGCGCTTCATCGCTTTGTCGAAGCGTAAGTGGCCGGAAGTGATGCAGACCCTCAATCCTTAAGTTACGGGGTATTCGCATCGCCTGCGGCGATAAAGCTGCCGATCAGCAGTTCCGGGGTACCGTAGCGAAGCGGCGTACCGTCAGGTGCCAGCACGTGACCGCCCGCGGCCTCGACGATGGCGTGACCCGCGGCGACGTCCCAGTCATGAGTCGGCGCAAGCCGCGGATAGAGGTCAGCTGAGCCTTCAGCGATTCGGCAGAATTTCACCGCCGAGCCGCAAGAAATCGTCGTCGGCTGCGGCAGTCTGCCGAGATAGGCTTGCGTGCGCGCATCGAGATGCGAGCGGCTGACAAGCACGACCGGTTTGCGCGACGGCCGCGGGCGGGTATGGATCGGGCCTCGCGACGAAATCGTCCCGTCGGCGGCGAACTCCAGCCGTTCGGCGCCTTCCCCGACATTGCCGCGCCAGATCAGTCCGAGCGCGGGTGCGGTAATGACGGCAAGGACCGGCGCGCCACTCGTCATCAACGCGATATTGATCGCATATTCGTCGCGGCCGGCGATAAATTCGCGCGTGCCGTCGAGCGGATCGACGAGAAAATAGCTGCTACCGCCGAGAAGCGGCGAGTGCTCGACCTCCTCCTCGGATACGATCGGTAGTGCCGGGGCAAGAGCCGATAGGTCGTCGCGGATTACGGCTTCCGCCGCCATATCCGCCGCTGTGACCGGCGAGCCGTCCGCTTTGCGGCGGACGCCGTCTTTCCTGCCCGCATCGCGAATCGCGAGCGCAGCGCGCACGCTGATGGCGGTCATCGATTGCAAAAGCAAGCTGCGCTCTGCGGCATGCATTATTGGCGCTCAGTCTGTTGCAATTCCAGCTCAGGGAGGCGTCGCGCGGGTAAAGGGCATGCGGTTTACCATGACGGGACGGGTCGCACACGGTTGCCGAATCGCGCGTGGTGTGACACCCACGGGCTGGCATTTCGCCCGCGCGGAGCCTATCATGTCCGGTCCTGCCGAATCCGGCCCTGTCGCGCTTGCCGCTCTCGATCTCGCGGCGCTTTTGTGCTCGCGGGTCTGTCACGACCTGATCAGCCCGGTTGGCGCCATCGTGAACGGCATCGAAGTCTTGGATGAAGACAAGGACGAGGAAACGCGCGCATTCGCGCTTGAGCTGATCAAGAAGAGTGCGCGCAATGCGTCGGCGCGGCTGCAGTTTTGCCGTCTGGCCTTTGGTGCCGCCGGCTCGGCCGGTGCAGAGATCGAAACCGGCGACGCCGAGAATGTCGCGCGCGGGCTTCTTGAAGACGACAAGATCAAGATCACCTGGAATCTGCCGCGCGAATTAAAGCCAAAGAACCAGGTCAAGCTCCTATTGAACATGCTTGTCGTTGCTGCCGGGGCCATTCCGCGCGGCGGCACGCTCACCATAGACCCGCTCCACGACGCGCCCGGTTTTCGCATTGCTGCAGCAGGCCTTAACGCCCGGGTGACGCCGGCTACGGTGGACTTCCTGGCGGGACATCCGGCGCACACTGTCGATGCCCACGGCATACAACCGTTCTATACCGGGATCTTGGCGCGGGATTGCGGGTTCACGGTAACGGCGGCGGCCGAGGGCGAAACCATCGTGGTGACGGCTTGTTAACCGGCTTGCCGCAAGCCTTGCCGCAACTGAAATTAAACCCTTTGGCAACAGACTAAGCGGGTCCGATCAGGCGCACGGTGCCTGGCGAGCACGGCGCGCGTCTCGCGCGCCTTACGTACGAATAGGCAATGCGTACGCCGCCCGCGGAAGCCGCGGCTGGCGACTAGGGCGCCTGAGTATGGACGACCTGTTGCGTGAGTTTTTGACCGAGACCAACGAGAGTCTCGAACGCGTCGACGCCGAATTGGTGCGCTTCGAGCGCGAGCCGAATAATTCGCAGATTCTCGGCAACATTTTTCGCCTCGTGCACACCATCAAAGGCACGTGCGGCTTCCTCGGTCTGCCTCGCCTCGAAGCGCTCGCGCACGCCGCAGAAACGCTGATGGGTAAGTTCCGCGACGGCATGTCGGTCACGGCCGAGGCGGTCACACTCATTCTCTCCACCATCGACCGCATCAAGCTCATCCTCGACGAGATCGAGAACCGGGAGGCGGAGCCGGAGGGCGGCGACGCCGACTTGATTGATAGTCTCGCCCGCGCATCGCAGCAGTCGGATGGCGGGACCAAGCCAGTCGCTCGCCCGGAAGCCGAAACGCCAGAGTTGCATGAGGCCCCCGAGCCAGCCGAATCGCAGCCGCCCGAACGGCCGGACGACGAACGCGGCGACCGGATCGCCAATCACTCGATCCGCGTCAATGTCACTACGCTCGACTATTTGATGACCACCGTCTCCGAGCTGGTGCTCACCCGCAACCAGCTCCTCGAAATCGTGCGCCGGCACGAGGATTCCGATTTCAAAGTGCCGCTGCAGCGGCTTTCGAACGTGACCGCGGAGCTGCAAGAAGGCGTCATGAAAACGCGCATGCAGCCGATCGGCAACGCCTGGCAAAAGCTGCCGCGCATCGTGCGCGATCTGTGCGCCGAACTTGGCAAGGACATCGAACTGAAAATGCATGGTGCCGAGACCGAGCTCGATCGCCAGGTTCTCGAGCTCGTCAAGGACCCGCTGACGCATCTCGTGCGTAACTGCGCCGATCACGGTATCGAAAGCCCCGCCGAGCGCGTCGCGGCCGGTAAGCCTGCGAAGGGTACGATCCGGCTCGCCGCGTGCCACCAAGGCGGTCACATCATCATAGAGATTGCCGACGACGGCCGTGGACTCGATGTTGCGCGCATTCGCGCCAAGGCGATCGAGCAAGGGCTGGCCGGCGAGGCCGAGATCACCGCCAAATCGGACATCGAAATCTGCAATTTCATCTTCGCTCCTGGCTTTTCCACCGCCGCGCAAGTGACCAACATTTCCGGCCGCGGTGTCGGCATGGACGTGGTGCGCAACAACATCGAGCAGATCGGCGGCACCGTCGATCTGCAATCCGTCGCCGGCGCCGGCACCAAATTTACCATCAAGATTCCGCTCACACTGGCCATCGTCTCCGCGCTGATCGTCGAGGCGGGTGGCGAGCGCTTCGCGGTGCCGCAGCTCTCCGTGCTCGAACTGGTTCGCGCAGGCCGCGCCGGCGAGCACCGGATCGAACGGATCAAGGACACTCGGGTCTTACGGCTGCGTAACAAGCTGTTGCCGCTCATCCATCTTCGCGACGTGCTGCGCCTGGGCGAAACTGATGCCGAAGACGGTTTCGTGGTGGTGACCCAAGTAGGCAGTCAGATTTTCGGCATCGTGGTTGACGGTGTGTTCCACACCGAGGAAATCGTCATCAAGCCGATGTCGTCGAAGCTCCGCCACATTGCAGCCTTCTCCGGCACGACGATCCTGGGCGATGGTTCGGTCATCATGATCGTCGACCCGAATGGCATTGCGCAAATGCTCGGCCGCGCCGCTCAGACAGCACGGGATGGCAGGCCGGAGCTCGATAATCGTGAGGAAGCGTCAGCGGACGATACCGTCTCGCTGCTCGTGTTTCGTGCCGGTTCGCATCAGCCCAAGGCCGTACCGCTGTCGCTGGTTACCCGCCTCGAGGAGATCGATTGCCGGAAAATCGAAGTTTCCGACGGCCGCCATCTCGTGCAGTACCGGGATCAGCTCATGCCGCTTCTGCGTATCGATACGCAGTCCGACCTCAAGCGGGACGGTGCCCAGCCGATCCTGGTGTTTTCCGATCACGGCCGTTCCATGGGATTGGTCGTCGACGAAATTGTCGATATCGTCGAGGATCAGCTCAAGATCGAAGTAGAAAGCGAACGCCCCGGCGTACTTGGCTACGCGGTCATCAAAGGCAATGCGACCGAAATCCTCGACGTCGGCCACTTTCTGCCCCAGGCTTTCAGCGACTGGTTCCGCCGCCGCGACGCCTCGACCGATCGGCTGACTCGGACCGTGCTGCTGGTCGACGATTCGCCTTTCTTCCGAGACATGCTGGCGCCGTTGATCAAGGCTGCCGGCTATCAGGTCGTTGCAGTCGGCTCGGCGGCGGATGCGCTTTCGGCGCTGAATTCCGGCAAGCGCTTCGATCTGGTCATTACCGACATCGAGATGCCTGATATGGACGGCTTCGCTCTCGGCGAAAAACTGCGCTCCATGCCGAGCACCGCCGAGCTTCCGGTGATCGCCATCTCCGCCATGGTCTCGACTGCGGCGATCGAACGTGGACGCGCCGTGGGCTTCGACGATTTCGTGGCCAAGTTCGACCGCGCCGGATTGATCGCCGCAATCAAGGAGCAGGGTGCCGACATCGAGTGGGCGGCGTGACAGCTATGAATGACAGTCCCGATTTTACTGAGTACGTCACTTTTACCATGGCCGGCCAGATTTTCGGTCTGCCGATCGAGCGCGTGCAGGAGGTGTTCCGGCCCGCCCGTATCACGCGTGTGCCGCTTGCCGGCGCGCAGATTGCGGGCGTGCTCAATCTGCGCGGCCGCATCGTTACCGCGATCGATATGCGCAGCCGCCTCGATCTGCAGGCGCGTGATGAAGGCCAGGCGCCGATGGCGATCGGAATCGAGTTGGGAACCGAGTCGTTCGGGCTTCTGGTCGACGCGTTGGGCGAGGTGCTCAAGCTGCTCGATGGCGAACGCGAACCGAACCCGGTCAATCTCGACCGCAAGCTCGCGCGCGTGTCGGCCGGCGTGTACCGCCTCGACGGTCAGCTCCTGGTCGTCCTCGACGTCAACCGCGTGCTCGATCTCGGGCTCGAAACGGCTGCGGCCGCGTAACCGCGGGGATAGATGGGAAAGACTTCGCGAGACATTCGAATCGAAGCGGGCTTGCCCGCGCAGCGTAGAGTGAGGACGTCATGAAAACCTGCTTGATCGTTGATGACTCGAGCGTCATCCGCAAGGTGGCGCGGCGCATTCTCGAAGGGCTCGACTTCCAGATCGTGGAAGCCGAGAACGGGGAGGAGGCGATCGAATCCTGCCGGAAAAACCTGCCGGACGCTATTCTGCTCGACTGGAATATGCCGAAAATGGACGGTTACGATTTTCTGCGTACGCTACGGCGGCTGCCCGGCGGCGACCGGCCCAAGGTGGTGTTCTGCACCACGGAGAATGACGTGGCGCACATTGCGCGAGCGCTCCATGCCGGTGCCAACGAATACATCATGAAGCCGTTCGACAAGGAAATCGTCGAGGCCAAGTTTGCGGAAGTCGGCCTGATCTAGTTGCCGGCGCTGGTCGCGCCGGTGGAAGTCCCAAGCTCCTGAAGTTTGCGTGCAATAAGTTCGCGTACCATGAGTTCAGCCCTTGCAACCGCGCGTTTCGTGCCCGCCGCAGAGCGCCAGATTCGAGTGATGATCGTCGACGACGCCGTCGTCGCCCGTAGCATGATGACGCGCTGGGTCGAGGCCGAGCCGGACATGAAGATCGTTGCGGCCTTGCGCACCGGCCGCGAGGCTCTCGACCGGCTCGAAGCGGCCAACCCTGAAGTCGTTTTGCTCGACGTCGACATGCCCGAGCTTGACGGCATCTCGGCATTGCCGCTGCTTCTGGGAAAAAGACGCGATCTGGTGGTGATCATGGTCTCGACGTTGACGCGGCGCAGCGCCGAATTGAGCCTGCGGGCGCTCGCGCTCGGTGCGACCGACTACATTCCGAAGCCGGAAACCACCTATGAGGCGATGACCTCGGCCGCCTTCCGCCGCGAACTGATCGACAAAATCCGCGGGCTTGGGCGCAGGCGTCCGTCGGCGCGGGAGCTTCCAGCGCCGCCCTTGGTCCCTGCACCGCCACTGCAACCGCAACGGTCTGCAGCCCGGCGAGCGCTCGACGCCAAGCCGGCTCGCACCGAAAAGCCCGGGATTTCCTTGCGGCCGTTCGCCGCCCCGGTGCCGCGCGCGCTCGTTGTCGGCTCCTCGACCGGCGGTCCACAGGCGCTCACGGCGTTGTTTGAAAAGCTCACCGCAGCGATCGACCGTGCGCCGGTCCTGATCACTCAGCACATGCCACCGACGTTCACCATGGTGTTGGCCGAGCACTTGCGGCGCGTCAGCGGCCGGGGTGCGCATGAAGCCGACCATGGCGAGCCGGTCCTTGCCGGCGGCATTTATCTGGCGCCAGGCGGACACCACATGCGCGTGATGCGTGAGGGCGATATCATCAAAATCGCGATCAGTGACGATCCACCGATCAATTTTTGCCGGCCGGCAGTCGATCCGCTGTTTTCGTCGGCGGCGTCCGTGTGGGGACCGAGCCTGCTGGCACTCATCCTCACCGGTATGGGCTCCGATGGCACGCGAGGTGCAGCCGATATCGTCGCCGCCGGCGGCAGCGTCATCGCCCAGGATGAGGCAAGCAGCGTGGTATGGGGCATGCCGCGCTCGGTGGCGCAGGCTGGGCTGTGCTCGGCCGTGCTGCCACTCGACCAGATTGCCGCAAAAATTCTTCGATTGATTACAGGAGATCGTTTGTGACGCCGCTCGATTACGATTTCTTACGCAAGTGCCTAAAGCAACGCTCGGGCTTGGTCTTGTCGGCCGACAAGCAATATCTGGTCGAAAGCCGGCTGCTTCCGGTCGCGCGCAAGGCGGGCCTTGCCAATCTCGCCGCGCTTGTTGACGCGCTCAAGTTCTCGGACAACGGGCCGTTGATGAACGCAGTTGTCGAGGCCATGGCGACCAACGAATCTTTCTTCTTTCGCGACAAGATTCCGTTCGAGCATTTCCGCTCGATCATCATGCCGGCACTGCTTGCGGCACGCCGCGCTTCGCGAACCATTCGCGTTTGGTGCGCGGCGGCGTCCACCGGCCAGGAACCGTATTCGCTCGCCATGTGTCTCAAGCAGATGGAGCGCGAGATTGCCGGTTGGCGCATTGAGATACTTGCCACCGATCTTTCCGGCGACGTGCTGGAAAAGGCCCAGGCCGGCCTTTACAGCCAGTTTGAAGTTCAGCGCGGGCTGCCGATTCAGTTCCTGATCAAGCACTTTACCCAAGTCGGCGAGCTGTGGCAGATCGCGCCGGAGCTGCGCGCCATGGTGAAATACCGCCAGCTCAACCTGCTATCGAGTTTCTCCAACCTGGGGATTTTCGATTTGATCTTTTGCCGCAACGTGCTGATTTATTTCGATCAGCAGACCAAGGTCGACGTGCTCGAACGCCTAGCGCGGGTGACGGCCCATGACGGCTACTTAGTGCTCGGCGCCGCCGAGACTGTGGTCGGCTTGACCGACAGCTTCAAAATCGTCGGCGACAAGCACGGCCTCTATGCACCGCACATCAGGCCGCCCAGGCCGGTCACGCCCAGGGCTGCCAAGCCGGTGCCTCGACTGGTTGCGGTTAACGGCGGACGGTGAGTTTTTCCGCCCGCGAAGCAGGGAAGGATGATATGCGAACAAAAACCCCGGCCCTACGGCCGAGGTTTTGCGCTCCCGACGATCCCCCTCGCTGAAATCCTAAGCCGAAATTTTCGCCTCTTCCTCGGTCGGCTCGCGCAGCACGTAGCCGCGGCCCCAGACCGTTTCGATGTAGTTCTTGCCGGCAGAGGCGTTGGCGAGCTTCTTGCGCAGCTTGCAGATGAAGACATCGATGATCTTTAGTTCCGGCTCGTCCATGCCGCCGTAGAGATGGTTCAAGAACATCTCCTTGGTCAGCGTCGTGCCTTTGCGCAGCGAAAGCAGTTCAAGCATCTGATATTCCTTGCCGGTCAGATGCACACGCGCTTGGTTCACTTCGACCGTCTTGGTGTCGAGATTGACCACAAGATCGCCGGTTTGGATCACCGACTGGGCGTGTCCTTTGGAACGGCGCACGATGGCGTGGATGCGTGCCACCAATTCGTCCTTGTGGAAGGGTTTGGTCATGTAGTCGTCGGCGCCGAAGCCGAGACCCCTGACCTTGTCCTCGATGCCGGCCAGCCCGGAAAGGATCAGAATGGGCGTTTTGACTTTGGAGACGCGCAACGAGCGCAGCACCTCAAAGCCCGACATATCCGGCAGGTTCAGGTCGAGAAGGATGATGTCGTAGTCGTAGATTTTGCCGAGATCGATGCCTTCTTCGCCCAGATCGGTGGTGTAGACATTGAAGCTCTCGGACTTGAGCATCAACTCGATCGATTGCGCGGTGGCGCTATCGTCTTCAATTAGCAATACGCGCATGCCAGTCCCCTTCCTCGCCGCGCGGGCTCAAGGTCGGCGCGCCGCAGCGGCGGCCCCCGGAAAACGCCTTCGGAGCAACTGATTCGGAACACTAACGGCGGCATGGTTAACAAAATCTGATTCTCTCGCGCAAGGTATCACTAGGCAAATTCGGTCGAATCGCCTTAAGCTTTTGCGCGAAAGTGGTTTTTTAGCCACGCCTTCGTTCATGTTCGAGTCTAAGTTCTGACGCTAACCGATTCAAACGACTCGCCCTCCGTTGGGAGGTAAAGCCTTCCTTGGCCCCAAGGACGACAGCGTGATGATTAATGGCCCGGGTAAACAAGCGATTAACAGGATGGCCTCTGAGGTAACCATTTATGCGCGGCTGCGGCAGCGCGAAGGCGCGCTGGGGGACAAGCCATGAAAGCGCTCGCCGAACAAATCAACGAGCTTGATGGTGTCGAGATCTATGGCCGCGTGGTCGGGGTCCGCGGGCTGATGGTAGAGGTTGCCGGGCCGCTTTACGTCATGTCGGTCGGCGCCCGCGTCATTATCGAGACAGCGGCTAAGAACATCCCCTGCGAGGTTATTGGCTTTACCGGCAACAATGCGCTGTTGATGCCATTTGCCCAGCTCGATGGCGTGCGGCGCGGATGCCGGGCAATTGTCACCTCGGTGCCCGGCGCAGTGCGGCCCTCCGTCGGCTGGCTTGGCCGTGTTGTCAACGCTTTGGGCGAGTCCATCGACGGCAAAGGACCACTGCTGCAGGGGCCGTCGCCCTATCCATTCCGCAACACGCCACCGCTCGCGCATGCCCGCCGGCGAGTCGGTCCACCGCTTGATCTTGGCGTGCGGGCCCTCAATACGTTTTTGACCTGCTGCCGCGGCCAGCGGCTCGGTATATTTTCTGGCTCCGGCGTCGGCAAATCGGTGCTGTTGGCGATGCTGGCGCGCAATGTCACCGCCGACGTCACCGTCATTGGACTTGTCGGTGAGCGCGGCCGCGAGGTGCAAGAGTTCCTACAGGACGACCTCGGTCAGGCCGGTCTTGCTCGGTCGGTGGTGGTGGTCTCGACTTCCGACGAGCCGGCGTTGATGCGGCGCCAAGCCGCTCACGTGACGTTGGCGATCGCGGAATATTTTCGCGACGAAGGCAAAGACGTGTTGGTGCTCATGGATTCGGTCACGCGTTTTGCCATGGCGCAACGCGAGATCGGACTGTCCGCCGGTGAACCGCCGACTGCCAAGGGGTATACCCCGACGGTATTCACCGAACTGCCGCGGCTTCTCGAACGTGCCGGGCCCGGCACCGAGCAGGGTACCATCACCGGCATATTCACGGTTTTGGTCGACGGCGACGATCACAACGAGCCAATCGCCGATGCGGTGCGCGGCATTCTCGACGGCCATATCGTGATGGAGCGCGCCATCGCCGAGCGTGGCCGTTACCCGGCCATCAACGTGCTCAAATCGGTTTCGCGCACCATGCCGCGCGCGGCGGATCCGGCCTATCTGCCGGTGCTGGCCAAGGCCCGCCAAGTCATGGCCACCTATGCCGACATGGAAGAACTGATCCGGCTCGGCGCATACCGTGCCGGCACCAGCGAAGAGGTGGACGAGGCCATCAGCCTGCATAAGCCGCTGGAAGCCTTTTTGGCCCAGAGTAAGGAAGAAGCAACCAGTCTGGCAGAAGGATACCGCCGATTGGCCGAGATCGTGACCGGCGCGGAAACCGATCGCTAACGTTATCCGTGGCACAATTGGTACCTGGGCGCTGCGCGCCCTCTGTCTACGCCCCCGCTCATGTGGGGAGAGCGCGGATGGGGTCGGCTGCGGGGGCTCGACCAGCGCCATGGTCCCGCGGCTTCGGGGAGTAGTAGTCGATGAAGTCTCGTGACACCCTCATTCGCCTGAAGAAATTTCAGGTCGACGAAAAGCGGCGCAAGGTCGCTCAGATCGAGGCCATGATCGCCGAGTTCGAGCGCATGGCCGCGGACCTTGAGCGCGAAATCAAGGTCGAGCAGGACCGCGCCGGCATCCACGATCCGGCGCATTTTGCCTATCCGACTTATGCCAAAGCCGCCATTACGCGCCGTGAGAACCTCAAGCGTTCGGCCGACGATTTGCGCACCCAACTCGAAGACGCCAAGTTGGCTCTGGCCGAGGCCTTCGAAGAACTCAAGAAGGTCGAGATCCTCGACGAGCGTAATCAGGCGCGCGACCGTGAGGCGGAAAGCGCAGCCGAGCAAGCCGAACTCGACAGTATCGCATTGATGCGTGCCCGCGGCAGCGCCCCGGCGTAAAGCCTCGCCAATTCCGCGGTTTTGAGCCCCGGCGGCCTTGCGCCGCTCCGGAATACCGAAAAACTCCGTTTCGCTCTCGACGAGCCCCCACTTCCGCGGCGATAATCCCTCTTGGGGAAGCGTCCTCAGGGCTAGGGACCGCGATGTTGACGCAAGCCGAACTGGTCTGGCTGCTCGCAGCCGTCGCCAAGGGTGATCAGGCAGCGTTCGAACGCCTGTATGACGCAACACGTGCGAAACTCTACGGCGTCCTTCTGCGTATCTTGGGCAAGCCTGAGGTCGCTGACGACGTCATGCAGGAAACCTACCTCAAAGTGTGGAAAATGGCCGGCAAGTTCGACCCGACGATTGCGAGTCCCATCACCTGGATGGTGGCGATCGCGCGCAACCGGGCCATCGACATTGTGCGGCAAAAAGGCGACGCGTCGGTTGAGGAAACTCCTGAGGCGATGAACGTCGCCGCGGAGACGCCGCCGCCGCTAGCGCGCCGCGAAATGACAGAGGAATTGCGCAGGCTCCTCACTTGCCTCGGCAAGCTCGACCCCGAGAAGCAGCGTATCGTGCTGCTCGCCTACTACAGCGGCTGGAGCCGCGAGCAACTGGCCCGAAAACTGGACATCCCGGTGAACACGATAAAGACATGGCTTCGACGCTCCCTGCTCGAAATTCGTGAGTGCATGGGGCGCTGAGCATGACCCCGAAAAAGCCCAATCCGCGCGTCATTCCATCGCCGCCGAGTGTCCGCTGGACCATGGCGCGAACCATACTTGCGTGAGGTTCTGATGTACGACGATGATCTCGACGCGCTAGCGGCCGAATATGTGCTGGGGACGCTCGCCCCCGACGAGCGCGCCCGTGCCGAGGCGCTGATCGGGGTCGATCCCGGATTTGTCGAACTGCTGCATCAATGGGAGCGCCGCCTCGGCGAACTCAACGTGATGGTCGAGGCCGTCGAGCCGCCGGCCGAGATCTGGGACAAGATAAGATCGGGTATCGGCGCGGTTGCCCAGGATGAGGGCGCAGCGCCGCTTGCGCCGACGCTGCCGCCGCTGGCAGCGGACACGGGTGCAGAAGCCAAAGCGGAAGCCAAAGGCGACGAGTTGCTTGGCGCGCCAGCCCCGACCCTATCCTCGGCGGAAGGCCGGGCGACGGGCGAAACGGCCGCGAAATCGGACGTCAAGTCGCCAAGCGGATTTACGCTTTTGCCGCCATCGCCTGCGGCGCAGCCCAGGATCGAGCCCAGCTCCGACGTGCTACATCTCGCGCGTCGGGCGCGGCGCTGGCGGAATTTAGCGGTCGGCTGTGGCGCACTCGCGGCGGTGCTAATAGCCCTGATTGTAGTGAGCGAAGTGAGGCCCGATCTCATTCCGGCCGGCGGATTTCATCTCCCGCAATTGATCGCGCGATCAGCGCCGCCGCCTGCGGCAGGCGGGGCTCCGCCTGCCAGTCGACTCGTCGCCGTGTTGCAGCAGGATCCGTCTGCGCCAGCCTTCCTGCTCACGATCGATCCGGTGGCGCGGATGATGACCGTGCGCAGGGTCACGGCGCGGGCTGAAGCTGGGCATAGTTTCGAGCTGTGGCAGATCGCGCCGCACGCAGCTAAGCTGCGTTCGCTTGGACTGGTGGGCAGCAGTGAGTATACGCAGCGCCGGCTACCCGCGGATGTAGATGCCGATACGATGCGGGCGGCAACCTATGCCGTCTCCTTCGAGGCTGCGGGCGGGTCGAAGACTGGGGCCCCAACCGGCCCGATCCTGTTTACTGGCAGGCTGGTGGAAACCGTCGCCCCTCCAGCACCGCAGACGCCGAAGACCTAACGCGCATAAACCCGCTCGCCATCTCCCGCTCGGATGAGAATCGATCTACGAGATCGGCTTGGCAGCTAACGCCTTGCAGCTATCGGATAGTCGGCAACTTGCCACTCAGCTCGGTCGGCTGCCCGGCCTTCACCAGCGGCGCGGTGCCGAGATCGAGGCTGCCGACATGAGCGAAAATGCCCACCGTCGCTACCACAATGGCACAGGCAAGGCTGACGACCACAACCTTTAAGTGTGTACCGCGGTCGGCAGCGTACATGGAATGGCTCATTATAGCCTCCCGGTCCTTTGCCGATTAGTCGCGGCATCCGGGCTAAAGGTTCACTTAATCCGGTCACTTGGGAATGAAATTCCCGCTACACAACGCCGCTTCACCGGGCGGTGATGACCCGTGATAACGATTGATCGGAGGCTCGCTTCCGGTAAGCAGAGGGGCGCGCAGAGCAGCCACCGACGCGCCAGCCGCTTTTGGGAGGATTGAATGGATCGCCAGATCGTAGCCGAACTTGCGCCGACGGGAGTCCTTCGCGCTGCCATCAATATGGGTAACTTCCTCTTGGTGACCGGGAAGACCGCCGCCGGCGACCCACAGGGCGTCGCTCCTGACATGGCGGCCGAGATCGCCAGACGGCTCGGCGTCCCGGTGCGCTACGTGCCATACGAGCGGCCGTCGACGCTCGCGGATGCGGCCGGTACGAACACCTGGGATATCGGTCTGGTCGGGGCGGAGCCGCAGCGCGCGGCGAAGATCACCTTCAGTGACGCTTACTGCGAAATCGAGGCAACCTATCTGGTGCATCCGGGCTCGCCCCTCAATTCCGTCGCCGATGTCGACCGACCGGGTGTGCGCATTGCCGTGCGCCGCGGCGCCGCCTACTGCCTTTGGCTTGAACGCAACATCAAGCATGCCACCGTGATGTCGTTTGAGGCCGCCGATGCGCCGCTCAATCAGTTCATCGCCGAAAAGCTCGATGCGCTGGCGGCACTCAAACCCGGACTATTGGAGGACGTCAAGAAGGTGTCCGACGGCAAAATTCTTCCCGGCCATTTCATGACCGTGCAGCAAGCGATCGGCACCGGAAAGCCCAACGCCGCCGGCGCAAAATTCCTGCAGGAATTCGTGGCCGACGCGAAGAAATCGGGATTGGTGGCGCGATTGATCGAAAAGCATCACGTGGCGGGACTATCGGTCGCGCCATGAGTGCAATTTCTTCTACCTGAGAAAGTTGCGGTCCTTATTCTATTGGATGACCCGGACGACGGGCGTGATCGACAGATCGGCGGCGGCGGTCTGTATCGCGATGAGCTGCGCCAGCAGACTGAAGACGCGTTTGGTGATATCGGCGTCTTCCGGCACGCAGTAATCTACGCTCAGGTACCAAGTATGCACAAAGCACGGGCCTCCATTGTTTGGAACGACCGTGATCAAAGGAGGCTCGCCATCGACTGTCTTTAGCACAGGAGGTACGACCGCCTCGTCGGGTTCGCCGAGCGGCGGAGGCCAGAAGAACGCTTTCCCGGGAGTAGGCTGAAGACCGTCTCTCTGCATTCTCATCAGATTGCCGAGAAACTCAAAAACTCCATAAGCCGACCGTGGCACGACGCGAAACGTCGCGCCTCCGACATTGAAGTTGAATGTATCCGGCTGCGGTTCTGTCAACAATTTTGCCGCGTCATCCGAGGTCCAGGTGCCGCATGCAGGACTGGGGCGGGCGGGGAAATGCATGTATTTGCGCCTTATTGGTTCTGCCACTGCAGGCGTCATTTCGATTTCCGCCTGCTTCGCCAGTTCCGGACTGAAGCAGAACCGGGCGACCGGGGTCGTCTCGAATTTGGAGTTGAATTTCGTGACGACGGTTTTCTCCTCGACGGTCAGACCGGACAGCAATGCGATCCACACCCATTCCCGAAAGCATCGGTGTATCGGGTCGGAGTGTGGACAACCGTACGTATCGGGCGGGTCGTACTGGTAACCAATCGCGCTATACGGTGAGGCGGTAGGCTGAAGCTGGAATGAATCGGCGAACAGCCAGAACAACAGTTCGCGCGAATAGCCTTGGCGAATGAAATAATTGAGTGTCTGCAAGTCGATTGGTCTCAAGAATCCATTGTAAAACGCGCTGGTTTCCTGGGTGGACACGCTGAAATTCGAGCTGACGGTGAGATTGTTATTAGCCGTGGTATTGCCGAGAGCGGTCGCTGCTCCGGGTACGCCCGTTGGGTAGGAGCATCCGCGCACCGTAAGAGCACCGGTAGGTCCGAAGCTGGGCAAACAGTTCGGCGGGCCGATGCTGAACGACGGCAACGCCAGGCCCGTCGCGTTGGTCATGGAGGGCGTAACGTTAGAGACGGTGGTGAAGCTCAGCGGATCATCGTAGCTGGCGCGAACGAGATTGAGGAAAATCGATTCGTTACGCGCCTTGGCCCAACTCCGGCTGATATCGTCATAGCGGTTGTCGACCGGGTCGACGACCGCGCACGCACCCAGAAGGCCGGCAAGGAGCCCGCCGACTACCAACGCGCGCCACCACATCGACTTCCCCCGCCTCCTAAAGGCACGCTTACCCGCTTCCCCACGTGCGATTGTGCATGGTCAACATGGGCGGTCAACAAGGATGTATCTCGGTTGTAAGGCTTCTGCTCGGCCGCGGGCGAAGCGTTGCAAGATTGTCACACTTGTTGGAGCGGCGGCCGCAGCGGCCTATGTGCCGCGAACGGCGCCTGCTCGTCAGGCCGGCAGGGCGAGCGGCCGGGTCCGGAAGATCGTGTGCCATTCAAGCAAATCGGACATCATCACGTCCGATGTCTTCTCGACGCGGTCGAGGAGCAGGGCAAAAGTAGGCTGCTCTTCGGCCAGGATATTGTCGATCGCCATCAGCCGCTTTGAGGTCCGCGCCGATTGATCGGCGAGTACCCGAAATTCGCCTTGCGCGTGGATGGCGGCGAGCGCGGCCCCCAGCGTCGGCAGCAGTGCGGTGATAAAGGTTGAGCCGCTGAGCACCAGATCGCGCGCGGATCGCGTGAGACCATCCAACGTGCCCGACCATGCCATACCGACGAAACCGACACAGAGAGCGGCCGTGGCGCCGAACAGCAATTGTCCGGTGAGATGAAGCCTATGATCGAGCTTACTCATGCGCGCGGCGTTGGATTTGTGATATTTTATTTGGTCGTCAATTTCGACATTCCGCACAACGTCACGCAACTTCTCCAGATAATCGCCGTCGACGACGCGATCGGGCAACGGCAAGAGCCGCCGCAGCGACCACACATACCAGTTGATCCAGTCATCCTCGCCGACATCGAGATTACGACGCGGGCGCTCGACCGACCCTGCGGCACCGAGCGGAGCGAAAATGCGCAGGTGCCGCGCACCTTCGGCAAGCCGGCGGCATTCGAGCCATCGCCGATGCCATTGCTGACGGTGGCCGGATAGCCAGGTGATAAGGATGGCGGCAATGACCGCCAGTTCGCCGACGACCAAGTAGCTTTTGATTGTCGGTTCGTGAATGAAAATTCCATCCAACGCCACGACCACGGCGATCGCGGCGAATAAGAAGTTGAAGATGTAGGTGCTGCGATAAACCAGCGCATAGTAGGCGGCGAGATGATCGGCGATGCCGCAGGCCGGCAGCAGGGTACTTTCGATCGCAGGACGCTGCGTTCGATCGGGCGGCAGCAGGGCCAGATAGTCCTGCCACTTTTGCTTGGTATCAAGAACAGCTGGCGGCAAATAAAAGTCGCTGCACCGGAGCGGGCGTCCGGCAAACAGCCAGGACAGCAGCGGATACCAAGGGCAAAGGTTCCAGCGCCGCTCTTTCGTGCGAAGATATCGCTTCAACGAACTCTGCGCCTCGGATTGCGCCGGCAAAGCGAGGATTTCGCGGATCGTCGCCGCCAATTCGGCTTCGTCGACACTTCGAAACGTCTCGGTCGGTCGCGCATAAGCATCGGCGTCCGGCACCTCGCCCCTGACCGACCAAGACAGACGCAACGCATTCGGGTTGGTCGGTTCGATCCAGACGATGGGGATGCCAGCGGCAACGGCACGGCTGATGATCTGCGCCGTGCCTCCGATGCCTGCGGCCGGATTGCCGTCCCAGATGACGATGAGCAGATCGATATTGTGCAGCATAATGAAGCCGGCAGTCTCGTAGGCGCGGGGGCTTTCATCACGCTTGCCGTCCAGCTCGAAGACCGAGCCTGCCCGGTTGAGGAGCTCATCATAGGCCACGCACGAATCTTGCGTCGCGAAATCGCGGCGATATTCGGCACGGCCGAATGGAAGGACCGCCTCGAGCGAAAAGCCGGCCTTAAGCCCGGCCTCTGCGACAAGGCGATCGGCTCCTTCGGCGAGTGAAGAAACAACGACGAATTCGGCACTATTGTGTGCGGAATCATTTGCAACAATTCCGTCAAAGGCATCGTGTGCCGGAGCACAAGCCAAATAGGCGTTTTCGGCGGTGCGACCCTGCTTGGCGACGATACTGAAAATGCGATCAAGGACCGCTCGTACCGGCGCCTCGGACTCCACCGGCAATTTTGGCGGCCCGCGGTGGCCGGTGATGCCGACGCGGAAGCGGACGTGCGGGGGGACGGGGTATCGGCTGGAGCTCACGGCGATTTGGTACCTTCGTCTGTCGCAATTGGGAGCACGCAATGCCCGTCCGCTGAAGCCCGGACTGAGTATAACATCGATCAGACGGAATACCGGCGGGAAGACCGCCGACCGATGTCGGCGGCGCCTGATAGTTGAAGGGCTCGACGATACGCGCATCGTCCTCGTGCCCGTCGAGGCCGAATGGGATTACCGCCTATTGTCCGCTCGGCGTGCGTAGTCCGATCCAGCTATCGCGCACCTGATGGTAGTGCACCTGCGGATCGTAAATAGAGACCGGAAGCCCGAGTTCGCGCGCCGATAAGCGGCCGACGGCTGACAGCAGACTGTATGAGGCGACGACGCGATCGTGCTGCGCCACGATCAGACTTTGTCGCGCATTAACCAGCACTTGCTCGGCATTGAGCACATCTTGCGTCGTACGCTGCCCCGCCAACGCCTCGTTGCGGACGCCGGTCAGCGCCCGCGCCGCCGCGTCGTTCTCGCGGACTGCGGCCTCAACCTGTGCCCTTGCCGCTTGCAGCTGTCCCCACGCCTGTACGACGTCTGCGCGGGTTTGGTCGCGAACTTGATCGACGGTAAGGCGCTCCTGGTCGAGGGCTTCCTTGTCGAGACGAATCGCCGAGTATTCGGCGCCGCCCTGATAGATTGGTACCGACAGGTTCAACGTTACCTCGTTGGTGAACAGTTTCGGCGTCAGCAGTTGCGGCTCGTATTGCTTTTCAACGTTATATTGACCACTGATCGTAGGCCAAAGCGCGCCTTCGGCGATTTTCACCTGAAGTTGGGCGACATCGACGCCATAAAGCGCTGCAGTCACCGATGGATTTTGTTCGATTCCGAGTGTGATCGCCGTGCTCAGCGTCGACGGTGCCAGACGATCGACCGGCGTGGCCGGCTCCAGATTGGTCGGCTCGACTCCGATAATGCGGCGATAGTTGGCGCGTGTTGTCATCAGCGTTGATTGGGCGGCGGACAGCGTTGCCTGTCCGGCGGCCAACTGGGCTTCGGCTTGGGCGACATCGGTGGAAGTGACTTGTCCGGCGGTGAAACGGTTGCGCGTATCCTGTAGTGTGCGTTCGAGCACGCGAACGTTGTTCTCTTGCACTTGCAAATTCGCGGTGTCGCGTGACACGTCCATGTACACGGTTGCCGCCGCCAGCAGCACGGACTGTTCCATCATGCGTAGCGTTTCGCGCGCCGCCGCAACTTGGCTCTCCGCCTTGCGGACACTGTTCGCGGTTCGCTGGCCATTGAAGAACGTTTGCGTCCCGCTCAGGCCAACGGAGCTCGGGGAGGATAAACCTTTGGCCTCAAACGATACGCCTCCAGGCAAAGCGGGTGGAAGCGGAGGAATCTTCTGCGTGGTGTCGGTGTATTCGCGGCCGACTGTCGCGTTGGCTGAAATCGTCGGGCGGTATCCCGAGAGAGCCGCCGGCACGCCTTCGTCAGCTTGGCGGACAATGGCGCGCTGCGCGTTCAATTGCGGATTATTTTGGTAGGCCTTAGCGAGCGCGGATTCGATCGTTTCTGCCGCGAGCGGTCCGGCCGCCGCCATGTCGAAAACCGCACAGAGCAGAATGAGTATCGCACCGGAGCATAGGCTGCGCGCTCCCGGTAATGTCCCCCGCACACTCGGTGCCAAGACTCTGTTCACGCCACCACGAGCTCCAATCCACGGAACGCGAACATTAACGTCGCCCCGTTTGCCTTACAAGGAAGCCCGCGGTTTATCCTGTGAGCTGTTGCTGCCGTGCCACCAATGCATCGTCGAGTTCTTTGGCACGCTTGCAGGCCGGACGGGCGCTGACCTGCTGCCAGTAACGCTCGAACGCCGGACGCTTCTCAATCGTGCCGAACATCATCCCAAAACCAAGAGCGGAGCCGACGTAGAGGTCGGCGGCAGTAAAGCTGTCGCCGACCAGATATTCGGCGCGTAACAAGGCAGCTTCAAGCGCGGCCATGACCTGGGCGATATTGCCGTAGCCCATCATTCGCTCGCGTTCTGGTGGGACCGCGAAACCGAGGGCCTTGTTGCTGACCGCCGCCTCGACCGGACCGGCAGTGAAGAACAACCAGCGATAATAGGGGCCGCGCAGACGATCGCCTGGCGGCGGCGCGAGGCGCGCTTGCGGAAATGCGTCCGCGAGATATGCACAGATGGCGGCCGTTTCGGTCACGACAATGTCGCCGTGCCGAAGCGTTGGTACTTTGCCCATCGGGTTCACGGCAAGATAGGCGGGCGCCTTCATCGTGCTGGCATAATCGAGAATCTCGGTGCGATAGGGTTGGGCAGTCTCCTCAAGCATCCAGCGGGCGATGCGGCCGCGCGACATCGGATGGGTATAGAGGATGAGTTCATCCGCCATGGGGGAGCCCCTGTTTACCAATTCACCGCTACTGTGCCGCCCAGGTTCACTCGACGGCCAATGCTCGATACATATCACGACTGTCGTGCGCATCGCGCAACGCGGCAGCGACCTGCGGGTTTCGCAGCTTGCGCGCAATTGTCGCGAGTGCGCCGAGCTGGTCGCCGTTCGGTGCCTCCGGAAGCAGCAACAGGAAGACGATATCCACCAGCTCGCCGTCGACGGCGTCGAAATCGATCGGCTTGCGCAGCCGCACCAGCATTCCAATCGGTTTATTGACCTGATGAAAGCGCGCATGCGGCAGCGCAATACCGCCGCCAACGCCGGTGGAACCAAGTTCCTCGCGTTTTTGCAATTCGGTAAACACATGCTCGGGGAGCACGTCCACGCTCGATCCAGCCTTGCGCGCCATCGCCAACAATAGCTTTCGCTTGTCGGCGGCGGCAACGTCGATCATCACGTCGCTCGGCGAAAGGAAGTCGGCAATCTTCATGGCATTTCTCGGCAAATCGAGCGCAAGCGTGGATATCAGGCGGGGAGGGGCCTACACGCTCAATCCGGAGCGCGCAGCCGATAGCCGATTCCTGTCTCGGTGAGAATGTACTGCGGCTGTTCGGGATCGCCCTCGATCTTTTGTCGTAGTTGCCGCACATAGACCCGCAGATACTGGGCGTCGGTCAAATCGTCCCACAGCTCGCCCAGCAAGAACTTGTGCGTTAGCACCTTGCCGGCATGCTGAACCAGCACGCGGAGCAGATCGTATTCCTTCGGCGACAGTTTGACCTCGCGGTCGCCGACCTTGACCATCCGGCGGACGAGATCGACGGAAAGCTCGCCGACCCGGAACACCGGCCGCTCGCCATGGGTTTGCAATTGATGCCGCAGCGCCGCACGCATACGCGCCAGAAGTTCATGCATCCCGAACGGCTTGGTTACGTAATCGTCAGCACCTGAGTCGAGCGCTTGAACTTTGCCGGCTTCGTCGCTGCGGCTGGATAGAACAACGATGGGGACATTGTCGCTGCGACCACGAATGGTCCGTAATAGGTCGTGCCCCTGCGTGTCGGGCAGACCAAGATCGAGAATGATCAGGTCCGGGGCTTCGTCGAGTTTATCGAGTGCGCTTTTGCCGTTGGAGGCTTCGAGAATTTGATAGCCGTTCGCGGTAAGCCCCATGCGCAAAAGCTTGCGAATGGGCGGCTCGTCATCAACCACCAAGACGCGGAGCGGAGCGGCGCTCATGCGGCAGCATCCAATCGTTGCCGCTCGCGCGGGATCGGCAGACTGATCGTGAACATGGCGCCGGCCCGATCGGGGCGGTTACCCGCGACGATGGTACCGTGCATCGCTTCGACAAAGCCGCGCGAGATCGCCAGCCCGAGCCCGGTGCCGGCGCGCACTTGGTCGGCCTTCTGCGCGCGGTAGAATTTATCGAAAATATGCTCGAGGTCGCCGGCGGGAATGCCGCTTCCCTCGTCGAGTACGCGCAGGCAAATGGCGTTGCCGGCGCGCCAGCTTTGGATTCGGATCGTCGTTTCCGCAGGCGCGTATTTGGCGGCATTATCGAGCAGATTGAACAGGACCTGTTCAAACAGCACGGCGTCGAGTTCCAGCATCGGCAAATCTGGAGCGAGCTCCAGTTCGACCGTGTGCCGCGACAGTATTCGACTGGCGCGACGCAGCGCGCTGCCGACAATCTCACCCAGATCGTGCAGCGCGACATTGGGAGTCACGGCGCCGGCTTCGAGCTTGGTCATGTCGAGCAGGTTGCCGATAAACCGGTTGAGCCGTTCAGATTCATCGATGATGGTCGCCAGCAGGTCAGCCTTCTCGGCGGCGGACAGCTTATCCGACAAATCGCGCAGCGTTCCCGCCGCTCCCAGCACCGCGGCAAGCGGCGTCTTCAAGTCATGGGAAATCGAGGTCAACAGGGCTGAACGTAATCGCTCGGTTTCGGCGACACGCTCGACGCGGTCCATCTCTTCGACCAGTTTGACGCGTTCGATGGCGAGCGCCCCTTGGTCGCGCAAGGCATCGAGCAACCGGCGGTGATCGGGAGTGAGCAGCGGCCCGGGTTTGTCGCTGTCGATGCCCATCACACCGACCGCGCCGCGGCCAGTATGCATCGGCAGGAACAGGCGCTTGGCGCCCGGCAGCGTGTCCGAGCCGCGGCCGGCGGCGCGGTCGTTCTCCCAGGCCCATTTGGCGGCGGCGAGGTCGGCACTGTCGAGAATGTCTTCAGGCGGATAACCAGCTTTCACCGCAATAGAGCCGTCTTCGGGCAACAGCAGGACGACACGCACTTTGAGCATAAGCGCGGTCTGATAGGCGGTCGCCCACAGCACGTCGTCGAGCGTGGCGGTGCCGGCGAGCTTGCGGCTGAAGGCGTAGAGCGACTCAGTCGTTCGCGCCCGCTCCAGCGCCGCCATCGCCTGGGTTCGGCCGCGCGCCGCGACGTTTGAGACCAGCACGGCGACAAGCGTAAAGAACCCGAACGCCGTAAAATTGGTGGGATCGGCCAGCGTGAACCTAAAATAGGGCGCGACGAAAAAGGCATTATAACAGACGGCCGATGCGATACTGGCCAACAGCGATGGCCATAGGCCGAAGCGAACGGCGATCGCGACCACGGCGGTCAGAAACACCAGATCGATATTGACGTGGCCTACCCATCGCCAGACGAGCGCGCCAAGAGCAAGGGCGATGGCGACCGCTACAAGGGCGGCGAGATAGGGACGCACATCGAATATTTCGTCGCGCTCGGCGGCGCGAATCGATTTTTTTGGTATCGGTTGGCCCGCAATGGTATCGCCGGCAATCACGTGAACGCTTATGTTGCCGGAGCGGCGCACCAATTCGTGAACCACCGAGCCGTGCAGAATCTCGAACCACCGTGCGCGCGCCGATTTGCCGATCACGATTTGCGTGACGTTGTTGGCTTGTGAATAGCCGATTACGTCGTCGGCGAGGGCGCGATCGCTGCCGGGAAGCGTGATCGCTTCGCCGCCGAGCGCCTCGGCGAGGCGCAATGTGTCGGCGATGCGATCGCGCTCCTCCTCGGATAGCTGCAAGCTCCTTCGCCCTTCGACATAGAGTGCGACCCACGGTCCGTGCAGGCGGTCGGCTAGTCGCTTGGCGTAACGGACAAGACCGGCGCAGCGCGGATCCTCGCTGATGCACACCAGGATGCGCTCGCCCGCCGGCCAAGGGCCTGGAATGGCGTGCGCCTGCATTTCCGTGAGCAATTGCTCGTCCACCCGCTCCGCCGTGCGGCGCAAAGCGAGCTCACGCAAAGCCGTGAGGTTGGCAGGCGAAAAGAAATGCTCGAGCGCACGCTCGGCTTGCCTCGGAACGTAGACCTTTCCTTCCTTGAGGCGCTGAATAAGATCGTGTGGCGTCAGATCGACCAGTTCAACGGCATCGGCGCGATCGAACACGGCGTCGGGCACCGTTTCCCGTACGCGCACATGTGTGATCTGGGCGACCACGTCGTTCAGGCTTTCAATGTGCTGGATATTAACGGTCGTGTAGACGTCAATGCCGTAGCTCATCAACTCTTCCACATCGAGGTAGCGCTTGGGATGGCGGCTGCCTTCGACGTTGCTGTGAGCGAGTTCGTCTACCAGAACGATCTGCGGACGGCGGGCGATGATCGCGTCGAGGTTCATCTCCTCAAGCCATTGCCCCTTGTAGAGAAGGCGCCGCCGTGGAACGACTTCGAGGCCCTGCACGAGCGCCTCGGTTTCTCGGCGACCGTGCGTCTCGACGATGCCGACGACGATGTCGTAGCCGTCCTTCTTGCGCGCCTGGGCTTGCTGCAGCATCTCGTAAGTCTTGCCGACGCCAGGCGCAGCGCCGACAAAGATTCTGAGCTTGCCGACACGGCGCTCTTCACGGCGCGCCGCTTCAAGCAGGGCTTCCGGGGAGGGTCTGTGTTCGGAATCGCGCCGCTGTTCGGCCATTTCCTGATAAGATATCAAGCCGGTTCGGCGTGTGCCAGTCTACTTCCACCTACTTGGCAGCCAGCCTGTCGAGCGCAAGATTGAGCTCAAGCACATTCACGTGCGGCTCGCCTAACAATCCGAATAGACGCCCCTCCGTGTAATCGTCGACGAGCTGGCGAATACGATCCTCGGGCAGATTGCGCGCCTTGGCCACGCGCGGGACCTGGAAAAGCGCCGCCTCGGGCGAGATGTCGGGGTCGAGTCCGCTGGCCGATGTCGTTACCAGGTCGATAGGTACGGGTGTGCCCGGATTCTCCTTCTGCAGCTTCGCCGCATCCGCCTTCACACGGTCGATCAAGGCTTTGTTGGACGGCCCGAGGTTGGAGCCGCCGGAACTGGCGGCGTTATAGGGCGCGGCAATAGATTTTGTCGGATCATTGGGATCGCTTGTGGTCGTGGCCGATGGGCGGCCGTGGAAGTATTTGTCGCTGGTGAAGTTCTGGCCGATCAACTCGGAACCGACGATCTTGCCGCCGCGCTCGATCATGCTCCCATTCGCCTGATATGGGAAAATGACTTGAGCGATGCCAGTCATCGCCAGCGGATAAACGAGTCCGGTAATGAGAGTGAGCGCGACGAGAACGACGATCGCCGGACGGATTTCGCGCAACATGACGGTATTCTCCTAAGCCAGATGCAAGGCGGTGACCACGATGTCGATCGCCTTGATGCCAATGAACGGAATAATCACGCCGCCGACCCCGTAGATCATGAGATTGCGCAGCAGCAGCGGTCCGGCGCCGATCGGCCGGTAGCGCACACCTTTCAGCGACAGCGGAATCAGCGCGATGATGATCAGCGCGTTGAAGATGATCGCCGACAGGATGGCGCTGGTCGGCGTCGAAAGCCGCATGATGTTGAGCGCCTGCAGTGGCGGATAGAAGGCCACGAACATTGCCGGGATGATGGCAAAATATTTGGCCACGTCGTTGGCGATCGAAAACGTTGTGAGCGCGCCGCGTGTCATCAGGAGTTGCTTGCCGATCTCGACGATCTCGATGAGCTTGGTCGGGTTGGAATCGAGATCAACCATATTGCCGGCCTCACGCGCGGCCTGGGTGCCGGTGTTCATGGCGACGCCGACGTCAGCCTGTGCCAGCGCAGGCGCATCGTTGGTACCGTCGCCGCACATGGCGACGAGCTTGCCCTTTGATTGTTCATCGCGGATGAGGCGGAGCTTCTCTTCGGGCGTAGCCTGGGCGAGGAAGTCGTCGACGCCGGCTTCCGCCGCGATCGCCGCCGCTGTCATCGGGTTGTCGCCGGTGATCATGACGGTGCGGATGCCCATGCGGCGAAGTTCGGCAAAGCGCTCGCGGATGCCGCCCTTAACGATATCCTTAAGCTCGATGACGCCGAGCACGCGGCCATCTTTGGCAACGGCAAGCGGCGTTGCCCCCGATTTCGCGATGGCGTCGGAAATCGTGTTGAGCTCGCGCACGGTTTCCGAACTCACGTTTGGCCGTGGCAGCTGTATGGCACTGCCGGAGCCGACCACGGTCGGAGTCCCATTGAGAAAATTCACGATTGCATCCACCGCCCCTTTGCGGACCCACGAGTCGCCGATCTCGACGCCGCTCATGCGGGTTTGTGCTGAGAACGGGATGAAGTTTGCCTTCATATCGCTAAGGTCGCGGCCGCGAATGCCGTATTTTTCCTTGGCCA
>JASHRW010000184.1 GCA_030037065.1 Xanthobacteraceae bacterium
GCCATCGAGCGCCATCGCGAACCGATCGATGGGGTCAACATTGTGCTCATGCTGGTCTTCGTCACCGCGGTGATGGGGACCGTGGCCGGCAGCTTCATGGCCGATCCCTTGACGGTGACCGCGATCCTGCTGTTCGCTTTCGCGATGTTTTTTGCCTTGCTCGGTCTCACCGTTCTGATTTTCCGCAAGCTCGGCAGGCAGAAGGCGCTGGCGCTCGGGCTCATGGTTTCACAGCGCAACATGGGACTAATGCTGGCGGCGACGGCGGGCGCGCTGCCCGCCGCCACATGGCTCTATTTTGCGCTCGCCCAGTTTCCGATCTACGTCACGCCGCAATTGTTGCGGCCGATCGCGCGTACGAGCACAGCCTAGGAGTAAACAATGCCACGCATGAAGGGCGCCGAACTCATCACCGAATATTTGATCGCCAACGACATTCCCTACGTGTTCGGCATTTGCGGTCACGGCAATGTCGGCATGCTTGATCCGCTCTATCAGGCGCGCGATCGCATCACGCTGGTTTCGCCGCGCCACGAGCAGGTCGCGGCGCATATGGCGGACGCCTATTTCCGCGTCCGCCACAAGCCGGTGGCGACGCTGACCTCGTGCGGGCCGGGCTCTTGCAACATCATCATGCCGCTCGCCTGCGCGCTCACCGATTCATCGGCGTTGCTCGCCATCACCGCCAACGTGCCGACGCAGCAGTTCAACAGGAGTCCTTTTCAGGAAATCAACCGCCACTTTCAGGCCGATTTCGTCAACATCGTGCGCCCGGTGGTCAAGCGCAGCTTTCAGCCGACCCGCGTCGACATGCTGCCGCTCGCCTTGCGTCAGGCGACAACAGCGATGCTGTCGGGCCGGCCGGGGCCGGTCAACGTCGATGTGCCGTTCAACGTGTTCCAGGAGGAGGACGACATCGATCTGCCGCCGCCGGCGCCGCCGCTTAACGCGCAGCGGGGAGGAGCCTCGCCCGAAGAGATATCCCGCGCAGTCGATCTGATCCTCGCTGCGCGACGGCCGGCTCTGTTCATCGGCCACGGAGTGACGTTGTCGGAAGCCGGGCGCGAATTGACCGAGTTTGCCAAGAAGCTCGGGATCCCGGTGATCTCTTCGCCCAACGGCATGGGCTGCCTCGACATGACCGATCCGCTATCGCTCGGCTTCATCGGCAGGAACGGTGCGTTTCCCGCCAACGAGGCCGGCCGTCGCGCCGATCTCGTGATCGCCATCGGTGCGCGTTTTGACGACCGCTCCGCCTCGTCGTGGCTGCCCGGCTTTTCGTGGAATTTTCCGCACACCAAACTCATCCATGTCGATGTCGACGCCGATGAGCTTGGGCGCAACTATCCCCCTGACCTCGGTATTCTCGCCGATGCGCGTACGTTTTTACGCCAACTGCTCGGCGAGCTTGATCGCCGCGGGGCAAAATCAAACACCAGGGAATGGCTCGCCGATATCGCCAAATGGCGCGCCGAGTGGGACAAATTCATCAAGCCCAATTTCGATCTGCATGCCTCGCCGATGCGGCCGGAGCGGGTGGTCGCCGACTGTCGCGCGGTGCTGCCAGACGACGGCATTATCTGCTGCGACGTCGGCGTCAGTCACAACTGGTACATGCAGTTCTGGAACGCGCGCAAACCGCAGACCATGCTCAATTCGTGGGGCTTTTCTGGCATGGGTTTCGGCGCCTCGGGCGCGCTCGGTGCCAAGCTCGCGGCGCCGGAGCGGCCGGTCGTCGCAGTCACCGGCGACGGCTGCTTCACGATGGTGCCGCATGTGCTCTGCACCGCCGTCGAATACAACATTCCGGTGGTCTGGGTTATCTGGAATAATTTCGGCTGGGTTTCGATCCGCGACATACAGTTGGGCCTGTTCGGCGGGCGTGAGCACGGCACTATGTTCCATCAGGGCGCCAACAAAAAACCCTACAATCCGGATTTCGCTGCATGGGCCAAGGCCGCCGGTGTTGACGCGATGACGGTTTCGCGGTCCCAGGATTTCCGCGGCGCGCTCGAACATGCGGTCAAGTCCAACAAACCTTATCTGCTCGACGTTCACGTCGACGCCGAGGTTCGCCCGCCCTCGACCGGCGCCTGGCAATTGCCGCCGACGCCCTACAAGGAGCCGGTGTTCGGCGAGCGCTTCCTTCCCGACTCGGCGCCGATGAAATGATGGCGGTTGCGGCCGCAGGACTTCCACAAATAACCGTCTCGCGAACACGCTGGGTTCTGTTTGCGCGAGGTCGCTTTTGCAAGAGCGGCCCGGCAATGATTGCCGAGAATTAATCTGGATTGCCGCGAATTAATCTCCGCGACACGTCCGCGTAATTTGGCTTCCCCATCTTGTAGTTCATCGGCGGTCGCGCCGCCTGTCGTATTCCAGATGGAGACTGTTATGACTGATCCGAACTCTACACAATCCAATGAGCCCAACAGGAAACCGCTGCGCGCCCGCCGCATTGCGCTCTTGGCCTCGGTTGCCGGATTGAGCGCCTTCGTCCTGCTCGCCGGCCCGGGCTTTTATCATTCCGCCAACGTCAAATTCGGCGCGTCGCCGGCCAGCGCCAGTGAAACCACGACGCTGCCGCACCCGGCGAGCTTCGCCGACATCGTCGCCAAGGTGAAACCGGCGGTGATCTCGGTGCGGGTGAAGATCGACCAGACCTCCGATAACAACACGTCGCTGCGGCACAACGGCAGCGACGAAACGATCCCGTTCGCGCCGGGTTCGCCGATGCAAAAGTTTTTTCAGCAGTTCGGCGACCAGAATGGGCAGGGCAATCAGCCGCAACAGCACGAAACCATCATCGGCGAGGGCTCCGGCTTTTTCATCTCTCCAGATGGTTATGCGGTGACCAATAATCACGTTGTCGATCACGCCAAATCCGTTCAGGTAACCACGGCCGACGGCACGATTTACAAGGCCAAAGTCATCGGCACCGATCCGAAAACCGACCTGGCGCTGATCAAGGTCGACGGCAAGAACGACTTTCCCTACGTGAAGTTCGCCAATCATGAGCCGCAGGTCGGCGATTGGGTGATCGCCGTCGGCAATCCGTTCGGGCTCGGCGGCACAGTGACCGCCGGCATAGTTTCAGCGGAGAGCCGCGACATCGGTGGCAGCCCCTATGACGACTACATTCAGATCGATGCACCGATCAACAAGGGCAATTCGGGCGGGCCGGCGTTCGACGTCAACGGCAACGTGATCGGCATCAATACCGCGATCTATTCGCCGTCAGGCGGCTCGGTTGGCATCGGCTTCGATATTCCGGCGCAGACTGCCAAAGCGGTGATTAGCGAGCTCAAGGAACATGGTCACGTGACCCGCGGCTGGCTTGGCGTGCAGATTCAACCTGTGACCGCCGGCATTGCCGACAGTCTCGGCATGAAGAAGGCCGAAGGCGCGATCGTCGACAAGACGCAGGCCAACAGCCCTGCGGCCAAAGCCGGGCTTAAGGAGGGCGACGTTATCACCGCCGTCAATGGCACAAGCGTGAAAGATGCCCGCGGCCTTGCCCGTACCATTGCGCTTCTGGCGCCCGATAGCTCGGTCAAGCTCGACATCCTGCGCGACGGTCAGGCCAAAACGCTCACGGTGACGCTCGCAGAAATGCCGAATGATCAGCAAGCCAGCGCTGCGCCCAACGAGTCGCCGACGCATGGCGTGCCGCACCTTGGTCTGACGGTCGCGCCGGCCCGCGATGTGGCGGGCGCCGGCGCGAATGGCGTCGTGGTCACGGGCGTGGATCCCAACGGACCGGCGGCTGAGGCTGGCTTCCAGACCGGCACCATCATTCTCGATGTCGGCGGCAAGCCCGTGGCCAACGGCCACGACGTGGTCAATGCTCTCAAGCAAGCGCAAGCCCAAGGCAAGCACGACGTGTTGATGCGAGTGCAGGTGGGCGACGCCACGCAGTTCGTGGCGGTCCCGTTGGGCAATGCATAAGAGGCAACGCGTAGCGCAGTGGCGACGCCTGCCTGTCGTGTCGCCGTCTCCAGGCACGTTGGCGCGGGCTAGTCGGGGAGGACGGGCTTTTTTTAAGCCCGTCCTCATCCGTATTATCGCCCTCTCGGCCGCCAAATAGGAGAATCAAAATCTCAGCCACATCCGACGGACGCGCGTGCCTGAACTTCGTCTATATTGCCGTAACTGCGAAACGGAGCTACGAATTCGCCTTAGGCGAGCAGGGCTGATCCGCGCCGAGGTTGGCGGCGGTTCGGGAATTCGAGACGATGTTCCGGCAACCGAACGGGATCACGCAAGGGACCAAATTGCTCGGCGCGATCTGTTTGGTCGCGATTTTCTCCGCTCCCTCCCAGATGTTGGGCCAGAGTTCCGACTTTGCCGCGCCCGGCCGCGTCGAGGGCGCCGCCCCGCCGATGTCGATCGGCGTCGCGGCGACCGGCATCGTCAGCGATATTTTGGTCCACGAAGGCAGCCGCGTCGAGACTGGACAGCTACTGGTCAAGCTCGATTGCGCCCCGCAGGAAGCGGACCTGCGCACGCGCCAAGCGCAGCTTGCCGCGGCGCAGGCGACGTACGACAAATTCCGCAACGGTCCGCGGCCCGACGAGATCGCCGTGGGCGAGGCGGTGGTGAACTTTTCGCAGGCGCGCGCCGACGAAGCGCAAAAGGCGCTGCAACGTACTCTGGAATTGCAGGAAGGCGTGACCGTCACCACGGCGCATGTTCTCGAGGTCAAGCGCGACGCCAGGATCGCCGTGGCGCAACTTGCGGAAGCGCAATCGCAGCTCAACCTGCTGCGCGCCGGATCACGCGAGGAGGACATTCGCCAGGCCAAGGCGCTGCGTGACGCCGCCGCCGCCGAGCTCGACGCCGCCCGCGCCCGCCTCAACCAATGCTCTGTCAAGGCGCCGGTGGACGGCGTCGTGCTCGACGTGTTGGTCAACCAGGGTCAGTTCTTGAGCCTGGCCGTGCCGCAGCCGCTCCTGCACATCGTGCGCGACGGCCAGTCGCGCGTGCGCGCCGAGGTTGGATTGGCTGATCTTCGTCACGTCTGCGTGCAGCAGCACGCAACCATCGCCACCAACGCGTTTCCCCACGCGGCGATCCGGGCGCAAGTCGCCTCGATCAGCCCGACAGTCAGCCGAAGAAACGCGGATGCGGTCGGCACGGTGTCTCCCGCCAATGCGGACGAGAACAATGTCGTGGCAGTTGTGCTGACGGTGAATCCCGGCGCTCCGGCGCTGCCAATCGGCTTGCCCGTCACTGTCCACTTCGAGGCGTGCCCGACGAAGAGCTGAGGTGGCCATGCGGCTGGTCGGACTTCCGGCGCGAAGCATATGAGTGAATTGGGCCGGCGAGGTGGCGCATTGAGATGACCACAGGGAAGAGACTGGCCGGCCGGGTGGCCCTCATTAGCGGCGGCGGCGGTGAGATTGGTGGCGCCATCGCGCGTCTGTTCGCAACCGAAGGCGCCGAAGTCGCGGTCGCCGACCTCGATCCGGACAAAGCCGAAGCGGTCGCCCGCGCCATTCTCGACGGTGGCGGTCACGCGCGGGCGTTCGCCGTCGATGTCGCCGATGAGGCAAGCGCGAAGGCGGCTGTCGCGCGCAGCGTTGAAGTTTTCGGCAAGCTGACCACTGTGGTCAACGTGGCGGCGACGATTACGCCCGACGGCACGGTCGAGACGTTGAGCCTCGATCAATGGAACAAGGCCATCGCGGTCAATCTGACCGGCGCATTTTTGATGTGCAAGGCCGCCGTGCCGGAGCTGCGCCGCGCCGGCGGCGGCAGCATCGTCAACATCGCCTCCCAGTTCGGCCATGTCGGCGTGCCGCTGCGTTCGCCTTATTGCACCACCAAGGCGGCGCTCATTCACTTCACCCGCATTCTGGCGATGGATCACGCTGCAGACAACATTCGCGCCAATACGATCTCGCCGGGTTTTATCTTAACCGAGCGATCGAGCGCGCGCTCGGGAGGCAAGGCGCAAGCGCGTATCGTCAACGGCCCACGGCACTTGCTCAACCGGCCCGGCGAGCCCGACGAAATCGCCGCCGGCGCCCTCTATCTCGCCAGCGACGAGTCATCCTTCGTCACCGCCAGCGATCTGCTTATCGATGGTGGCTATATAGCCTTCAAGGGCAAGATTGGGCCTGACGGCAAGCCGGCATTGTCTTAAATGCCGGCGTGTCGGCATTTTCCGCGCCTGAAATGCCGCCTGTTCTAATGACCCATTGTGAGCAGCACTGTCGAGATCGCCGGCACGTAAGTAATAATCAGCAGCGCGGCGAAATTGATCGCCACAAACGGCAGAACGCCGCGATAGATCGTGCCCATCGGGGCGTTGAAAATCGCCTTGGCGGCAAACAGGTTGAGCCCGAACGGCGGCATGTAGAGGCCGATGCTGAGGTTGACCGCCATGATGATGCCGAAGTGCAACGCGTCGATGCCGGCGGCCTGCACGACCGGAAGCAAGAGCGGGGTGAGGATGAGGATCGCCGCCGGCGGTTCGAGAAAGCTGCCCGCGACCAGCAAGCCGGCATTGACGAACAACAGCGTCTGCCAGTGCGGCAGATGCATCGTGGTAATCGTGTCGATGAGCCGCTGGGGAATGCCGCTCGTTGTCATCAGCCACGAATAGACGCCGGCGCCGGTCACGATAATCAGGATCTGGGCGATCAGATAGACGGAGCTGACGATGACCTGCCAAAGCTCGCGAAGGCCGATCTCGCGATAGACGACCATGGCGACGAACAGTGAATAGACCACGGCGACGCCGGCGGCCTCGGTCGGTGTAAACACGCCGCCATAGATGCCGCCGAAGATCACCACGATGGTGCCGATTGCCCAGCTCGCCTCCTTGGTCGAGGCCCAAACGTTCTTCCAGCGCGCCGGCGACGACAGCGGCACGGCTTTGATGCGCGCATAGATCATCACGTAGGCGGCGTCGATCAAGCCGATCAGCAAGCTCGGCAGAATACCAGCGGTGAACAGTTTGATTGCCGAGACCTGGGCGGTGAGTGCGTACAGGATCATCGAGATGGACGGCGGGATGATCACTGCCACCGCGCCCGAGGAAGTGATCAGGCTCACCGCGAAGCGCTCGCCGTAGCCGTGCTTGGTCAGCGAAGGAAACAATAGCCGTCCGATCGCCACCACGGTGCCGACCGAGGTGTGCGCCATGGCGCCGAACAGTTCGGACGAGGCCACCGTCGTCACGGCCAGCGAACCGCGCACCCCGCCGATGATCGACACCACCCAGGCGACGACGCGATTGGCGATGCCGCCGCGGCCCATGATTTCGCCGGCGAACACGAAGAACGGCACCGCGAGCAGGGGGAAATTGTTGAGGCTGCCGAACATGTTGGTCTGGATCACCTGCATCGGCACATGCGCCACCCACAAGATCGCCGCGGTCGAGGTGAGAATGAGGACGACGAAGATCGGCAGGCCGAGCAGCAGCAAGATCGTCGGCAGGATGAAATAGACGAACGTGACCGTCATTTCAGTGCTCGATTTCCCTGGCCGAGATGGTGGCGTCATGGCGGGTGCCGAGGGCGATCAAACGCACGGCGATCAGAAGAGCCATGAGCATGAGCCCGAGCGGGACGACCGCCTGGGGGATGACCAACGGGATGTTCGCGGTCTCGCTGCGCTGGTCGAGTTCGGCGAACATGGTCAGCATCGGCCAGGCAAAGATCACAAGCATCACGCAGGTCGCGATAGTGACCAAGTCAGCGAACAGCTCGAAGATCTTGCGCGCGCTTGGCGGCAGGACCGAAACGGCAATATCCATGCGGATGTGGCGTCCCAGCCAGCCGACCGGCGCAGCGCCGAGGAAAACGCTGCCGATCATCAGAAACAGCATCGCCTCCTCGGCCCACGGGATCGATACCGAAAAGATGTAGCGGCCGACGATGTTGGCGAAATTAATGCCGACGCTGGCGATCAGCATCGCGCCTGCAGCGATGCGAAGCGCAGCCATCAGCGCGTTGGCGACGCGCGTCAAGATGTCGATCATTGATCGGCTCGTCGGCGGCGACCGCCGCGCGGGCGTCTAGTATTTCGCGGCAGCGGCGCGGACCTGTTGCAGCATGTCGTGCACCGCCGGCTGGTCCTTGGTGACCTCGTCGGCCACCGGATCGAGCAGCGTCTTCATCTTGGCGAGATCGTCGGCGGGCAGCGTGTGCACGGTGCCGCCCAAGGCGGTCCAGTCGCCGACCAGCTTTTTGGTGAAATCGATTTCCCAGGCTTGCGATTTGGCTTCCACCGCCTTGCCGCTGTCGATCACGACTTTCTGCAGGTCGGGTGGCAGAGTGTCGAGCCAAGGTTTCGACACCACCGCGATCGAAATGATGAACGTATCGTTGGTGACGGTCACCACCTTGAGCAGATCGTTCATCTTCATCGACGCAAACACCGACAGGCCGGAGATGGTGCCGTCGATCGTGCCCTGGTCGAGCGCTGGCACCACTTCGGACAACGGCATACCGATGCCGCTGGCGCCGAGCTTGGCCATCTTGGCGCGCTCGAGCGCGGTGCCGTTGATGCGCAGCTTTTTACCCTCGAAATCGGCGAGCCGCATGATCGCATGCTTGGCGCCGTAATCCGAGGCGCCGAGATCGAGGGTGGCGATGCCGACCATGCGCTTGGGAGCGGCGAGGTCGAACATGGCTTTCTCGATTACCGGATCATGAACCGTCGCCGCGGCATTGGCCTCGCTCTTAAAAAGCATCGGCGAGGAGAACACGCCGAAGCGCGGATCGACGCCGACAAAGAAGTCGACCGGGCCGATATAGGCCTGCACGCTGCCGAGTTGCACGCCCTGGATCTCCTGCGGGATAGGACCGAGCTGGCTCGCCGGGTAGATTTGCACTTCGATGCGACCGCCGGAGGCCTTCTCCACCTGTTCCTTGTAGAACTTGATGAACTGGTGCTGCGTTTCGTTGATAGTGGCGGTGCCGAATTTCATGACGAATTGCGGGGCAGCATGCGCAACGGGCGCGAGGCACGTCAACGCCACCGCCAACGCCGCTGTCGCGGCAGATCGCGTCGCGATCGTGTCGATCGTTCGTTGCAGTGGTCTGATTGTGCGATTTGCCGTCATTGTTTCCCCCCGATATCCCCGATGTTTCCGCCACATCGATGCGGCGTGTATTATTGCGCGACGCCCCGGCCGCGCCATTTTGCTCTTCGACTATAACGGGCCGGCGACGCTTGCCAAGCGGCGTTTCGCCGCGAGATGAGGAGCGGGAGTGCTCGATCTTACGGCAAAGATAATGGCGGAAACGGCACGTAAATGATCGCCAATCGGCAGCGGGGAGGGAAGACATGAACAGCGCGTTGGCCGCACGGCGGGAGGAGGCAAGCGAGCCGATCGCCATCAATCAACGGGGACTGAGGAGAGACGCGCTGTCGTTCTTGTCCAACGTCGTCATCGGCGTCGCCTCCACGGCGCCCGCCTACTCGCTTGCGGCCGCGCTTGGATCGATCGTCGCCATCGTGACGTTCAAGGTGCCGGCGATCCTGGTTGTGGCATTTGTCCCGATCCTGTTTGTGGCGGCGGCCTACTATCATCTCAACCGAGCCGATCCGGACTGCGGTACGAGTTTCGCTTGGGTGACCCGCGCGATGGGCCCCTATTGCGGCTGGATGGCGGGCTGGGCGCTTATTGTGACCGATATCCTGGTGATGCCTGGGCTGGCTCAGATCGCCGCGCTCTACTCCTTTCGTTTTTTCGGCATCGATAACCCGACGTGGATCGCCCAGGCTGTCGTCGGCGTCGGTTGGATCGTGATCATGACGGCCATCTGCTACCTCGGGATCGAGCTGTCCGCCCGCACGCAGAAACTCCTGCTTGGTGCCGAAATCGCGATCCTCGCCATTTTTGCCGTCGTTGCGCTCGTCAAAGTCTATGGTGCGGCGCCGCCGGCCGGATCGCAGCACGTCGCGCTTTCCTGGTTCAACCCGCTGGGCGTTTCCGGCTCCAGCGCCTTCGCGCAGGCGATGTTGATCGCCGTGTTCATCTATTGGGGCTGGGATTGCGGCGCATCGGTGAACGAGGAAACAAAAAATCCCCGGATTGCGCCGGCGCGTGCCGCCGTGGTTTCGAACTTGGTGCTGCTCGGACTCTATGTGCTGGTCGCCGTCGCGGCGGTCGCCTTCGCCGAACCCGGCCTGGAAAAATATACCGGCGACGATTTTCTGGCCCCGCTTGCCACCAGTGTCTTGCCCTATTGGCTCGCCAAGCTGTTGGTCCTGGCCGTAGTCACGTCGGCCGTCGCATCGACACAGACGACGATCCTGCCCACCGCGCGAACCGTCGTCTCCATGGCGCATGCCGGCGCTTTGCCAAAACGATTCGGCGATATTCATCCGAGCTACTTGACTCCGGGATTCGCCACGCTGGTGATGGGGGCCTTTTCGATCGTTTGGTATATCGCTCTTTGGTACATACCCAACACCGATATCTTGGCGGACTCGGTGACCGCCACGGCGTTCGGCATTGCCTTCTATTACGGCCTGACCGGATTTGCTTGTGTCCTTTACTACCGGCGCGAGCTTACCAAGAGCGTGAAGAACTTCATCCTCATGGGACTGGTGCCTGCGCTCGGCGGGCTCAGCATGTTCGTGCTGTTCGTCATCACCTGCCAAAGCTACATAGGTCCGGACCAGGACAACACGGCGATCTTCGGCATCGGGCCGAAGCTGGTGTTCGGCGTCGGTGCGCTCGTGATTGGCTTCGTTTTGATGCTGTTCGCCAGATTAGGCTTGCCGGATTTCTTCAAGCGCAAAACCGAAATCGTCGACATGGCGCACGTCGCTTTGGTCGACAGAAAATAGACTGAAGCGGCCCGCCTGCTCATGCGCACGATCTACAGCGACCAACATCGGCTGCACGTGAGCCCAGGTGAGTTCGGATTCGGCGAATTCGTGCCGGCGTTCGAGAAACCCGAGCGGGTCGAAATCATCCTCGATCGGATACGCGAAGTCGGCTTGGGCGCTGTCGAGCCGCCGAAGGAGTTTCCGCTTGAGCATATCACCAGCGTCCATGCCCCGTTTCTGATCGACTTCCTGCGCACCGCCCACGCCGAATGGAGCGCCCTGCGGCGCCCGGGGGCGGCCTATCCGATTGCCTTCGCCGGCGGCGGCCTGCGGCGGGATCGCATCGGCGGCAGCGTCGACACCAAACTGGCGCGCTACTGCATCGACGCGGCGACGCCGATCACCGCAACCACCTGGCGCGCGGCGCTTGCGTCGGCGAATTGCGCGCTGACCGCGGCCGCCTTGATTGCGCAAGGCGAGAGCGCTGTCTTTGCGCTGTGCCGGCCTCCCGGCCATCACGCCGGCGCCGACCATTACGGCGGCTACTGCTTTCTCAATAACGCCGCCATCGCCGCGCAATATCTACGCGACCATGGGCTCAAAAAGGTCGCTATCGTCGACGTCGATTATCACCATGGCAATGGCACGCAGAACATTTTCTATTCGCGCGGTGACGTGTATTTTGTCTCAATCCACGCCGATCCCGATTTCGAATATCCGTTTCTGCTCGGCTATGCCGATGAGACCGGCGCTGGCGCCGGCGAGGGGGCCAACCTGAATTTGCCGTTGCCCGAGGGGACCGGATGGGATCGCTGGGCCGCTGCCTTGGATCAGGCGTTGGCCGCCGCACGTCGCTTCGCGCCCGACGCCGTGGTCGTCTCGCTCGGCGTCGATACCTATAGGGGCGATCCGATCTCGCGTTTCCGCCTCGACAGCGAAGACTTTCTGCGGATCGGCGAGCGGCTTGCGTCGCTTAAGCTTCCGACCCTGTTCGTGATGGAGGGCGGCTACGCGATCGATCAGATCGGCATCAACACGGTCAATATCCTACAGGGCTTCGGGGGAGCGGCGCGCTCTGTGCCGCGGGTCAGCGCATGAATATCGTCTTCAAAGACCTTTCGGACGAACCTGAGGAGCTCGATCGGCTTTCGCGTTTCTACGATGAACTGTACATCGCCGGATTTCCCGATCCGGACGAGCGCGAATCGCTCGCCAACATGAAGCGCTATTTGAAGCTGCGGCGGGACGGCTGGTACGGGCCGAATAATTATCACATCATTCTCGCTCTCGACGGGGATCGAACGGTCGGCGCCTCGGTCAGCGATTATCTGGCCACGCCCAATTGCGGCATCATCGAGTTCCTGCTCGTTGCGGAAGCGCTGTGGGGGAAGGGCATCGGCCGCAAGCTGCACGAGGCCACGATCTCCGCGTTTGACGGCGACGCCCGCCGCATCGGCCACAAGGGTGTCGATGCAATCGTCATTGAACTGAACGATCCGTTCCGCGTCCCTCCGCAGGAAGACAATTACGACCCGTTCGAACGCGCCATGATCTGGGACCGCTGGGGTTATGGCCGCCTATGTTTTCCCTATGTGCAGCCAGCGCTGTCCGCCGATCAGGAGCCGGTGGCCTGTCTTCTGCTCGGCATGAAGCCGATCGCGGCGGAGCTGAAAGACGAGGTCCCACCAGGCACGGTTTGCGACGTGGTCGCCGGATATATGCGCTGGGCCATGCGAATTGATGAGCCGGAGCTTGATCCGACTTTCGTCGCCATGCGGCAATTCCTCTCGAAACTTTCGGTAGTGCGCATCGAGCCTCTGTCCGTCTATATCGGCCGCGACCCTGTCAGGCCGCTGACGACCAAGCCTATCAAGGGTGTCCTCGATCCTGATTTTAAGACTGCGACCGATCTCTATGCCCGCGCCTTTCCACCGGGGCCGACCGCGATCGACGTGCGAATGTTCGAGCAGGCCATCAAATGGGCGGACGCGGAGGCGGATTTAGACTATCACCTGTGGGCGTTGGCCGAAGCGCCGGGTCGGCCAATCGCGGGAATGATTTCTTTTTTCGTCATGCCGCGGTTTGGGTTTGGCGGGTATATGGCGCTCGAGCCGCCGCTCAAGGGAACCGGGCGGGCGCGGGTAGCCATGAAGCGCGTCGAGGAGCAGATCATTCGCGATCAGCCGGAAGCGCAAAGGCAATACATTGAATGTGTGCCGAACTCTCCCGAAGAGGCTGTGTTCAAGTCGCTTGGATTTAGCCCCGTTCCGGTACGCTATTATCAGCCGCCGATATTCGACGAGGAGCGGTTCGGCTCGGGTCGGGGCCCGCAAATTACCGCGCTGACGAAGCGGCTCGGCTGCGACTATGGCGATGTGGCGATTTTACCGCAGGACTTTCTTCGGGACTTGAAGGTCTGGCTCGCGCAAGTTTATAGAATTGCCGATCCAGAAGCGTCTGAGACATTCAAAATTGCGCAATCGACATTCGGCGCACGATAGGTCGCAGCGGTCAGTTCGTGGGGGACCATGGCCGGAGAGCTTCGCCAACCGATCGTCTTCATAAGCGCCGTTACGTCGGAGTTGGGCCCGTGTCGCGACGCACTCGCCAAGATCGCCGAAGATCACGGCGCCAAGGTCGTCGTCCAGCACGATTATCCCAGCACTCTTTCTGACGGCCAGGCTATCCAGCGCGCCATCGATCAGGCCGAGCTTGCCGTCTGTTTAATCGGCCATCGCTATGGGGCCGAACTTGCCAAAGGCAATCGGCCGCCCGAAGCGCAGGACGGCTGCTCGTGGACGCAATGGGAATATCTCTATGCCTGCAAGCACGCCAAGGAACTGCGTCTGTTTTTCTATGACGGGCCGAAAACCGCCGGCGCGGAGCCGAAGAAATTGTCGGATCGGCAGGCTAAATTCAGAAAGACCATCGAGCAGGAGGAGATGAGCAAATTCGGCGGCAAGTTTTTCCGCCGGTTCGACACGATCGAAAAGCTTCTGCACGACGTCACCCAATATCTCGCCAACATGGATGGCGTTCTGGCGCAGTTCCAGGAGGGAACCTGGGCCGTGCTCAGGGCCAGGTATCGCCGCTTAACCGTCGACGCGTGGCAGCGCGACTTCTCCAACGTCTATCGGGGCAAGCGGGAAACCTCGGCAGAGGAAAAAGACCGGTTGATGCGCGCGGAACAGGCGCCGTTCATCGCCAGCCAGCGATTCAGCATTTTGGAGCCAAAGAACGGCAGACAGTTGCACGCGCTGAGACCCGCCGCGTTTTTGCCGGGGCGCAGCACCGAGATCGAGGCGGCGGCGCGCGAGCAATCGACCTGGAATCCAGTGGCGCGCGCCGCGCTCAGGCAAGGTTTGCTGAACGGCCACGGCGAGCAGTTTGAGCTTGGCGGCGTGGCGATCCCCCAGCCGATACGCCTATTTCTGGTCAGCGGCGGCGGCGTCGGCAAGACCACGAACATGCGTTGGCTTGAATGGATGATCAATGCGTCCAATTCTGCCGCTGACGGTGCGCCGCGCGGCAATGGGCAGGCAGCCGCAGCCAGCGGCGAGCGTGAGACCGAGCAGAACGGGAACGCGGCGTTATCCCTCGCGCAGGAAACCGGCGGCATTCTCGCCATCAGGGTCAATGCCGGGGCCATCGCCAATATGGACGACGAGCAGATACTGCAGCACCTGACCGACCGAATTGCCGCCGAGGTCGGCGAAGCAAGGTCGAAATGGGCGCGGGAATCGATCGCGCGCGGACTCGAGCAGGACGCGCTGGCGCGGCGCCTGGTGATCCTCGTCGACGGTCTCGATCACATCGAGGCGGGTAAGGTTCCGTTTCTACTCTCGATTCAATCGGATGCCCCCGGCCGTCGATGGTCGCGCTGCACCGTCGTTGCGGCGGGACGACCACACGCCATTCAAGGCTGGCAGGACGGGGTAGCGGCCGCTGGAGACAGGGTGGCGATCAGCCGCTGGCGCTTTATCGAGCCGTCGGAGTTCGAATCCGACGAAGCTGAAGTGTTCCTTGGTCTCACCGAAGGACTAAGCCGCCATGCTCTTGTCGCTACCCAGCTCGGCGGCCTGGCGCGCGTTCCGCGCGTGCTCGAATACGTGCGCACGCTGCCGGGCGATCAATTGCAGGACGTGCGAACCTCGGCGGATATCTATCAAAGAGCTTTGCGCGAGCTGATCAAGCGCACCTTGAAAGCGGGCGGCAAAATACCCCGCATGATCGGCCCATGCTGGGAGGAGGATTGCCAATTCGACGAGCCGCCGGGCCGGCAGGTTCAATACATCATGAAGTTTCTTTCCGTTCTGGCGTTTTTGTCTTTGTGCTCGACCACCGACGACGATTTTGCCGAGCGTAGAAGCGGCGCCTTCAAGATGAGCATCTCGGACGACGTGCGACGATTCATTCGCGAACGCTTGATGCCAGACGGCCTTTATGACGAAGCGAACCTTGATCGGGATTTCCGGGCATTGGCCGGTTTTTCGGCGATCCTCGGCAATGGCGTACTCGATGCGACCGACTCCGATGCCGAGACTTTCAACTCGCTGGTCTGGTCAAATCGAACGATCCAGCAGTTCCTCGCCGCCTACTGGCTGGCCGTGCATGCCCGCGGCTTTGACGCGCTGCGTCAGCGCCTTGACGGTAAAACCATCGACATTCCACCCGAACATCCGGCGCGCGACACCGATCGCTTGCGCTACTATGTGTATCACTCGGAGGATCGTGGCGCCGACACGACGTACGAATTCAACATGTTCCTCGCCGAGATGCCGCCCTCGACGCCGCTCAATCCGTCGAGCTGGGTGGCGTCGGCGTCGGTCTGGTACGACCCGGATCTGCATCGCGGCGTCGGCAATGGCGCGGCCTCGAACCGCAAGTGGAGCACCGAGATGCTCTATCGCTCCTGGGCCACGATGCACGACATCGCCGGTTATCCGTTCGACGATTGGTGGGACGCCTCGTACGAGTCCTTAATCAAGAACGCGCCCGGCCAGGCTCGCGCATCGGCCAGCGTTCACCGCACGCGCGACACCACTGGACTGCGCGACAATCCCGCTGCCAGGCGCGTCGCGCGTACCATACTCGATGGCTTCTACGCCGATTTCGGCAACATCCTCAACGGCGCCCGCGGCGCAGCACAGCAGGCAGCCGCGCAGGAGATGATTGCGGCACACAACTGGATCAAGGTCCCGGGCGGCGAGTTTACGATGGGGACGCCGGAAGAAAGGCAAGGCTTCCCGCCTAAGGTGAGGGCCTATTGGATCAGGGACCTCGACGAGGTGCAGACCAAGGCCAAGTCCGCCGAAGCCGTGGCGAGGCGGAGCACGAAATCAGAATGGTTCACCGGCGCCCAGGGGAAGTCGCTGCGCGAGGATGACATCACGTGGCTCACCGAAACCTTCAGCCGGGTCGAGCCGCCGCCGGATAGCCCCCACCTCGATGTGCCAAATAGAAACGCCGCCGAATATCAGGAGGCGTTGAAAATCCTCGAGGACAAGTGGAGCCGCCATGACGAAACGCCGGCTGAGAATCCGCAGCGGGTGGCCTCATTCGTGATGCACCAACTGCCGGTTTTGCACCGTTGGTACCACCTGTTCGCCCCCGGCCATCGGATTACCGTCACCGGATACCTGGAGCCGACGCCGCACCCGCCGGATGATCACCCGACGATCTACATCAGTTGGTTCGATGCCTGGGCGTTCTGTCAGTGGACGACCTGGACTGTAGAGGATCCTACGGCGCCAGGCGGACGCCGGTATTTCGGCTTGCGCCTGCCGCATGAGCCGGAATGGGAATACGCCGCCCGATGGATCTGCGACGGTACTGCCCAGCCGGAACCGGTTCCATACGGACACCGCTATTGGTGGGGTAACGAGTTTTATCAGCACGAGGATTCGCCGGAACCCGAGCCGTTATCAAACGAACTGGCGCACACGATCGGGGCGCCCGGCCGCACGCGTGCTCCGCATGAGGGGGCACCCAATGGCATCGGTTTTCGCGATATTCTGGGTAATGTGTGGGAATGGACCGCCAACGTTTATGGAATGCGGAAGGAGGGTGAATATACGCGCACATTCCCAAACCAGCCGCTGGAACGGCCTCCAGTAAACTGCGAGCGCACGATGCGTGGCGGGCTTTGGTACTATCTGGACTTGCTGGCCAACTGCACCGCCCGCTTCCGGCTGTCGAGCAATGATCGCGACTACAAGATGAGCTTCCGGGTGGTCCGCGAAGAGCGGCCTTGAATTAACAACCTCGATCGCTCCTGAATAGGATAAGAATCACAGAGTAGGGGGCAGAGAGGTCTTTTTGGTCTGCCCTGGGGCTCCAGTTTAGCCCCCATTACCGAGCGATTTTCGCGCCGCGGAAAGAAGAAATAAACCATCGAAATTTTTTGAGGAACCGCTGTTTTTTCCCGGAACCTTCGGCAACTCGCGGCGTTTTGCGTCACGGCACAAAAGTGGGGCTCCATGGCGAGGGGGATTCCGCACCGGCTGGAAAGTTCTTTTCGGTGGCAAACATTCCGACCCGGCACGTTGCGGGGCGGATTGGGCTGTTGCCGTCGGACAAACTCGGCTCGGCCATCACCGCAGTGGACGGTCCACATTCCCAAGTGCCGCCGCAAGTGCCGCGTTGAAATTTCGTTCTGCGCTTATCCCGACCTCGCCAATGTCTGCCCCTGACCGGGGGCATGGAGACATCCATGCAAGCACCTGAAGACCTCGCCGGCACTGCCAATGGTTCGGCCCTTGCGACCCCGGTTCCTTCAGCGGAACACGCGCTCAACGGTGACGCGCATGGCTTGGCCGAACTCCTCCACGCCTTACAGGCGATGCGGGTCGGCGATTTCTCGGTGCGCATGCCCGGCGACCAGGTGGGAATCATGGGCAAGATCGCCGACACCTTCAACGAGATCGTCGGCGCCAACCAGCGCATGGCCAAGCAGCTCGAACGCGTGGGCCAAGTGGTCGGCCGCGACGGCCGCACCCGGCAGCGCGTGCATATTGGCCTTTCCGACGGCGCCTGGGGCGAAATGGAGTCCTCCGTCAATTCGCTGATCGACGACTTGCTCTGGCCGACTACGGAAGTGACCCGCGCCATCGCCGCGGTGGCGCAGGGCGACCTGCTGCGCACGGTGAGCCTCGACGTCGACGGCCGGCCGCTCAAGGGCGAGTTCCTGCGCTCCGCCGAGATCGTCAACACGATGATCAAGCGGCTCAACGTGTTCACCTCGGAGGTGACGCGCGTCGCCCGCGAGGTCGGCACCGAAGGCAAGCTCGGCGGTCAGGCACAGGTTGGCGGCGTGACCGGCGTGTGGAAGGACCTCACCGAGAGCGTCAACTCGATGGCGTCTAATCTGACCGCCCAGGTGCGCAACATCGCCGAGGTGACCATCGCGGTGGCCAACGGCGACCTGTCGAAGAAGATCACCGTCGACGTGCGCGGCGAAATCCTGCAGCTCAAGGAAGCCATCAACACGATGGTCGATCAACTGCGCTCGTTTGCTTCGGAAGTCACCCGCGTGGCGCGCGAGGTCGGCACTGACGGCAAGCTCGGCGGTCAGGCCATCGTGCCGGGCGTCGCCGGCACGTGGAAGGATTTGACCGACTCGGTCAACGCCATGTGCGGCAACCTCACCGATCAGGTGCGCAACATCGCGCACGTGACGACGGCGGTCGCCCGCGGCGACCTGTCGCGCAAGATCACGGTCGACGTGCGCGGCGAAATTCTGGAGCTGAAAGACACCATCAACACCATGGTGGACCAGCTTAATGCGTTCGCCTCGGAAGTCACCCGCGTCGCCCGCGAGGTCGGCACCGAAGGCAAGCTCGGCGGCCAGGCACAAGTGCCCGGCGTCGCCGGCACCTGGAAGGATTTGACCGACAGCGTCAACTCGATGGCCGGCAACCTGACCGCGCAGGTCCGCAACATCGCCGACGTGGCCACGGCCATCGCCGGTGGCGACCTGTCGAAAAAGATCACGGTCAACGTGTCGGGCGAAATCCTGCAGCTGAAGGAAACCATCAACACGATGGTCGATCAGCTCAACGCCTTTGCCGGCGAGGTGACGCGCGTCGCCCGCGAGGTCGGCACCGACGGCCGCCTCGGCGGTCAGGCCAACGTGCTCGGCGTCGCCGGCACCTGGAAGGATTTGACCGATTCGGTCAACTCGATGGCGTCGAACCTGACAGCGCAAGTGCGCAACATCGCCGAGGTGGCGACTTCGATTGCTTCGGGAGACTTGTCGAAGAAGATCACGGTCGACGTGCGCGGCGAAATTCTGGAGCTGAAAGACACCATCAACACCATGGTGGATCAGCTCAACGCCTTTGCCGGCGAGGTGACGCGTGTCGCTCGCGAGGTCGGCACCGAAGGCAAACTCGGCGGCCAAGCCATGGTGCGCGGCGTCGCCGGCACGTGGAAGGATTTGACCGACAGCGTCAACTTCATGGCCTCGAACCTGACCGGCCAAGTGCGCAACATCGCCGAGGTGGCGACGGCGGTGGCCCGCGGCGACTTGAGCCGCAAGATCACGGTCGACGTACGCGGCGAGATTCTCGAGCTCAAAGATACGCTCAACACCATGGTCGACCAGCTCAACGCGTTCGCCGCGGAGGTGACGCGCGTTGCCCGCGAGGTCGGCACCGAGGGTAAGCTCGGCGGCCAGGCCAACGTGCCCGGCGTCGGCGGCACGTGGAAAGACCTGACCGACTCCGTGAACTCGATGGCCTCGAACCTGACCGGCCAAGTCCGCAATATCGCCGAGGTGGCGACCGCCATCGCCGGCGGCGACCTGTCGCGCAAGATCACCGTCGACGTGCGTGGCGAAATCCTGCAGCTCAAGGAAACGCTCAACACGATGGTCGATCAGCTCAACCGCTTCGCCGGCGAGGTGACGCGCGTTGCCCGTGAGGTCGGCACCGAAGGCCGCCTCGGCGGCCAAGCCAACGTGCCGGGCGTCGCCGGCACCTGGAAGGACTTGACCGACTCGGTCAACTCGATGGCCGGCAATCTGACCGCGCAGGTCCGTAACATCGCCGAGGTGACGACAGCGGTTGCGCGCGGCGACCTGTCGCGCAAGATCACCGTCGACGTGAAGGGCGAGATCCTTGAGCTGAAGAACACCATCAACACGATGGCCGACCAGCTCAACGCCTTTGCTTCCGAAGTCACCCGCGTCGCCCGTGAAGTCGGCACCGAAGGCAAGCTCGGCGGTCAGGCGCAGGTGTCCGGCGTGGCCGGCACGTGGAAGGACTTGACCGACAACGTCAACTTCATGGCGTCGAATCTGACCGCGCAGGTGCGCAACATCGCCGAGGTGGCGACCGCCATCGCCGGCGGCGACCTGTCGAAGAAGATCACGGTCGACGTGCGCGGCGAAATGCTGCTGCTCAAGGACACGCTCAACACCATGGTCGAGCAGCTCCGCTCGTTCGCCGCGGAAGTGACGCGCGTCGCCCGCGAAGTCGGCGCCGACGGCCGGCTCGGCGGTCAGGCCGTGGTGCCCGGCGTCGGCGGCACGTGGAAGGATTTGACCGACAACGTCAACCTGCTCGCCGCCAATTTGACCACGCAAGTCCGTAACATCGCCGAAGTGACCACCGCCGTGGCGCGCGGCGACCTCTCGCGCAAGATCACGGTGGACGTGAAGGGCGAAATTCTTGAGCTAAAGAACACCATCAATACGATGGTGGATCAGCTCAACGGCTTCGCTTCGGAAGTCACCCGCGTCGCCCGCGAAGTCGGTACCGAAGGTCTGCTCGGCGGTCAGGCGCAAGTGCCCGGCGTCGCTGGCACCTGGAAGGATTTGACCGACACCGTCAACGTCATGGCCGCCAATTTGACCGAACAGGTGCGCGGCATCGTCAAGGTAGTGACCGCGGTTGCCAACGGCGACCTCAGGCAGAACCTCGCAGTGAAATCGAAGGGCGAGGTCGCTGCGCTCGCCGAAACCATCAACAACATGACAGACACGCTCGCCACCTTCGCCGATCAGGTCACGACCGTGGCGCGTGAGGTCGGCGTCGAAGGTCGGCTCGGCGGTCAGGCCAACGTGCCCGGCGCCGCCGGTACCTGGAAGGACTTGACCGGCAACGTCAACCTGCTGGCGGCAAACTTGACCACGCAGGTGCGCGCCATCGCCGAGGTGGCCACCGCCGTGACCAAGGGCGATCTGACGCGCTCGATTGCGGTAGAGGCGCGCGGCGAGGTGGCCGAGCTGAAAGACAACATCAACACCATGATCGACAATTTGCGGCTCACCACCGACCGCAACACCGAGCAGGATTGGCTGAAGACCAATCTCGCCAAATTCACCAATATGCTGCAGGGTCAGCGCGATCTCGTGACGGTGGGACGGCTATTGCTCTCCGAGCTTACGCCGCTCGTCAACGCGCACCAGGGCATCATCTATCAGATCGAGAGCGAAGAGACGCAGGATCTGAAGCTATTGTCGGCTTATGCGGACGACGGCGCCAATGGCCATCGGCAAGCGCTGCGCATGGGAGAAGGCCTGATCGGACAATGTGCGCTCGACAAACGGCGCATGTTGATCACCGAAATGACCGATGGCGCCGTTCCCATCAGCTCGGCTTTGTTCAAGGCGAGGCCACGCAACGTCATCGTGCTCCCGGTCCTGTTCGAGAACCAAGTCAAGGCGGTGATCGAACTCGCCTCGATCCATGAGTTCACCACGCTGCAGACTATGTTCCTCGAACAGCTGACTACCTCGATCGGCATCGTGCTGAATTCTATTGAGGCGACGATGCAGACCGAAGGGCTGCTCAAGCAGTCGCAACAGCTTGCCGGCGAATTGCAGGCGCAGCAGAAGGTGCTGCAGCAGACCAACGAGCAGCTTGAGCAGAAGGCGCAACAGCTCGCCGAGCGTAACGTCGAAGTCGAGCGCAAAAATCAGGAAATCGAGCAGGCACGCCGCTCGCTGGAGGAGAAAGCCACGGAGCTTGCGCTCACGTCCAAGTATAAATCGGAATTCTTGGCCAACATGTCGCACGAGCTGCGCACGCCGCTCAATTCCATCCTCATTCTCGGCCAGCAGCTCACCGACAACCCGGAAGGTAATCTCACGGCCAAGCAGGTCGAATTTGCCCGAACCATTCATGGCGCCGGCACCGACCTGCTCAATCTCATCAGCGATATTCTCGATCTGTCGAAGATCGAGTCCGGTACGGTCACGGTCGATGCCGAGGAGGTTTATTTCGCCAACCTGGTCGACATGGTAGCGCGGCCGTTCCGCCACGAAGCGGATACGCGTCAACTTTCATTCGAGGTTCACGTCGACGCCAATCTCGGGCGCACGATCACCACCGATACCAAGCGACTGCAGCAGGTGCTGAAAAACCTGTTGTCGAATGCATTCAAGTTCACGGCGCAAGGCGGCGTCCGCCTCAATGTCAATGCGGCCGTAGGCGGCTGGAGCGCGGACCACCCCGTACTCAGCCAAGCCGCGTCGGTTGTGGCGTTCGAAGTGTCCGATACCGGAATCGGCATCCCGCTGGAAAAGCAGAAAATCATCTTCGAGGCATTCCAGCAGGCCGACGCCTCCACCAGCCGCAAGTACGGTGGCACCGGCCTGGGGCTTGCCATCAGCCGTGAGCTGGCGAGCCTCCTTGGCGGCGAAATCCATCTGCGCAGCGCTCCGGGCGCGGGATCGACCTTCACGCTCTATCTGCCGATCAAATACGTCGGTCCGAGCGCGCCGATCCAGGCGGCGGCCGCCGCTTCGGCACCGGCCGCTCAGCTTGCCGGCTTGCATCTTCCCGCCGAACGCGCCATCGAGCCGATTCCCGATGACCGTAGCGACGTGCAGGCCGGTGATAACATTTTGCTTATCGTCGAGGACGACCCGCACTATGCCCGCATTCTGATCGATCTAGCCCGCGATAAGGGATTCAAGGCCCTGTTGGCGATGCGCGGCGACGATGCGGTCAATCTCGCCAAGCAATATCAGCCGACCGCCGTATCGCTCGATGTCTTCCTACCCGACATGTTGGGCTGGAACGTGCTCAGTCAGCTCAAGCAGAATCCGCTGACGCGGCATATTCCGGTGCAGATCGTCACGCTCGACGAAGACCGCCAACACGGGCTTGCCCGTGGCGCCTTCTCGTTCGTGACCAAACCGTCGACGCGCGAGGGCATCGCCGATGCGCTTTCGCGCATCAAGGAATTCGCGCAACCACGCCGCAAGCGGCTTCTGGTGGTCGAGGACAATAAGGCCGAACAGATCAGCATCCGCGAACTGCTCGGGCACGACGACATCGAGATCGTCAATGCCAATACCGGCGACGAGGCGCTGACCATGTTGCGCGATCGGCCCTGCGATTGCGTGGTGCTCGATCTGCGTCTGCCCGACATGTCGGGGTTCGAGGTGTTGGAGCGCATGCGCGAGGAGCGTGCGCTCGCCGACATTCCGGTCGTGGTCTTCACCGGCCGCGAATTGTCGGCCGAGGAGGACGCGCAGTTGCACACCATGGCGCGCTCGATCGTCGTCAAGGGCGTGGAGTCGCCGGAGCGGTTGCTCAACGAGACCGCTCTGTTCATGCACCGCGTCGTCACCGACCTGCCGGCCGAGAAGCAGCAAATGCTGGAACAGCTCAACTCGTCGGACGAGGACTTGGTCGGGCGTACCGTGCTGCTGGTCGACGACGATCCGCGCAACATTTTCGCGCTCGCGAGCGCCTTGGCGTGGCGCGGCATGAACGTGCTGACCGCGACGACGGGCCGCGAGGCGATTGACCTGATCGAGCAGACCCCCTCGCTTGCCATCGTGCTCATGGACATCATGATGCCCGAAATGGATGGCTATCAGACGATAGAAAAGATTCGGCAGAACAAGGAATACCGCCGCCTGCCGATCATCGCCTTGACCGCCAAGGCGATGAAGGGCGATCGCGAGAAATGTCTGGAGGCAGGAGCCTCCGATTACCTCGCCAAGCCGGTCAATACCGAACAGCTTTTGTCCGCACTGCGGATGTGGCTGCACCGCTAGGCGCTCACGTCATGACAGAGAAAGTCAATGTCCTTCTGGTCGACGACCAGCCGGAAAAGCTACTCGCTTACGAGATCATTTTGGCCGATCTCAAAGAGAACCTGGTCAAGGCGTCGTCCGCGCGCGAGGCGCTGACTTTCCTGCTCAAGAACGACGTCGCGGTCGTGCTCATCGATGTCTGCATGCCGGAACTTGACGGCTTTCAGCTCGCACAAATGATTCGCGAGCATCCGCGGTTCCAGAAAACCGCGATCATCTTCATATCGGCGATCCAGGTCACCGAAGTCGACCGGCTGCGCGGATACGAAATGGGGGCGGTCGATTACGTGCCGGTGCCGGTCATTCCCGCGCTGCTGCGCGCCAAGGTGCGCATCTTCGCCGAATTGTTCCGCAAGACCCGCGAACTCGAGCAGGTGAATGTCAAACTCGAGCGCCGTGTGGCCGAGCGCACCGCCGAGCTGGAGGCCTCGAACGCCCGGCTCGTGCAAAGCGAACAGGGCCGCAGCTTGGCGCTCGCCGCCGGCCAAATGGGCTCTTGGGAGTGGGAGGTCGGCAACAAAGAGCTGAAATGGGATGAGGGCCAGCATCGCATTTTCGGAGTCGATCCGGAACACTTTCGCCCCGTATTGGATAACATCCGCGACCTCGTGCATCCCGAGGATTGGGCGTCGCTGCAACAGATTATCGAGCGCGTGTCGAAGGGCGCGTTCACTCAGCAGATCGAGTTTCGCGCGCAACGGCCCAACGGCGAAACGCGCTGGTGCACCGGCACCGCGGCGGCAAGCGTCGATCCGGCCGGCCGGGTGATGCGCATCAGCGGTGTCACCATCGACATCACCGACCGCAAGGAAGCGGAGGAACGGCAGAATCTTCTGGCCCGCGAGGTAGACCACCGGGCGCGCAACGCGCTTGCCGTCATACAATCGATCATCCGGCTCACGCGGGCCAAAAGCGTCCAGGACTATGTGGCGGCGATCGAGGGCCGCATCAAGGCGCTGGCGCGCGCCCACACGTTGCTTTCCGACTCGCGCTGGGAAGGCGCCGATCTCGCCACCCTCGTCGGCGAGGAACTCGATCCCTATCGCAGCGGAGACAAGGTCACCATCGTTGGTCCCGGCATTTCCCTGCACCCTTCGACGGCGCAGGGGTTGGCTCTGGCGCTGCACGAACTCGCGACCAATGCGGCCAAGCATGGGGCCTTGTCGTCGGCGAGCGGAAAAGTGCGCTTGAGCTGGGAGTTGCGGCCGGACGTCCTGGCGCTGCACTGGGTGGAAACCGGCGGGCCGTCGATCGCCCGGCCTGCCGCGAAGAGCTTCGGTCTGCGCGTCATTCGCGCCAGCATCGAACAGCAGCTCAACGGCGAGGCGGCATTCGACTGGGACCCGAACGGGCTTCGCTGCAACTTTTCGATTCCCTGCCGCGACATGATGAAGCCGCGGGAATTTTCAGGCGCGCCCAATGTGGCGCAACTGCATGGCAGTGTGAACGGATTGAAGGTTGCCGGCAAGCCGCGCGTTCTTTTGGTCGAAGACGAGGCCCTGGTTGCCATGATGATCCAAGAAAGTCTGGCGGATTTCGGCTATCAGGTCGTCGGCCCGATCTGCACCGCGTCGGAAGCGATGGCAAAAGCCAAGGACGGTCATTTTGAGGCCGCCGTGCTCGATATTAATCTCGGAGATGGCGCGGTTTACCCGATTGCGGACATTCTAGCGGCACGCGGCGTTCCGTTCGTGTTTGTCACCGGCTACGATGCCAGCAGCGTCGAGGCGCGATTTCACGATATTCCGATCCTGCAGAAGCCGATCGAACGGGAAATGCTGAAAAAGGTATTCGTCGTCGCTGCGAAGGTGTCCGTCGCCGGTTGATGCGCGGAAAATGCGGCGTAAGGCGAACGTCAATCCGCTGCCCAAACGTCGATCGTGCTGTCGCCGCCGCCTGAGGCAAGATGGGTTCCGTCTTGCGAAAACGCGAGGGCATGAACGCTATGCGAATTTCCGCTCACGGTCCGCACGAGTTGACCGCTCTCTGCGTCCCATATCTCAATCGCCGGGTCGCTGCCGCCGATGAGGAGCCTTTTGCCGTCGGGTGAGAAGGCGACCGCATCAACCGTATCGAGACTCGTGGCAAGGACATGCGCCGCGCGTCCGGAGGCCGCGTCCCAAATGACCACGTTACTGCCGCCGCCGCCGGCGATCCACTTGCCGTCCGCCGATACCGCGACCGACAGGATTTGCCCGGGATGGTCGGCGAGGACCGTCACCTCGCCTCCACCGTCCGTGCTCCAGACGCGAACCGTTCCGTCTTTGCTGCCGGAAGCGAATGTCTTGCCGTCCGGAAAAAAGGCCAATGACGTGACTACGTCACTATGATTCTTGATGCTGTGTAAGAGCTCGCCGTCGGTATTCCAGATTTTGATGCTGCCGTCATCGCTGCCGGAGACAACGCGCATGCCGTCTGGCGAAACCGCGATCGACCAAACGGCGGGAAGAACCTGCCAAGCGTAAGTCACGCTGGGTCTGATCGAGCGGACGACCCTGCCGCCGGCATCGGCGATGACTATGACGCCGTTTAGCCCACCGTAGACGACCTCTCTGCCGTCCGGCATGAATGCGACGGATGAGACGCCATCGGAATCGTTTAAGGTCGTCGACAGATTTTCGCCGCCGACGTTCCAGATGCTCACCGATTTATCGAGACTTGCCGCGGCGATCATTCTGGCGTCCGGCGAAAACGCGAGCGCGCTCACCGCGTCCGGATTTTGCAGCGAGAACAACTGCCGTACATTGCCTCCCGCCGAACCGCCGGGGGATAGTTCGAGGATCAGCAATGCGAGAACGACGACTGCGGCCCCGGCTGCGGCCGCAAGCCGGATCATCCGTCCCTGCCGGCTCTTGGGCCAAAGCATTTGCCCCCAATCGCGCGCCGGCGCGGGCGGGGTTTCCGGCCGAGCCAATGTTTGGGGCTTTCGCAGTTGCGCCGCCGACGCGGCGGCAGCCGCAACTGTCGCGGCTGCCCGCCCCGAGCCGGTGTCTTTCTTGCGCGGAATCTCGATCTCGATCGACGGGGGCTTTGCGGCTTTGGTCGCTGGCCTTGCGACGGCGATGTCCGTTTCCCGGCTCGGCGGCGATTTGGCCGCCGGCTTTACGGCGGCGATGTCCGTTTCCCGGCTCGGCGGTGATCTGCCCGTCTGGCCTAAGATCGCATCGATCGACTTGATGAGATGCTCGATGTGATGATCGAAATCGCGGCCGGTATCGATCTTCACGGCGTTGCGGAAGGCGAAGTCCTTCAAGCTCGGCGGCAACTGGTCGGAACCTGGCATCCTGGTGTTGCCGATCAGGACCGGTATGACCGGTAAGCGCCGGCGTAGCGCCGTCTCAACCTCGACCCGGACCGGATCGCTTTCCTCGTTGATACGTTCGAGCCCGCCGCGTGCGGCGCCGAGCCATTTCGGTCCGACGATCGCAAGCAGGACGTTGGTCTTAAGCAGCGTCTCGTTGATGTGCTGGCGGAAGTCTATTCCGGCCGGGATGTCTTCAATATCACGGAAAATTGCTTCCTTGCCGTAATAAGTGGTGAGGCGGTCGAAAATGCGGCCGGTCATCGCCTCGGAGTCCGCCCGGCGGTACGAAATGCTGATTTTGGGCATTAGTGCCGGTCCTGGCAGAACTTCGACATTCGTCGCGGCGCCGTTGTTTTAGTCAAGATCGCTGCAATTTATACGATCCTCCCATGGCGGACGCCATACCTCGGGCAAGAACGCGCTGCCGCGCCCGATCCTTGCTAAGATTTAAAGTTGGCGGACCCTGGCGTGGGGGTGCCGAGGCGGCGGCTAATCCCCATTTTCTTTGCGTTGTTATTTGGGGCTGGCCCGCGGCTTAATTGCCAAAAGCCGATTCATCGGGCAAATTACACATAGCACGCGGAGCCGGTCAGGTTCCGGAGGGAGATCGCCATGTCCAGGCTCGGGAAGATCTTACTGGGTTCGACGGCGGCGGTGGCGCTGACATCGGGCGCCTTGACGCTCTCGGCGACCCAAGCTTCGGCACAAATCAATATCGAAGGATTGATCCGGGGCGCCATGTCGCAGTACGGCGTACATTATTACCGAGGCCGTCGCAGAGGTAGAACGCACGAAGTGCGGCGCGGGCGACACGCGAAGGAACACGAGGCCAAGGGCGACGATTCGGGGGATTCGGGTAAGGACGAGCATCCCGCCGATAACGGCGATCAGGCCAACAACAAGCCCGACCGCCAGCAATTCTCGTCGCACCCGAAAGACACCCCGCAAACCGACGCGTCGGCCGCCAATCCGCCGCCACCACCACCCCAACAACCGCAACCGCCTCAGCAACAGCAGCCTCAGTCGACTGGCGACGTCCCGTCCTTCACTCCTGAGAAGTGATCGCGGTCTCTCTCGGGCGGCGTGTTCGCTTCGGCGACGGTAGAGCCGCAAAGTTCTGTGTGCTGCGCCCGGCCGCCGCTTGATCGGCAATCAGAGTTGTGATTCGGCTTACTTGGGGCTCAGCCTGTCAATGGCGCGTTGCGCGTCCACGTTGCCGTTGGCCGCCGCCTTTCGGTAATAGTCGAGCGCGATGTCATTGTTTTTTTCGGTTCCGTCGCCCTTTTCGTACATTAATCCCACCCTGTACTGCGCGGCCGCGTCACCCTGATCGGCAGCCTTTTTGTACCACTCCATCGCTTCCTTATAGTCGACGCCAGGGACGCCCAGGCCGTAGAAGTACATGTCGCCGAGGTTCTTCTCCGATTTCCTAAATCCCTGTTCGGCCGCCTTGCGATACCAATCGACCGCCTGCTTGTAATCTTTTGGCAAGTTGTCGCCACCCGTGACGTAGAGAGTCCCAAGCATATTCTCCGCGTCGGCATAGCCCTGGTCGGCTGCTTTGCGATACCAGTCGACCGCTTGTTGCAGATCTTTCGTGGTTCCAAAGCCGCCCTCAAACATCGATCCCAGCCGGAATTCTGCGCCGGCGTTGTTCTGCTGTGCAGCCTTCAGATACCAGGATAATGCCTCTTCATAATTTGTGCCGAGGCCGCCGAGGCCGTGCAAAAACATATCGCCGAGATTCACTTCCGCCTTGGCGAAGTTTTGCGCTGCCGCCTTCCGGAACCACTCGAGCGCCTTCGTTTCGTCGTGCCCCGTCTCGCTCGCGCCAGTCAGGTACATATAGCCCAGCCTGTTCTCGGCTTCCGGATCGCCGCGATTGGCCGCTTGGATGATAGCGGCCAGCGAGCCAGGCGTCGGCGACGTCGGCGTGGCGGGATTGGTATTTCCGCCCGACGGCTGCTCGGTCGGCGAATGTGTCGATGGAGGATTCTTCGGCGTTTGCGGCGTGGCCGGCGGCACGGCAGGCTGCGGTTGTACGATTGGCTTCGGCGGCGGTGGCGGCTGTGTGTGTGATGAGCCCGGCCAGAACATGAAAGCGGTCACAGCGATCGCGACGGCGAGCGCGCCGCCTCCGCCCAAGGCCGCAGCGCGAAGACCCGGGCTTCCGGCGAATGGCAGCGATGCCGCCAATCTTTCGAACGGAGAGCCTTTCGCCGCGATCGCAGCAGATGCCGTTTGAACTTCAAGCAAACGCGTGTCGTTGTGCAGGATTTTGGGCGCATCGAGCCGCAGCGCGGAGGCGCCGAGGGCGTCGCTGAACGCGCGCGCTGAAGGAAAGCGCTGGCCCGGCTTTTTCGCCAGCGCCCGCATCAGGGCGGACTCGACCGCGGGCGACAAGCCGGCAACCCGCGGAATCAGCCGCTGCGGCCGCTCATTGATCTGCGCCTGCATCAGATCGTATTCGCTGGTGGCGCTGAACGGCGGCGCGCCGGACAGCATCTCGTAGAGCACGATGGCGAGGCTGTAGAGGTCGCTGGCCTCGTCGCCTTCTTCGCCACGCAATTGCTCGGGCGCCATATAGGCCAGCGTGCCGACGATGCTGCCGGTGCGCGTCAGCCGCTGCGAACCGCGCACGCGGGCAATGCCGAAGTCCATGATTTTCAGCACGCCGTTTTCCGCGATCATCAAATTCGCGGGTTTGATGTCGCGGTGGATCACGCCCATGCTGTGGGCGTAAGCCAAGCCGTCGGCGGCCTGGGCGATGATGGCGAGGCTCTCGCGAATTTCGATCGGCGCGTTGCGCTTTTGCAAAATGTCATCGAGCGTGTGCCCGCGCACCAGCTCCATCACCATGTAAAGATTTTTGCCTTCCGGAATGAGCGAGTAGATCGTGGTGATGTTCGGATGGTTCAATCGCGCCAGGCTTGTCGCCTCGACGCGGAACCGTTCGACAAAATTCGCATCATTGAGCAGTTCCGGCCGCAGCGACTTTATCGCGACCTGGCGCTGCAGCACGGTATCGAAGGCCGCATGCACCTGACCGAGGCCGCCTTCGCCAAGCAGATCGCCGATCTCGTATTGGCCGATGGTCTTTGTCATCTGTCCGCAATGGGCAGCTTGATGCGGCGCGTGGTCGCCTCCGGCGTTGTTCTTTGCCCGGCTTCGGTCGTCACACTGAAGACTCCGAGTGAGGCGTTATCGTAGGCGCCGGCGGCAAGCACGGCCTCGATCAGTGCATCGCAAGCCTCCTGTGGCGGCAACCGGCCGGCGAGGTCGGCAATCGTCGCCTCCGGCACCATGTTGGAAACGCCGTCGGAACAAAGGATCAAAATGTCGCCGGGCTTTAGCGGAAGACCTTTCGGGTTGATGAACGGTTGTAATTTCGGTGCGGCGCCGAGCGCCTGCAGAATCACGTTTTGCACCGGACTGTGCTGGGCTTCTTCCTCGGTGAGCGCGCCTTCGCTGATCAGCTTGGCGACCAGTGTCTGGTCCTTGCTGAGCTTGGTGAGCGCCCCGTCGCGAAGCAGATAGGCGCGGCTGTCGCCGATATGGGCGAGCCAGGCTTGGTCGTCGCGAAAAGCCAGCACCGTGCAGGTCGTGCCCATGCCCTTGCAGTCCGGATGCTCCTCCGCGTAGTCGAGGATGGCGCGATTGGCGGCCGAAAAGGCCATCGCCAGGACTTTCGGGACCGGTCCGTTGAGATCGTAATACACGCGGCGAATGGTGTCGGCGGCCAGCGCGCTGGCAACCTCGCCGGCGGCGTGGCCGCCCATGCCGTCGGCTACCAGCGCAAGGCTGCCCTGGCTATTGGCGACGTTCTCATCCTGCGGCCTGATCCAGGCCACCGCATCTTCATTCCGCTCGCGCACCAAGCCCACATCGGTGCGCATAGCGCCGACAATTTCCATGGCGGCCTCGATTTCAGTCGCGCGCCGACTACTGCAGCTGCAGCTGCAAGAGTTCGCGCACGTATTTCACCGGCGTGGCAAAGGACACGTGTTCGGAGCGCGTCGAGCCGTATGTCAACAATCCGAGCACTTGGCCGTCGGACGTCAGCACCGGGCCGCCGCTGTCGCCCGCAGAGGCGGAAATATCGAGTTGATACGTGTCGCCGAGCGAGCCCAAAGTGGTCAGGTTGCCTTGCGATTGGTCCGGACCTTGTTCTTTACGCTGCGGACTGAGCTTGGAGAGAGTGCCCTCGGTGACCGTCGGCTCGGGAATCATCACGCCGCGTGTGGCGACGTGGCCGGCCTCATTGGTGTGTTGGATCAGGAGTGTTTTCTGCGATATGCCGGGGTAGCCGAGCAGAACGATGCGCTGACCTACTTTGGCGTCGTACTCCTTTGGCACCAGATCAAGCTTGCTCAAGGAGTCCGGCGTGTCGATCTTGAGCACCGCCACGTCCGCATCGATCGAAGTCCGCAGCAGAGTGGCGTTGATGCTCATGCGCGTTCCGGGAAATTGGACGCTCAGCACCTCGTTATTGGCGAAGACCTCGCGTCTATCTTGCGAGATCAGAACGGGTCTGTTGCCTTCGAAAACATAACCGCCACTGTCGGGAATCCAATTGGAAAGTTTCTTGTCGCTGTCTTCATCCCACATGTCCGCGATGGTGTATCTTAACCTGCCATTGAGGGTATAAATCGCACCTCGCCATGTGCCGTTCCCTGGAAAATCTTCGTAACGGGTCTTCCAAGCAGCCGCCATGTGTTTGTTGGTAAGGATGAAGCCGCGGGAGTCGATCACGAAGCCGCTTCCAGTACTGTCCTCTCCGATCGGCAGCGTAGCAGCCTTATCGTCAAGTGTGAGCCAGCGCACCACGGTGCCGTCCTTCAATCTCACGAAGCAGGGCAGCCACTGGCCGCTGTCCTTCACATAGCGCTGAAACAAGGGCTTTCGCGTCTCCCCATCGAAGAGCGCCCACTTGTTCTCGACATAAACCGTGGCATTTCCCATTTTTGTGATCTGATCGGGGCTGAGGCCTGTTGCCTTAGCAATCGCTGCGTTGGTCTGGGCCCTGGTTTGTTCAGCTTTTGCCTCCGCGGCTGCAAGCTCCTGCGCCATTTGGACGTTGACCTCGTGGCTGTGCCACAGGAGTGCGCCGCCGCCCAAAACTGCCAGAACCACAACCGCCGCGATTGAACCGATCAAAACACCTCTGGCCTTGCGCCGCTCGTCGAACAGCATGCGTTGGATCGTGGCTTTGCCGATCGGCACCTTGGCGAGCGCGGCAGTGTCGGTCGCAGCCGTTCGCTGCCGCGTGTCAGCCGCCGCATGCTCCACCGTAGCTCCGGCTTTTGGCGCCGGCGTGAGGATGCGCGTTTCCGCGTCGGCCGCAGCCACACTGGCCGCCGCCATCGAACGCGTGCGCGCCGGCAAATTCGCCGGGCGCGGCTGTACGTCGAATATGAACTTCGGCCCGCCGGAACCGAGTTCGACAATATCCTCCGGCAACAGCTCGACCTCGCCGCCGATGCGCTCGCCATTGAGAAAAGTGCCGTTGCTGCTGTTGAGATCGGCAAGGCGAAAATAAAGTTCCTTATCGTTGTTCACACGGATGACGGCGTGCCTGCGGCTTACTTCGTCGTCGCGCGCCAAATCATAGTTGAGGCGCGAGGTTGGATCCCGGCCGATGGTGATTTCCTGCAAGCCCGCAAGATCGAACTGCTCGATTTGGTTGATCTTCGAGCCGCTCAAATGACGAATGACGATTCGCGCCGTCGATGCTGCCATAGAGTTTCCCTCGCGCTCGCGTTCCTTGAACGCGTCCAGCACAATTCATGCCGCAAATTGGGGCTAAAATCGACGCGCCGAACCCTCAAAATGCCGCCTTTGCCGTTCGGGCGACCATACTTCAAACAGTATCATTTTCAATGGGATCGGGGTTCCCAGCCTTCGGCGCGGGCGCCCGGTAGATTCCCATATTGTTTCAACAAGTTATAAGCGTCGCGCGGCGGATTGCGACGGCGTATTGGACGCCCGTCGGTTCAAAATAATGTCGGCGCGAGAATGATGGCGAGCAGGAGACCTATCAAGGCAAGACAGAAATTCAATTGTCCGGATTGCAACCTCATGAATCCATCTGCGACGGTATACACCGCGCGAGTGAACGGAGCGAAGAGATAAGGCCCGAATACTGGAGCGACCTCATGCGAAAAGACCAAGCGATGCACGAAGTAGGTCAGCTCGCGCGGCGTTCGTCTGCGCGCTCTCCGTCGGCGAACAAGCGGTCGGATTCCGCGACGTAGGGCGCCGCGCTTTGGTGCAGCCTCGAATTATTGGCCTCGCGCAACGCCGCATCGGCCTCGCCGTAGAGGAAGGGCAGGAAGGCATAGCGTCGGCCTGCGGTCACCGGGGTGACCTGGTGCAACGCCCCGCAGGAAAACACGATGGCGCCGCCGTGCGGCGCGCGGTAGGTGCGCCGGCCGAACTCCGGCAGCACGAGATCGCCGCCCTCATAGTCCTTGTTCAGGTTGATGGAGACGGCGAAACGCCGATGCTGCGCGCCGATATTGACGTTGTCGCGGTGGCGGGAGAAATGACCGCCGACAGCGCTGTCGTAGCAGGCCACGATGTAGCGATCCATGCGCGTGGCTTCAAACTGAAAAAATTGCCCGATCGCGGGCAAGAGGCGGCGGACGATGCTGTTGCGTATCGCCTCGCGAAGCACCGGATGGGCAACGACGAGATCGCTGCGGCGTTTCATCCGATAGTCGACGACCCGCGTGGTCTTGCCGTCGGCGTCGAACAGAAAACCCGAATCCTTGCCGCCGAATTTATCGTAAAGCTGGACGAGCACCTCGCAGAGGGCAAAATCGAGCACCCGCGGTACGATCAGCACCGGCGCGGTGAGCGGCACGCCGGCGGAGTCGTCGACGTCAGGCAGGCTGCGCAGGACGTTGCGCACGGACTGCGCATGGCCTTCCGGATAGTCCCACGGAATATTGGCGACCGCGCGCAGCATCGGATCGAGCACGATGGTGCGCGGCTTTTCGGCCGCGCCATAGCAGGCGCTCAATTCGCCGTCATAATCGGTGATGAAGGAAACCGCCGCCGAAGAGTACTTCAGATAGGCCGGATCGCCGGGCGGCGCGGCGAGTACACCGTAGAACACGAGCCGGTCCTCATCGAACAGCCGCGTGTCGCCTAGCAATAGCGAAAGCTCTTGCTGTGCGCGCGGATTGGCTGGCGAGCCGAGGAAACTGAGCACGATCCAGCGGCCGGCGGCGACCTGCAGGTTGAAGGCGCCGCCGGCGAGCAGCGGTGCCGAGAACCACGGCACCGGATCGCCCAAAGTGACGCCGTGGGGGCCGGATCGGCTTGTTTCCATAGCGGAACACCTTTGTGGGGACAGGCAACTCCGGCCGGATGATGATGTTTCATGGTAAATTTTGCTCTAATTGCTCCCGGGGGGCGATTCGCGGGGGCATATCAGAGGCGGCCGTGAACGATCGTCCGGCACTGAGCTATCGCGATGTCCGCATCAACCTGCTTGACCGGTTGCTGGAGGGAAATCCGGACGCTATCGAGGCGCGCTACGAGCGCGCCGGCCTCTTGCGCGAGCAGGGTTCGTTCGAGGCGGCCAAGCGCGACTACCTCGAACTGATCCGCCGCAAACCCGACGACTTCGGCGTTTTGAACGATTTCGGCACGCTGGTGCTCAGGGCCGGATATCGGGGCGCGGCACGCTCGCTGTTCGGCGAGGCGGTCCGCCGCCATCCGAATAATCCGATGGGGCACGTCAACCTCGCCAATCTGCTGTTGCTCACGGGCGAGCACGAGCAGGCACGCGGCCACTTCGAAGCGGCGTTGCGCATCGATCCACATCACATCCATGCGCATCGCGGCATGGGCAATCTTTTGGCCGAGATCGGCGATGAGGGCGGTGCCCGCCGGCATCGCGATAAAGGCTTCAAGAACGACTTCCTCACCACCTTGCCGTATCGCGGCAATCGCGCGCCGATCAAAGTGCTGCTCCTGATTTCGGCGGCCGGCGGAAATGCGCCGACGGCTTCGCTTCTCGATGACGATGTGTTTCAGACGACCGTTGTGGCGGCCGAGTATTATGATGACAAGATTCCGCTGCCGCCGCACGATCTCGTCTTTAACAGCATCGGCGACGCGGATGTTTGCGCCGAGGGATTGCAAGCGGCCTGCTCAATCCTCGCGCGGACGGCGCGGCCTATCGTCAACCATCCGGTTGCGGTGCTGAAAACCGGCCGTGCGGCGAATGTTGCTCGCTTGCGCGGCATGCCGAATATTATCGTTCCGCGCATGGCGAGGCTGCCGCGACGCGCGCTGGCTGGCGCGGATGCGGCCGGCATCGTCGCCCGCCACGATTTTTTCTTTCCGATTCTGGCGCGCGCGCCGGGTTTTCATACCGGCCACCATTTCGTGCGTGCCGAAACCGCGCAGGAGCTCGCGGCGGCAATGGAGAGGTTTCCCGGCGAGGACGTCTGGCTGATCGAGCAGCTTGATGCTCGGGACGGCGAAGGCTTTTTTCGCAAGTTTCGCGTCATGATCGTCGACCGCAAAATATATCCGCTGCACTTGGCAATCTCGCGAAACTGGAAAGTGCATTATTTCACGGCCGACATGGCTGGTTCGGTCGACAATCGGGCAAAGGAAGTTCCATTTCTAAAAGATATGGCAAGCGCCGTCGGCAGCCGCGGCATGGCGGCGCTGCAACGAATCGCCGAGATGCTCGACCTCGACTACGGAGGCATCGATTTTGCCGTGAACGCAGGGGGCGATATTCTGTTTTTCGAGGCCAACGCCACTATGGTCATGGTGCCGCTGTCGGCCGACGAGAAATGGGCTTATCGCCGGCCGGCCTTCGACGCCGTATTTGCTGCCGTGCGCACAATGCTCGTGGAGCGGTCGGCGGCGGCGCAAGGGGCAGGAAGCCTTGCGCGCAGAGCCTCCGCTCAATAGTGCAGGCTTGCCTTCACGTAGTAGGTGCGCGGGTCGCCCACATAGCCGCCGGCGCTCTCGGCGAATGTGAAATATTCGACATTGGCGATATTCTTGATGCCGATCTGCGCGTCCCAGTTCGTCGCATAGTAGCCAAACATGGCGTCAATCACGGTTGAATCCGGGATCCACGACGTATCGCCGCTGTTGGCGTAGGTCTTGCTGTTGTAGGACAGGCCGCCGCCGATGCGGAATCCATGAATTCCATTGATGGCGAAATCGTAGGTCGTCCACGTATTGAAAATGTATCGCGGAACACCGACCGGCCAGTTGCCGATCTGCGACGGCGTCCCCGGCACCGCGGTCAGCACCGCGTTTTGCGCGGTAGCATTGGCCAAGAGCTTCCATTGCGGGGTGATGGCGAATTGCAGGTCCGCATCGACGCCGCGCGAGTTCTGCGCGTTGAACGAAATGGTGTCCGTCGTCGTATTTTCGGTAAACACATTGGTGCGGTAGATTGCGAAAGCGGCGGGCGTGAAGACGAGACGGCCGTCCGGCGTCGAGAACTTGATGCCGGCTTCGTATTCGAGACCCGATTCGGGTGCAAACACGCCGTTCTGCGTCGTCTCCGAGTTGAAGTTGGTCAGATAGCTCTTCGAGACGCCGGCGAACGGCGCCACTCCGGGAAGAAGTTTGTACAATGTGCCGACGCTCCAGCTGGTGGGGGTATCGACTTCGGTATCGACCACTCCGGGTTCGAGTGGAGTGCCGTTCTGTTCGAACCGGCCGGGCGCCGGATTGGTGGCGGATTGCGCCACATAGGCGAGCGGTGTCAATTCCTCGTACCAGTGCTCCTGGCGAATCCCGAGGCGCACCTTCCATTGGTCGGTGACGTCGATCTGGTCCGTGGCATAAGCGCTGAGATAAAGCGCGCGAAGCTCGTCCTCCATGCCGGGAAGCGCAGCCGTGCGCTCGAACGCGAGACCGTTGGTCGAGGTCTCCGGAATCACCGGCGCGAAGATGTTGGTGATGTTGGGCAGATTTGCCGTGAGGCGGTCGTCGTCGATGCTCTGCCATTCGACCTGCGTGCCGGTCAGCAAGGTGTGTCCGACGCTGCCGGTATGGAATTTCCAGACCGGCTCGAATTGATAGATGAAGTCGTCGTCATGATCGGTCTGCTCGCGCAGTTGTCGACACCCGCTCGTCACCGTCGGGGATGGGCAATTGGCGACTCCTTCCTCAAACACGCCGCCGACGTCCGTGATTGTTCCGCCGCCGGAATTGCGCAGGATAGAGACGTCACGGTGGGTGAACGCCAGCCGGTTGTTGACGGTGAGATAATCGGCGATCCACCAGGAATCGACTACGGTCCCGCGTTCCATGGTCTGGTCGCCGTAGCCGAATGGCGTCGCATAAAAGGCCGTGTTCGGCACACTGGTCAGCGGCGTGCCGGCATCACTTTTGCCGTTGAAATAAAGAATGCCGTAGCTGTCGGTTGTGCGGTCGATATCGCGAGCATCGAGCGCGACGGTGGTGACGTGGTTGTCGTGCTTCCAAGTCCATTCGGGGCGCAGTTCATAGTTTGCGCTCGAAATGTCGCGGAAGCCGTCGGAATGCTGAAAGAGGCCGTCGATCCGGTAAGTTAGGCCCGGCACAGTGGTCGGTCCGGTCGCGTAGATGCTGGTCATCCACGAGCCGAATGAGCCGATCTGCCCGCTGATGCCGTAGCCGGGCACCGAAGAAGGCAGGAAGTGGATGATGTCGATGCTGCCACCCGGAGTGGTGCTGCCGAACAGGGCGGAGCCCGGACCTTTGAGCACCTCGATGCTCTGCACGCCGTTCATCGAATGTGGAAAGCCGTTGAACTGGTCGCCGTCGGGGAATTGGTCGCTGTAGATGCGCGCGTCCATGCCGCGGATGGTAAAGCGGTCAAAAAATCCGTAGCTCGATGAACCGCCGATATTAATGCCGCTCACGTCTTGAACAGCATCGGCGAGGCTGGTGCCGCCTTGTTCGCTGACGATTGTGTGCGGCACGACGACGACGCTTTGCGGCAGGTCGGCGAGCGGAGTGCCGGTCTTGTCCGATGCGGCCGCCTGCTGCAGCGGAACTGACACACCCGCCGTTTCCCCAGGCGTCGTTGCCGACGTGGGAGCCGCGGCAGTCCCGCCAGGGGAAGCGGCGGGTCCGTGCGTTGCCGTGCGGATACGGTGCCTGACCCGTGGCTTGGGCTTTGGGGCGGTGACGACGATTTCGGGTACATGCGTTGCAGGTGTGGAAGCCGCGGGTTTCGCCGCTGCGGGTGCTGAAGGTGTGGACGCTGAAGGTGGAGCAGGCGCCGGCGAGGACGCCGGAACATTCTGCTGTGCGAGCGCAGCCGGGCCAATGACGATTGCCATTGCGACTGCCAGTGCCGGAACCTCTGCCTCACGGCGCCGCGCGCGCCGCCAACGAAACCGTTTTCCCGCCATCTTGCCCCACCCACTTTAGAACGATGAAAAACTACTGCGATATCAATAGCTTGTACCAACGCCAAGTATAGTTTGGCAAGCAAAATAGTCATCCTATAGTAGAATCAAATTATAATAATTCAAATCTGCAGTAGAAATCATGTTTGTGTTCATTCCAGACAGGGCGGATTTTCAAGAAAAATCTTGGTCTTGTTTGGCAGCGTGCGTCACCCGCCTCGCTCCCACAGGCGAACGCGCACGGGCTGCGACCGAAAGCCGCCGTCGCCGGGCAATTTTCAGTGGTCCTGACGGAAGTACGGCCGGCTCTTGATCTTGAGCAGAACGATCGGACTCGCCATCAGCAACACGCTGCGCTCATCATTTTGTTGGCATTAGCGCAGCCGCCGATAATTGGCGTAGACCGGCTCCCACATCTTGGATCGTACGGTGGCGGCGATTTCGGCTTCCGTGAGCGTCGCCGCAAGTCCCTCCGCGGCAGCCTGTTTGGCGACCGCGGTCGCGACATGGAACGAAATCCTGCGCAGTTCGACGAGTGGCGGCAGCAGATTGGCTTGCGGGTCGCGCCGTGCCGGCGATAGATCGGCGATCGTGCGGGCGGCGGCGAGAAACATGCCGTCGGAAATGTGCCGCGCTTGTGCGGCGACGGCACCGAGGCCGATTCCCGGATAGACGTAGGCGTTATTAGTTTGGTCAACGCGGAAGTCGTGGCCGTTGCGTTGCAGCGGCGGAAACGGGCTGCCGGTGCCGATGATGGCGCGACCCTCGGTCCAGGCGACAAGCTGTTGCGGCGTCGCCTCGCTTCGCTCGGTCGGGTTGGAGAGCGGGAATACGATCGGACGCTTCACTTGGCGCGCCATCTCGCGGACGACATCCTCCGAAAAGGCATGCGCCTGCCCCGAGGTGCCGATGAGCACCGTCGGATGCGCGTTGGCGGCCACGTCGGCGAGGCCGACGTGGCCGGGCGATCGCAGCGTCCAGCCGGCGAGGCGATCGCGCCTTTGCGCGAACAGCGCCTGAAACGGCTGTAGGTTCGCCATTCCCTCGATAATGAGGCCGTTGCGGTCGACCAGATAGAAGCGGCCGCGAGCCTCCCCTTCGTCCGCACCGCCGTCTACCATGGCGCGCAAAAGAAGCGCGCAGATGCCGGTGCCGGCCGAGCCGGCGCCGAGCACGGCGATGCGCTGGCGCGCAAGCGGCTCGCCCGTGACATTGATGGCGCCGAGCAGCGTGCCGACTGCGATGGCGGCGGTGCCCTGGATGTCGTCGTTGAATGAGCAGAGGCGGTCGCGGTGGCGCTCGAGCAGGCGATTGGCGTTGCCGATGGCGAAGTCTTCCCAATGCAGCAGCACGTGCGGCCAGCGGGCGTGGACGGCATTGACGAAGGTATCGACCAGTTCGTCGTAGCGGGCGCCGCGCACGCGCTCATGGCGCCAACCGATATAGAGCGGATCGTCGAGTAGCTTTTTATTGTCAGTGCCGGCGTCGAGCAGGATGGGCAGTGTGGTCGACGGATGCAGCCCGGCGCAGGCGGTGTAGAGCGACAGCTTGCCGATCGGGATGCCCATGCCGCCGGCGCCTTGGTCGCCGAGCCCGAGAATGCGCTCGCCGTCGCTGACCACGATCGCCGCGACATTGTCGAAATGCGAATGCCGCATGATGTCGGCGATGCGGTCCTTGAGCGGGAGGCTGAGGAACAGACCGCGCGGCTTGCGAAAGATGCGGCTGAAAAGCTGGCAGCCGAGCCCGACCGTCGGCGTATAGACGATCGGCATCATCTCTTCGATGTGCCGCGTCAAGAGCGCATAGAACAGCGTTTCGTTGGAATCCTGTAGGCCGCGAAGGAAGATGTACTTCTGCAGGTCGTTGCCGAGTCCATGGAAAGCGTCGAGCCGGCGGCGGACCTGCAGATCGAGCGTCGCCACGTGTGGCGGCAACAGGCCGTGCAGCTCGAACTCTTCCCGTTCGCCATCGGTGAATGCCGTGCCCTTGTTGAGCAACGGATCGTTGAGCAGCTCATAGCCGCTCAGCGCCGTCTCGACCACCCGTGGCGGCGCTCGCGGCTCTTCTTCTGTCGGCATCGTCTCTCGTCAGCCGGAGCCAGCGGGCTGTGCTGCCGGCCAGCCGATTTGTCCCCGGCCAAAGGCTACGCCTTTGGCTTCGACGCCGAAAGCGGTGAGAACGATGATGGCGACGGCGACGATGCCGGCAACGAGGGCGAGAGCGAACGCGTAATTGTTGCCGTAGTGAATGGCAATCGCCGCCTGCAGCGTCGCGTTCACCGAGGCGATGAGATTACCGATCTGATAGGTAAAGCCCGGAAAGGTACCGCGCGCCTCGTCGGGTGACAGCTCGTTCAGGTGCACCGGAATGACGCCCCAGGCGCCCTGTACCATCACCTGCATCAGGAAGGCGCCGACCGCGAGCCATACAGCGCTCGACGAAAAAGTCCACAGCGGCAGCACAAAGAGCGAGAGCACGGCGGCGAGGATGATGGTGTTGCGCCGGCCAAAACGCTCGGACAACGAGCCGAACGAGATGCCGCCGATGATGGCGCCGATATTGTAGATGACGGCGATCAGGCCAACCTCATGCGGTGACATCTTGTGCTGCACTTGCAGGAAGGTCGGATAGAGATCCTGCGTGCCGTGGCTGAAGAAATTGAACGCGGTCATCAGTACGATGGCGTAGATGCCGAGCTGCCAATGGGATTTGAGTACCGCCAGCGTGTTGCTCCGGGCGGTCGTCGGGCGCCAGCTCGGCGATTCCGGAACGCTGCGGCGGATATAGAAAACCAGCAATGCGGGCACTACGCCAACCATGAACATGCCGCGCCAGCCGATGTACTGAAACAAACCGCCGTAAACGATCGAGGCGAGAAAATATCCTGCCGGATAGCCCGACTGGAGCAGACCCGATACAAAGCCTCTCGCCTGCGGTGGGATCGTTTCCATGGTCAACGAAGCGCCGACTCCCCATTCGCCACCCATGGCGATGCCGTAGACCGCCCGCAGCACCAACAGCGCGGTGAGGCTCGGGGCGAATCCGGAGGCAAATTCAATTGCCGAATAAAACAGCACGTCGACCATCAGCGTCGGGCGCCGACCCCAGCGATCCGCTGCGCGGCCGAAGATGTACGCGCCGATCGGCCGCATTGCCAACGTCAGCAAGAGAGCGATCGTGACATCCGTGATCTGGGTATGAAACTCCTGGGCGATGTCCTTGAGCACGAACACCATGAGGAAAAAATCGAAGGCATCGAGTGTCCAGCCGAGGAAGCTCGCCGCGACGACGTGCCTTTGTTCACTGGTCCAGCCTGAAAGCGCCGCAATACGCATTGGTCATCCTTCCAAGCGGCTTTCCGAGGATTGTCGGCGACGCGCGACGCTTCCCGTGCGGCAGCTCGCAACAGGGGCTGTAGTGCCAGAAAACATCGGCCGACCGAGGTAGGCCCGCACCGATGGTAATGGCGCCGCTATCCCAAAGTTCCACGCAAGCTTTGTCGAATTCCGCCCGTTGGTTGCCTAGCGCGCCGGAGCGGCAGTGGCATGCTCGCGCGCGCGGCGCGCTTCGTAAGCTTTCAGGTGCGCGTTGGCGATGGTGAGCAGCGGATAGTTTTGCTGCCGCGCCTGTCCGTGGGCGAGGAGATCGCCGATGATGTGGTCGGCCTCGATCGGCGCGCCCCGCTCGATGTCGCGCAGCATCGAGGCCGCGAAGCTCGAACCGGGCGCGGTGAGCAGCGTCCGGACGAGCGTGACGGCTTGCGGGCGCGGCGCGAAGCCGTTCGCCGCAGCGATGGCCGTACACTCGTCGATGAGGGACGTGGAAAGACTGGTGGCGTTGGCGGCGACGATATCGCCCACGGTCGCCCGCATCAGGCAAGTGATGCCGGCAACGGACGCGATGATAACCCACTTCTCCCACATCTCCAGCATGATGCTCTTGCTCAATCGCGCCTCGAAGCGGGCGCCCGAGAGTGCCGATGCGATCGCTTCGATGCGCGGGGAGGGAGAGCCGTCGCGTTCACCGAACGCCAGCAGGTGAAAGTTGTTGAGATGAAGGATGCAGCCGTCGTCGTCGAGCGTGGTCGAGATCTGACACTGCCCGCCAAGCACCGAACGGGCACCGAAGCGCGCGGCAAGCGCGTCCATATGCGCCATACCGTTGAGCAACGGCAGGATCGCCGTGTTGGGCCCGACCGCCGGTGCGACCGATTCGATGGCGCCGGCGAGATCGTAGGCTTTGCAGCTGAGCAGGATCAGATCGAACGGCTCGCGCAAGGCCTCGGCGGTGACCGCCTTCGGCGCCGGCAAGTTCGCATCGCCGAACTGGCTGCGGATGACGAGCCCGGTCTTGGCGAGCTTTTCCGCGCGCGGTCCCCGCACCAGGAAAGTGACGTCGCGGCCTGCTTCCAACAGCCTGCCGCCGAAATATCCGCCGATCGCACCGGCGCCGACCACCAGGATGCGCATAAGTCAGTTTCCTCCAGCCGGGCGGCGCGGCACGATCAAGTTGCCGGTGAATATCTGTACGGCCTCGTTGTTTTGATTCAATGTCGTATTGCGGACCCGGATCAGACCGCGGTCGGGGCGCGACTTTGACGGACGGACTTCTAGGACTTCGCTGGTCACGCGCAGTTCGTCGCCGGGACGTACCGGCCGCGGCCAGGAAAGTTCATCGAAACCGACACCGATGATGCCGCCGGCCGGGCGAAACTCGCCGTCGGCCAGAAGCCGCATGGTCAGTGCGGCGGTGTGCCAGCCACTCGCCGCCAAGCCGCGAAACACCGAACTTTTCGCGGCCTCCTCGTCGAGATGGAACGGCTGCGGATCGAATTGTCTGGCGAACGATTTGATTTGCGCGGCGTCGATTTGCAGCCGGCCTGAATTGTAGACTTGGCCGGCAACGAAATCCTCAAGATATTGTTGGTCCATCATCGATCTCTACGAATTGGCAGGTGACGGCGTGATCGGCCGTGCGCGCCCGCCGTTGCGCCCGAACCAGGCGCCACCGGCGACCGCGGCGGCATTGATCAAGCCAAAGGCCGCCAGCGCCAGGGCCAGCGCGGCAAAGACATGGCTGAGGTTACCGGTGAAGCGCAAGGCGAGAAAGCCGCCACAAGCCGCGATGATGAGGCGCGCGAAGTTGGCGAGCAGCGGCCACAACAAGCGGCCCGCGCCTTGCGACGCGAAATAGAGCGCCATGCCGAGCCCGAACAGCCCATAGACCGGCCCGACGGCATGCAGATAGCGCGATCCGGCATCGATCATCGCCGGATCGGTATCGAACAGCGACAGCCAAGCGCGCGGCGCGGCGGCGGCGCCGAGCCCGATCATCTCGCATAACCCGGCGGCGATCGCGGCGCCGATCCAGGCGACGCGCAGCGCGCGGTCATGAAGTCCGGCGCCGATATTCGTTCCGACCATAGCGACGAGCGGTCCGCCGAGACCGAAGACGAGAGGGATGAGCAGATATTCGAGCCGTGAAGCCGTGCCATAGCCGGCGATGGCGGCCGCGCCGAATGCGCCGACGAAACCGGTGGCGATGGCGATGGTCAGATTTGTTTGCACCGTGACGAGTGCGGCAACCAATCCGACACGAAGAATGTCACGAAACAGCGCCCAGCGAAGCTGCACGCCGGCAAAAGTCAAACGCACTACGCTACGATCGGAGCGCAGATAGGCGGCGAGCACGATGCTGCCGATCGCATAATACATCACTACGGCGACCGCGCCGCCGGCAACACCAAGTCTCGGGAATGGGCCAAGCCCGAAGATCAGGCACGGCGATAAAGGAATAAGGACGACCACGCCGGCGCAGGTGACGATCGCCGGCGTTGCCATGTTGCCGGTGCCGCGAATGACGTTGGCGAGCGAGTTGAACAGCCAGACCAGAATCGCGGCGGCGAAAACGACTCCGGAATAAGTGAGCGCCGCCGCCAGCGCTGCGCCGCTGCCGCCCATTTCGGCGTAAAGCCAGCGTCCGCCAACGAGCAGGGCGAATGTGAAGGCAAGGCCGAATACGACAGCGATAATGAGCGCGTGCAAGGCGAGCGCGTCGGCATCGGCACGGCGTCCGCTGCCCAAAGCGCGGGCGATCGCTGAGGAAATGCCGCCGCCCATGGCGCCTGCCGACATCATTTGCATCAGCATGACCACCGGAAACACCAGCGCGACGCCGGCGAGCGCGTCGGTGCCAAGCTTGCCGACGAAATAGGTCTCGACCAGACCGACCGACGACTGCGCGAGCATGACCAGCATGTTGGGCGCGGCCAAGCGGACGAGGGTCGACGCGATCGGACCGCCAATCAGCGCGGCCGTGCGCGGATCGTAGCGCGGTTTTTCCGCGACACCGGCGGAGCGGTCGAATGGCGATGGCGAGGAAACTGCGGTGGCGAGGGCCATGAGGTGTTCCGGCCGCGCTGTCCGCGGCTGGCGGAGGATTGAACGGCGCCCAATATAGGGGTATATACGCCTATATCAAGCGCGAGGCAGCGATGGCCACATCCGTCAGCAATCCCGCCGGCTGCAATTGCCTGGCGTTGCGCCAGGCAGCGCGGCACATCACGCAGATTTACGATCGATTTCTGATGCCGAGTGGCCTGCGCGCCACCCAGTATTCGATTCTTGCAAGGCTGAAGCGCAGAGGATCAATGACGATCAACGCGCTGGCCGCCGACTTGGGCATGGATCGCACGACCCTTGGACGCAACATTCGACCGTTGCGGCGGGACGGCTTGATCGCCGTGGTCCGCGGCGATGCCGACCGGCGCAGCAAGGAGTTGCGCCTGACCCATGACGGCCATGTGCGGGTGCGCGCGGCGTTCAAGCAGTGGAGCAAGGCGCAGGCGCGATTCGAAGGCGTGTTCGGCGTCAAGCGCGCGGAGGACCTGCGCGCGCTGATGCGCGACGTGACGGCGGCAGTCTAATTAACGAACAAGTGCTTGCGACTGACGACCCAAGCGAGGATACAGATAGCAACGGCGGCGATCAGGCCGGGAGCACCGGCAGTCAGAAAGAGCTGCTGGTTATTCCAATTCATGCCGATGAGAATGCCGCCCATGACCGGCCCGACGATCGAGCCGATCCTCCCCACGCCAAGCCCCCAGCCGAGGCCCGAAGCGCGAATCGATGTCGGATAGACGTGGCTCGTCAGGGCGTTGGCGCCCCCTTGCGCGCCGATAGCGCAAATCCCGCCGAGCACGATCGCCGCCGACAGTAACGTCGACGGCACCGGCAGCATGCCGACCGCCGCGACACATACGGCCGCGATCAGATAGGCAGCGCCGAGGACGGGGAATTCGCCGAAGCGGTCGATCAATTTGCCTTGCAGAAGGCAGCCGGCGACGCCTCCGAGGTTGAAAAGAACAGTCGCAAAAATCGCCTCGGAAATCGGCAGCCCCGCCTTGCTCATTAATAAGGGCAGCCAGCTGTACATGAAGAACAACAAGAGCAACCCCATGAAATACATGACCCAGAGCAGCAGGGTCATGAAAGCGCGGCCGTTTTTGAATAACTCGAAGACCGGCATGCCCTTGGGGCTGATTTCTCCGGTCACGAACTTCTCGCCGGCGACTGGCTGATAGGCCGGGTCGATCAACGCGAGAAATCTGGCGACCTGCGGTTCCACGCCGCCTCTGAAAACCAGAAAACGGATCGATTCCGGAAGCTGCAAAAACAGCCAAAGAGCGAGGCCCAGAGGCAGTATGCCGGCGCCCAAAAAAATAATCTGCCAGCCGTAGACCGGAACCAGTTTCGCGCTCAATGCGCCGCCGATCATGGCGCCGAGCGGAAAGGCGGCCGCACTGCCGGCGATCAATGTCGCCTTGAGTCGGGCCGGCGCATATTCGGAAATGATGGCGAACACATTCGGCATCGCCGCGCCGAGTCCGAGACCGGTGATGAAGCGAAGCGTTGTCAGCTGCGTGAAGCTTTCGACCCAGACTGTCAGCAAAGAGAACACGCCGAAAGCGGCGACGGCGGTGATCACCATGCTCTTGCGTCCGATGCGGTCGGCAAACGGTCCGACGACGAGGACGCCGATCATCTGTCCGATCTGGGCGGACCCGAAGATTGGACCGAAGGCTGCAAGCTTGACGCCGATATGTGGCGCCAGCAGGGGCGCTGCGAACGAGATTGACTGGGTGTCAAAGCCGTCGAGCAGAACCACCAGACTGCATAGCGTTACCACCAGCGCCTGGAAGCCGCTGATCGGCGCGCGGTTGATGAGTTCGGCTATGTTCACGACAGTCGGCTTGCTCATGTTCAATGCTTCGCTCACGTCACGTCCTCGATCCCTGCTTTTTATCTAACCGCCCGGCGTCGACGCGCGCTCGGGCTGACCGTACTGCTGGCGCAATGTAGTCTTGAGCACCTTGCCGTAATTGTTCTTCGGCAAGGCATCGAGAAACACGTAGGCGCGTGGGCGCTTGAAGCGGGCGATCGCCGAGAGGCAAAGGGCATCGAGCTCGCGCTCCGATGCGACCTGGCCGGGGCGCAGTACCACGCAGGCTGCGACTTCTTCGCCCCATTCAGAATGGGGCCGTCCGATCACCGACACTTCAAGCACTGCCGGATGGCGCAACAGAACCTCTTCAACTTCGCGCGGATAGATATTGCTGCCGCCGCTGATGATCACGTCTTTTGAGCGATCTTTGAGCGTCAGAAAGCCTTCGGCATCGAAGCAGCCGAGATCGCCGGTGTGCAGCCAGCCGCCGCGCAAAGTCGCGCTCGTGGCCTCCGGATTGCGCCAATAGCCGGCCATCACCACATCGCCCTGGCACACGACCTCTCCGACTTCGCCGGGCGGAAGCTCGCGATCCTCGGCATCGAATATTCTTACGTTGACGTCGGTCCGTGGCAGTCCGACCGAGGCCATGATCTCGCGCCAGCGCGGCTGCGTGGGCTCGGCGTGCAGCGCCTTCGACAGGGCGGTAATGGTCATCGGCGCTTCGCCTTGGCCGTAGATCTGTGCGAAGTGCGGACCAAGCAGCTCCATCGCGCGCAGCAGATCCTCCAGATGCATCGGACCGCCGCCGTAGACGACGGTCTTCAGATTGCAATGATCCGAACCGGCGAAGATGCGATCGTTGACGAGACGCATCACCATCGTGGGGGCAGCGAAGAAACTGACCTGCGGCCAGCGTTGCAATAGGCCGCCGATCTCGGCCGGATCGAACGAATGGCTTTCAGGGATGAGATTGTTAGCGGCTTGGGCGATGAAGGGCAGGGCGTAGATGCCCGAGCCGTGCGACAACGGCGCGGCGTGCAAAATCGCGTCTCCGGGACCGACCGCGTCGACGTCGGCGTAATAACTGAGCGCCGCCATCAAGAGATTGCGGTGCGTCAGGACCGCACCCTTCGGGCGTCCCGTGGTGCCGCTGGTGTAGAACAGCCAAGCCGGATCGTCCGCTCGGCGCGGCGCCACGGCCATGGCCTCGTTCTCATAGACCCGGCGCCAATCCAGCGTATCGATCACCAGCACGCGGGGATGAAAGGCGACCGCCTCGGCGATGTCCGCCGTCGCGATGACAAGCGAGGCTTCGGCGTTTTCGACAATGTAACGGAATTCGTCGCGGTGCAGCTTGGCGTTCATCGGCACGGCGACCAGTCCGGCGTGCCAGATGGCGACCAGCGCCTCCAGGTACGAGGGATGATTTGACATGGCGAGAGCGACGCGCTCGCCGGGGCAGCACAGCTTGCACAGCCCCGTCGCCAGAGACGCCGACGTCGACGCCCATTGGCGGTAGTTGAGATGAACGGCAGCGCCGGTCGAGATCGCGGGCCGCTCGGGATTGGCGCGACCGTGTTTTTGCACCCACCCCGCGATATTCACCTAAGATCTCCGATGCCGGCGCGTTGTCTCACGGCGCCGGCTTGGCGTCGATCAACACGGCCGCCAAAAGGCATGGAGCGCCGCTGCGGTTGACCCAAGCGTGGTTGGTGCCGCGCTGCACGACGCAATCGCCGGCGTGCAGCTCCACTTCGCCCTCTTCCATCACCATCGTCATCGAGCCCGAGATCACGACGAGATAGTCGATCGAATCGGTCTTGTGCATGGTTGGATGCTTGGCGCTGTCCGCGCTGCTCGGCTTGTGCGTGCTGCCCAGCTGCCCGAAGGTGCTGGCGGCGTCGATCTTGCTGCCCGCGCTTTCCGGTGGGATTTCCACGACGCGGAAGATAGTGCCCGACGGCGTCGGATCGTGCCGCAACGGCCTCAGCGAACGGTCGGCCGAGCCCAGATTATCGACCGGCATCTCGCCGGTGACCCAGATCTCGGTGACGCCGGCGCCCGGCCAGCCCTTGAGCGGCGTGACATTCGGCGCATGATCGTTGAAGAGGATGGTCGCGCGGTTGGCGCCATTGTGACCGGTGACGACGCGGCGGATCTTCTGCAGCATGCCTGATACTCCTCGTGACTCTTGCGCGGTTATCGGTCGGGGCGCAGCACGCGATTGCGCAGTACGCCGATTTTTTCGACTTCCAGTTCAACCACGTCGCCGGAGTTGAGAAAGCGTCCGATCTCAAGGCCGGAACCGTTGCCGACCGTTCCTGAGCACAAGATTTCGCCGGGATGCAGCGTCTCGTCGCGCGAAACATGGGCGATGCAGTCCTCGAATTTCCAGTGCATTTCAGAGGAGTTGCCGCGGCCGCGCTCTTCGCCGTTGACTCGCACGGCCATTGTCAGCGCGTACGGATCGGGTATTTCGTCGGCAGTGACGATGCAGGGACCGAGTGGATTCGAGTTGTCAAAATCCTTGCCCTTGCCGGGGCCGAGTTGCCCCGGCATCTCGATGACCTGCTCGTCGCGGGCGCTGAAGTCGTTGAAGATCGTGTAGCCGAAAATATGGCTGCGGGCGCTGGCGCGCGGAATGTCCCGGCCCGGTGCGCCGATGACGCAGCAGAATTCCAATTCGTAGTCCATTATTTTCGAATAGCGCGGCCAGACGACATCCTGATCCGGACCGCTGACCGCGAACCGACTCGGCTTGTAGAAGATCGGGCGCCGATACCAGATTTCTGGAACCGCGAGCACGCCCTTGGCTTCCATCTCGCGCAGCGCTGCTTCGGGGTCGGGGGAGGTGGCGGCGCGCACGCGGCGGGCTTGGCCGAAGGCTTGGATCAGATGTTTCTCGAAACAGAGAAAGTCGCGCATCTGCGGCGGTACTGGCAGAGGTGCGAGCAGGCGCACCGAATCGGCCGAAACGAGCGCCGTACGGCTGCGTTGCGCGGCCTCTATCGCAACTTTTGCCTGCTCAAGACCCGGCTTGCCCGCGGCGATCAAAGCTTGCATCGAGTCGAGCGCCGGTTCGCGGCGCGTGGACGCCTGTTGCAAATCGGCGATCTGCGTATCGCCTGCCACAAGCGCGCCAAGACGCTCCTGGCCATCGTGACGGAACGTAACGAGCCGCATCTCCGGGGACCTCCCGACTCTTCTTTATTTTCATCATTCGTTTAATTAAATTCATTAAATTGTATCATGTAAACATTGTCAACATTAAATATTCATAGGCGAAGCGAGAAACGTGGTATGAAGCGGCGAGTCGCGCTCATTCGCTCATCGGCAAAGCGCAAGCGAGGACGTTGGTGCCCCAACGAAATGCAGTCGCTGTCCGGACGCCGCCGCCCGGCGGCCGGAAACGGGCCGTTGCCAAAAGGCCCGTGCTTGCTCGCGCCGGCGGCGCGAGGCGGGGCGATGCAACGCGCCAGATTATCCTCGACGCCGCTGAGCAGTGTTTAGCGGCCGGTGACTTCGACGGGGTCAGCCTGCGCACGATCAGCGAAGCGGCCGGCGTCGACATCGCGCTGGTGAACTATCATTTCGGTTCGAAGGAGAGTCTCGTCGAGGAGGTCACCGAGCGGCGCGCCCGCGAGGTGCATGACGCGCGCGTCCTCCTGCTCGAAGAGGCGCGTCATGCGGCAGGGACGGTGCCGCCGGGCGTCGAGGCGGTCGTCACTGCATTTCTGGAGCCGTGGCTCCAAAGAATTTCCAGCGGCGATGCCGGCTGGCAAAATTACAATCGGTTGCTTTGTCGACTGACGATGATGCCGAAATATCTGCCGCTGGTGCGAAAGCTCCTCGATCCGACGGCGCTGCATTTCATCAACGCGCTCCGCGCGGCCTTGCCGAAGGCCAGCCCGGAATCGATCTATTGGGGCTACATGTTTCTGATCGGCGCGCTGGTGCAGATCATGGCCGGCACCGGGCGCATCGAGCAATTATCGCGCGGGCTTTGTTCGACCGACGATACCAACACGGCAATGAGGGAGATCGTCCCCTTTGTCTGCCAGGGCCTGCGCGCGCTCGAACGCACCGGCGCCGAAGCCAGACGGTGATCATACGACATGCGAGTTATCCTGCTTGGAACCGGATCTCCGGTCACCGCGCCCGGAAAGTTGTTCAAATCGTCCGATTCCGTGCGTGCGAACGCCACGACACTCATTCACGCCGGGCGCGAGACGCTGCTGTTCGATGCCGGGCGCGGCGTCGTCAATCGCCTGTCGGCGGCGGGCATCAGCGGCAAAGTGATCACGGCGATCTTCCTGACACACTTTCATTCCGATCATATTGTCGGCCTTCCCGACCTGTGGCTCACGAGCCGCCTGAATTTTGCCTGGGGCGGCCGCGAGATCCCGTTTGAGGCTTGGGGGCCGCCGGGCACCCCGGCCCTGATGACCGCGATCGCGCAGGCCTTCACCCCAGACCTGGACGAGCGCCCGCATGACATTCGGCTGCCGTTGGTCGGCCATGAATTGGATACCAACAAAATGGTGTGGCGGCGAAACGGCGTCACGGTGACGGCATTCGTCGTCGAGCACGGCACGGGAAGCATTCCGGCATACGGCTACCGGATCGATTACGAGGGCAGTTCGGTTCTGTTGTCGGGAGATACGTGCTACCACGAGAACGTCATCAAATATGGGAAAGGTGTCGATCTTCTCGTGCATGAAGTCATCGTGGTGCATCCTGGTCTTTTGAAGCGGCGGCCCGATCTGTTGAGGATCTTCAACATCCATACTTCGCCGGAGCAGGCTGGAAGAATTTTCAGCCTCACCAAACCGAAGCTCGCCGCCTATACGCATATTATTTTTTTTGGCGGACCGGCGTTTTCGTCGCCAACACCGGCCCCCACAACGCGAGACCTGATTTCGCAGACGCGCAAGAGCTATAAGGGCCCGCTCGCGGTCGGCTTCGACCTCATGTCCTTTGATGTTATCGCTGGCAAGGTCGCCGTGCATCGGCCGCCGCGCCAATCCGCGGTCCGAGCCTGACGACTGTCGTTGGCCTTCACAGCGCCGCCACCGCCTCCACTTCCAGCCAATAGGCTTCGTCGGCGAGCCGGCTGATGATCAGAAGCGTATGCGGCGGATTGGCGCCGTTGGGAAACATCTTCGGATAGGCCTTGGCGCGCCAGGCGCGGTAGGCGGCGGCGTGCTCCGGCCGCAGGATGTAACTGCGAAACTGCACGACGTTCTTCCAGTCGGCATCGACTGCGCGCAAGGCGGTGTGAATGTTGGCGAACACCTGCTCGCATTGGGCTTCGAAATCGCCCCGGCCGACGACGGCGCCGCTGGCGTCGATCGGCGTCTGGCCGGCGATGAAGACGAGTTCCTGTGTCTTGACATGGGCGACGTGGCTGTAGGGCGCCGGCTTGCTCATTCCGTCGGGATTGAAAATCTTGATCTCGGCCATTGGGTTCTCCTTCGGACTTGAATCGACGCGCCTTAGGCGTAGCGCGAGAAGTCGTGGCCCTCTTTGACCACGAATTCGAGCAAGAACGGCGAGCCTTTTTCGGTCACGTCGACCGCCTCCTTGAGCGCGCCGACGATGTGATCGGGCTTTTCCACCCGATTGGCGGCGACGTTGAGGCCCTCGGCCACCTTCCGGTAATTGCCGCCGACGGTCATGGCGCCGTATTTGGCATCGGATATTTTCAGCACTTCGCGTTCGGCGCCCATGACGCCGTTGTTAAAGACCACGGTAAGAATAGCGATGCGGTTGCGCGCCGCGGTCTCGATATCCATGCCGGTCATGCCGAACGAGGCGTCGCCCATGACGTTGACGCAAAGTTTTTTCGGCGCGGCGAGCTTGGCGCCCATGGTGATGCCCAGCCCGTAGCCGAGCTGGGTCGACTTGCCCCAGCCCATATAGGAGCCGGCGGCCGTTGTTTCCCAGAACGGGATCATCTGCTCGCGCGGGCTGCCGGAATCGTGCGTCATGATGACGTTGTCGCGGTCGAACGTGCGCATCATGTCGCGGATGACACGGTACTGGTTGAGCGGCATCTCGTCGGAGTTGAGAAATTTTGCCCATTCGTCGAGCCAGGCCTGCTTGCCGGCCGCGACTTCCTCCTTCAACGAGGTGAGCGCATTGCCGCCGCCCGGCCTCTTCTGCCGGGAAACTTCCGCGATCAGGGCGTCAACGACCAGGCCGGCGTCACCGACCACGGCCAAGTCGGCGCAGTATTCCTTGTTGATGTCGCCGGCGTCGTTGGTCGAATGAATGATGGCTTTGCCCTTGGGCACCGACGGGCCGAAATTGGTGATCGTCAGACTCGAACCGATCGCCATGATGACGTCGGCCTTGTTGATGAAATCGGCGAACATTTTCGAGCGTGAGCGCGTGGCGCCGCCGAGCGCCAGCGGATGGCTGTCGGCGATGGCGCTCTTGCCCGGATTGGTGGCGACAACCGGCGCCGGCAGCATTTCGGCGAGCGCGGCGAGCTTGTCGGCAGCCTCGGCGTAGTGCACGCCTTGGCCGGCCCACAGCAGCGGGTGCTTGGCCGCAAGCAGCATTTCGGCGGCCTTCTTGATGGCGGCCGGATCGGGTGCCGAGCGCTGCACCGGCACCGGCGTGTAATCGAGCGGGCCCTTGAATTCGGCCTCCGCCACCTCTTCGGGCATTTCGATCAGAACCGGCGCCGGCTTGCCGGAGCGCATGGCTTGATAGGCGCGCCGCATCAGATCGGGCAATTCCTGCACGTGGTGCGCCAGCGCCGACCATTTGGTCACCGGCCGATAGACATCGGCGGCGCGGAATACCGGCCGCACGTATTGCCGCGACAGCGGCATGCCGCCGGCAATGACAAGAAGCGGCACGTTCTCCGAGTACGCTTGGGCGATGCCGGGGAAGGCATTCTCGATGCCCGGCCCGGCCTGGGCACCGAACACGCCGTTCTTCTTGCCGCGCTTGATGCGGCTATAACCGTCGGCGATGCCGACGCCGACCCGCTCCTGCCGGCATAGGATCGGCCGGATGTCGATCGCCGCGCAGGGCTCGATCACGGCATTGCGCGGGTAGCAGGAGTAAAACTCGGTGCCCTCGCGTTTGAGGATTTGGGCAATGACTTCGGCGCCATTCATGACTCGTTGCTCGCTGTGTCGTGAACGCTGATGGGTGTGGCGTGCCGATCGGGGCAGGGGGACAAGACTCTATTCGGCGACGATGAGCTTCGTCGTCGTTCATTGTGGCGCGGGCGTCACGCTGTTGCAATTCGTTCCCGGGGGGTGCTCGAAGGGGCAAAAACAGGTTTTCTCCGTGCTGTCCTGCCGCTATCATCGAGGCGCTGGCGCACCGGGGAGCAGCGAATGACTAATCTGGCGCGGATTGTTTTCGCCTGCGGCGCCGTTGCGTGCGTCGCCATGACCTCGCCGGCGATGGCCGGCTGCGAGGGGGCCGTCGATCATTGCTGGGCCCGCGCGCACCGCGCCATCTATCATATGCACAACCGCATCGCCTTCTTGGAGGCGAATCCGGATGCCGACGACGGCTACAAGGGTCCTATCATCGACCGCTTGCACCGCAAGACCTTGCGCATCCGCGCGGCTATCGGTCCGCGTTGGCCGCATTGGCCGACACCGTGTTGCTACAGCCGCAAGCCGATTTATCTCCGCTGAACCGGGTGGGGGACGCGCAGGATCGTCCGCAATTTATGTGGATTCATTCCGCCGGAGCCGGCGGCGCGCCGAACAGGCCCGGCATCAGCCGGGCCCGCTGCCGCATGGTCCAGCCGGCGAGCCGGTCGAGATAAAGATAGACAACTGGCGTGGTGTAGAGCGTCAGCAACTGGCTGATGAGCAGCCCGCCCATGATTGAGATGCCCAGCGGACGGCGAATCTCTCCGCCATTGCCGAAGCTCAGCGCCAACGGTACGGCGCCAAGAATCGCCGCCGAGGTGGTCATCATGATCGGCCGGAAGCGCAGCATGCAGGCCTGGAAGATTGCGTCGTAGGAATTCAAATTCCGCGATCGCTTCGCATCGATGGCGAAATCGACCATCATGATGGCGTTTTTCTTGACGATGCCGATGAGCAGGATCACGCCGATCGTGCCGATGATGTCGAACTGGGTGTGGAACAGCATCAGGGCGAGGAAGGCGCCAACGCCGGCTGACGGCAGCGTCGAGAGGATCGTGATCGGGTGGATATAACTTTCGTACAGCACACCGAGCACGATATAGACGGCGGCGATTGCAGCCAGAACCAGGATCCATTCGTTATGCAGCGACTGGGCGAACAGCTGCGCGGTGCCGGCGAGACTGCCATGGATGGACGCCGGCATGTGCAGCTCGTTCACGGCGGCATCAATGGCCGCAGAAGCCTCGCCGAGCGTGGCGCCGGGCTGCAGGTTGAACGATATGGTGGAGGCGACGAATAGCCCCTGGTGGCTGACCGATAGCGGCGTGTTGCCCGGCCGGTAATGACTGACGGCCGCGAGCGGGATCATCGTCTCCTGGGTCGTGCTGACCGCCGCACCCGAAGAGGTGGCGCCCTTGCCGGTATTGGCAAGCGCGTTGATCGCGGCGTTGCGCGCCGAATTGTTGTTGGCCGTTGC
>JASHRW010000185.1 GCA_030037065.1 Xanthobacteraceae bacterium
GCCATCGCGCCAAGCGGCGGCGCACCAAGGGGGCTTATATAGGCTTCGGCCGGCGTCATTGTCAACGCCTTCGCCGGCGAAATGCGCACGCTGCAGTGCGGAAACGCCGACCCATTCCCGCCTATGTTCGGGTACCGGCAATGCACTTGCGATGCCTTGGATTGAGCGACTTGCCGCCGCTTGCGCCGCACTACGGCCACATTCCTCCGCCGTGCTTGCGGCAATCGTGTCGGGACATGTCGCAATGTGGGGGCGCGGCAGCGTCAACTGAGCTTTGAAGCCCTCGGCGATTTGATCGCATCGTCGGTGCGAAACCGCCGAGAGCATTGTGTCATCGCTCGATTTCGGCTCGGCCCGAAGACTGGCCGCACAGCCGATCGGGTGGGGAACGTAGCGCCGTCGCAAGCCCCAGGCCTTGCGCAGGGTGCGTACGCAAGTGCAGGGGACGTGGTCTTGGACCATAGCAGGCCGCGCGGCGGGGCTCGAAAAGTCGGGGCCGAGCCGATCGAGCTAGGCAATGAACCACCGCTGTCGGTCGACGGCGGCCAAGGTGGCCTGGTCGATCGCCGCCGCCTCTCCGTACAATGGTTCAGTGGCACCATTCTCACCGGGCTGTGCGGCGCCGCATTGATGGGCGGCGCCGTTTTTGCGTCGCTCGACGGCGAAACCAATTTCGCCGCCGCGCCCGAGCGGTTCGAGTCGGTGTTGCGCGGCGCCCTGTCAAATTTCGGCGAACGTCTGACCGGCGGACTGCGTAAGACAGATCGCCTGCCCGCTCTCACCGAGCCGACCGTCGAACGCGAGGTCTTGCGCGTTCCCACCGTCACCCGCAATCACGATCGCGAAACGGTGCACGTGCGTCCCTATGAGCGCGTATTCGGCAATCTGTCGCTCACCGTTTCCGATCTTTCTGCAAAAATTCCGCCGTTCAATCCGCAAAAGATTCTCGCCGCCGCCGTAGCTGGCGACGATCAATCGGCCGAACCGCAGCCGGATGCCGAAGTCTCCTTTTCGACCTGCGATTTCGTGCCGGCTCCGCCGCGGGCCAAGATCGCGCCCGCGGTATGCGAACTCAGCGCCCTGCTCCCCAAGGTCAAGCCGGCGACGTTGCTACCGGCCGACGACGTGATGGAGCAGGTGCGCGACGTCGCCAAGGAAGCTGGTATCGGCGCGCCGCAGCTCACCAACCCGGACGGCACGCCGCCGATGCGGCTCGGCTACGCGTCGGACAACAACGGGTCGGATCCGTATCTCGGTTTCGAGGCACGCATCGTGCCGATGAACGTGACGCTGTTGCCGAAGACCCAGCCCAACGCGAGCAACGACCCCGACGAACGCGTCATCACCGCCAAGAAGGGCGAGACCGTCGGCTCGATCCTACACGCGCTCGGCGCCAGTGCCGACGAGATCACGCAGATCCTTGCCGCGCTCGGACCGCACGCGAGCCAGGAACTGAAAGAGGGGCAGCGCGTTCGCGTGCTGCTGGCGCCGCCCGGCCTCGGCCGCGTGGTGCCCGAGCGCGTCATCGTCGAGGGCGACGCTTCGATCCAGGCCGCAGCCGCATTGTCTGACATGAACACCTATGTTCCGGTCGATATCCGCAACGTCGACAGCGACAGCGTCGATCAGAGCGACAACGCCGACGTGGACAATGGCGAGAGCAGCGCCACGCTTTATCAAAGTCTCTACGAGACGACGCTGCGCAACAACGTGCCGCGGCCGGTGATCGACGAAATGGTGCGCATCTACGCCTACGATGTCGACTTCCAGCACAAAGTGCGGCCGGGCGATTCGTTCGACGTGCTCTACGCCGAGGACACCAACGGCGACGGCACCCACGAGGTCCGCTACGCCTCGCTCACCGTCGGCGGCGAGACGAGGGATTACTACCATTTCCGCACCCCCGACGACGGCCAGTACGACTATTACGACGACAGCGGCAAGAGCGCGAAAAAATTCCTGGTGCGCAAGCCGGTCGCGGTCGGCATCGAGAGCTCGCCGTTCGGCTGGCGCGTGCACCCGCTGCTGCACATCAAGGAATTCCATACCGGCGTCGACTGGGCGGCGCCGATCGGCACGCCGATCTTCGCCGCCGGCAACGGCACCATCGAAGAGATCGGGCCGAAGGGCGGTTATGGCAAATATATCCGCATCCGCCACGCCGACGGCTATGAGACGGCGTACGGCCATATGACCGCGTTCGCGCGCGGCCTCGAGGTCGGCAGCCACGTGCGCCAGGGCCAAGTCATCGGCTTCGTCGGCTCGACCGGGATGTCGACCGGCGCGCACGTGCATTTCGAGATTCACATCAACGGCCGCTTCGTCGACCCGATGACGATCAAGCTGCCGCGCGGCCGCGTGCTCGACGGCTCGACGCTTGCCGAGTTCGAGAAGGATCGTCGCGAGCTCGACACGCTGATGGCCAAGGCGGCAGTCGCCGGCGACGCCGTCGCCGAGGCGCGTTAGAGAACATGATCCGGAAAAGTGGAGACCGGTTTTCGGAAAAGATCATGCTCCGCCAATAAGCCTGGGAACGCGCGGCCGGTTATGGCATTGCGCTACAGCAACATTTCATTCCGATAGCGGATTACCGCGATGCCCGTCACTGCCGATCGTCTTGCCGTTCGCTCCAGCCGGCTGTGGGCGATTATGCACTTCAATCTCACCCGCATCATCTTTCCCGGCTGGCTGGTCGCCGATCATGTCGGCGTCTCCACCAGAATCGTGCGGCGATGGTACATTCCTTGGGAGCGCACCGACGAGCATCTGCCGCTATCGCATGTCGCCGAAGTCATCCACGTCCGCGGCTTTTTCTGGGATGCAGTCAGTGTGGAAAGTTCCGGCGGACTCAATCCGCTGCGGGTCCAGGGCCTGTCGAAACGTCCGGCGCGTTCTTTTGTCGAGCATCTGCGCGAACGGCTGAACGAGACGGCGCCGACGCCGCGACAGTAATATAATCCGTCATTCTGAGGTGCGAGCGAAGCGAGCGTCGAAGGATGCTGCTCCGCACGGGCCGTCGCCCTTCGAGGGCCGCGCTACGCGCGGCCACCTCAGGGTGACGGCAATTACGCCGCTTGCGCGACCGCGTTGCCGTTGAAGGTGAGTCCGCTCTTACCCGCCGAGATCGACACCTTCTCGCCGTCCTTGATGTGGCCGGAGAGAATGAGTTCGGACAGCGGATCCTGCACCGATTTCTGGATCACGCGCTTGAGTGGCCGCGCGCCATAGGCCGGATCGTAGCCTTTGTCGGCGAGCCACTCGCGCGCTCTTGCATCGAGCGCGAGCTTGATCTTGCGTTCGTCGAGCAGCGCCTGCAGCCGCTTGATCTGAATGTCGACGATGCGGCCCATGTGTTCGCGTTTCAAGCGATGGAACAGGATGATCTCGTCGACGCGGTTGAGGAATTCGGGGCGGAAGCGCGCCCGCACTTCGGCCATGACTACATCGCGCACCTTCTCGGTGTCTTCGCCTTCCGGCTGTGCCACCAGATATTCGGCACCGAGATTCGACGTCATCACCAACAGCGTATTGCGGAAGTCGACGGTGCGGCCCTGCCCATCGGTCAGCCTGCCGTCGTCAAGCACTTGCAGCAGCACGTTGAACACGTCCGGGTGCGCCTTCTCGATCTCATCGAACAGCACCACCTGATAGGGCCGCCGCCGCACCGCTTCGGTGAGCGCGCCGCCCTCCTCGTAGCCGACATAGCCGGGCGGTGCGCCGATCAAGCGCGCCACCGAATGTTTCTCCATGTACTCCGACATGTCGATGCGAATCAGCGCGTGCTCGTCGTCGAACAGAAACTCGGCGAGCGCCTTGGTCAGCTCGGTCTTGCCGACGCCGGTGGGGCCTAAGAACATGAACGAACCGATCGGCCGATTCGGATCCTGCAGGCCGGCGCGGGCGCGGCGCACCGCGGTCGACACCGCCTTGACCGCTTCGGCCTGGCCGACCACGCGCTTTTCAAGCTGCTCTTCCATGCGCAGAAGTTTTTCGCGTTCGCCTTCGAGCATGCGGTCGACCGGAATCCCGGTCCAGCGCGACACGACCTGCGCGATGTGATCGGCGGTCACCGCCTCGTCGACCATGGCGCCCTTATCGCCGCCTGCCTCCATGGTCTTGAGTTTCTTCTCCAGATCGGGGATGCGGCCGTAGGCGATCTCGCCGGCGCGCTGGAATTCGCCGCGCCGTTGTGCGTTGGCAAGCTCCACGCGCAGCGCGTCAAGCTCGTTCTTGAGCTTCTGCGCACCGGAGAGCTTTTCCTTCTCCGACTTCCACCGGGTGGTGAGATCGGCCGATTGCTTTTCCAGCGCTTTCAGCTCGGCCTCCAGATTTTTCAGCCGCGCCTTGGAGCCTGGATCGTGCTCCTTCTTCAGCGCCTCCTGTTCGATCTTCAGGCGAATGACCTCGCGGTCGATCGAGTCGAGTTCTTCCGGCTTGGAATCGACCTGCATCTTCAACCGCGCCGCCGCCTCGTCGACCAGGTCGATCGCCTTGTCGGGCAGGAAACGGTCGGTGATGTAACGGTGCGACAGGGTTGCGGCGGCAACCAGTGCGCCGTCGGTGATGCGCACGCCGTGATGCGCCTCGTATTTGTCCTTGAGCCCGCGCAGGATCGAGATCGTGTCCTCGACCGACGGCTCGTTGACGTAGATCGGCTGGAAGCGCCGCGCCAAAGCGGCGTCCTTCTCCACGTGCTTCTTATATTCGTCGAGCGTGGTGGCGCCGATGCAATGCAGTTCGCCGCGCGCCAGCGCCGGCTTGAGCAGATTGGAGGCGTCCATCGCACCGTCGGCCTTGCCGGCGCCGATGATGGTGTGCATCTCGTCGATGAAAAGAATGTAAGCGCCGGCTGCGGAGGTCACCTCCTGCAGCACGCCCTTGAGCCGCTCCTCGAACTCGCCGCGATATTTGGCGCCGGCGATCATCGCGCCCATGTCGAGCGCCAGCAGTTTCTTGTCGTGCAGGCTTTCCGGCACGTCGCCATTGACGATGCGCAGCGCCAAGCCTTCGACGATGGCGGTCTTGCCGACGCCCGGCTCGCCGATCAGCACCGGATTGTTTTTGGTGCGCCGGGACAGCACCTGGATGGTGCGGCGGATTTCCTCGTCGCGGCCGATGACGGGATCGAGCTTGCCGTCGCGCGCGGCTTGCGTCAGATCGCGCGCATATTTCTTCAGCGCGTCGTAGGCGTTCTCCGCCGAGGCGGAATCGGCCGTGCGGCCCTTGCGCAAAGCCTCGATGGCGGCATTCAGATTCTGCGGGGTAACGCCGGCACTGGCGAGTATTTTTCCCGCTTCGCTGCCGCGCTCGAGCGCCAGCGCCAGCAAAAGCCGCTCGACGGTGACGAAGCTGTCGCCCGCCTTCTCGCCGGCCTTTTCCGCGGCGTCGAACACCCGTCCCAGAGCCGGATCGAGATAAACCTGCCCGGCGCCGCCGCCGGAAACCGTCGGCCGCTTGGCGAGCGCCGCCTCGACGGCGGCGAGCGCTTGACGCGAATTGCCGCCGGAGCGGTCGATCAAGCCTGCGGCCAAGCCTTCGGGATCGTCGAGCAGTACCTTTAAGAGGTGCTCGGGCGCGAATTGCTGATGGCCCTCACGCTGGGCCAGCGATTGGGCGGCCTGCACGAACCCGCGGCTGCGGTCGGTGTACTTGTCGAAGTTCATGATCAAAACTCCCTCGGCCTATCCCGGTGCCCATCAGAGGCGCAGCCGGAACATCGTCATTGGGTTATGGCATGTAAGGCGTCGGATCCCTGATCGAGATCAAAGCGATAGAGAAACCCGACACCGGCGGACCCCTTAGACGGCGATCCGCGCCATTTAATATGGGGAGGCGGCGGCGCGGCGGAAGGGCCGATAGCACCGGATTTGCGTCCCTTCCCCCCTTCCCTTGCACCTCCCCCGCCCCCGAGCTTGTCGGCTGAGCCGAACTGCTCGATGCTCGCTGCATGAAAGTACGGGACATCATCCGTGTCATAGAGCAGGACGACTGGTCTCTGGTTGCTACGCGCGGTTCGCATCGGCAATACAAGCACCCAAGTAAACCCGGCCGTGTTACCATCGCCGGAAAGCCTTCCGACGACATGGCGCCCGGCACACTCAATAGTGTCCTCAAGCAAGCCGGACTGAAGGAGCAGAAGTAATGCGCTACGCGGTGGTCATCGAGCAGGCCGACGGTAATTACTCTGGTTATGTGCCGGACCTGCCTGGCTGTGTTGCGACCGGCGCCACTATCGCCGAAGTGGAAGCGGAAATCCGCGCCGCGATCCGGTTTCACATCGATGGGCTTAAAGCAGACGGCGCTGCAATACCGGAACCCACGAGCATCGCCGAATACGTCGAGGCATGACGCGCGCCGGTGAACGATGGCGGGGCAAACGATCTCCCCACACACCGCCTCTTACCGCTGGGTCGTGCTGATCGCGGCGACGGCGGCGCAGGCGACCGCCTCGTTCGCGCTCCTTGGCCTCGCCGCGCTCGCCGGCTTTCTGCAGCGCGACTTTCATCTCGACGCCGCCGAGACCGGCCTGCTCATCAGCGCGAGCTACGCCGCACCGTTGTTCTCGCTCCTGTTCGTCGGCGATCTGCTTGACCGCAAGAGCGAGCGGCTGATCATCGGCATCGGCGCCGCCATTTTGGCCGCCGGCTTCCTGCTCGCGGTGACGAGCCGAAGTTATGCCGCGCTGCTGGCTTGGCTGTTCCTCGCCGGGCTCGGCTACAGCGCGACCCAGCCGGGCGGCAGCAAATCGGTCTCTGCCTGGTTTCGCGGCGACCGCCTCGGCCTCGCCATGGGCATTCGTCAGGCCGGACTGCCGTTCGGCGGCGCAGTGGCGGCGGCGATCCTGCCCGCGGTCGCGGCGGCCTGGAGTTGGCGCGCCGCGTTCGTTGCCGGCGCCATTGCCGCGCTCGCTGGCGGGCTTGCCTTTGCGCTGATCTATCGGCCGCCGCCCGAACACGCGGTCGCCGCACCCAAAAAACGCGAGGCGTTGACCGCCGCGGCGCTCGCCCAATTGCTGCGGCAGAGCTGGATGCGCGACGCCATGGTCGCAGGCTTGGCGCTGGTTTCCGCGCAATACGGCATCCTCACCTGGCTGATGCTCTATCTGCGCGACCATTCCCACATCGCGCTCACGCGCGGCGCCTTGTTTCTGGCGCTGGCGCAGGCTGCCGGCGTTGCCGGCCGCATCGCGCTCGCGGCCTGGAGCGACCGGCCGGGCCTGCGCTTTCGCCTGCTCACGGTCTCGATGCTCGCCATCGCCGCCGGCGTTCTGGTGCTTTTGTTTGTTCCGCCCGGCACGCCGGAGTTTTTGCTGGCGCTCGTCGCCGCCTGGCTCGGCTTCTTCGGGCTCGGCTGGTACGGCCCGTGGGTCGCCT
>JASHRW010000186.1 GCA_030037065.1 Xanthobacteraceae bacterium
GGCGGTGGCGATCTCCTCGTCGACCAGCGCCTCGATATCCTCGTCGTAGACGTGCTTCTTACGGTCAGCCAACGCCTTGAAGCGTACGAAGGCATCCTCCAGCTGATTGCCGGCGAGCTTGTAGCCCAGTTCCTCCAGCTTGTGTACGAAGGCGTGGCGGCCGGAATGCTTGCCCATGACCAGCGAGGTCTGCTTCACGCCGACATCCTCGGGCAGCATGATTTCGTAGGTCTGTGTGTGCTTGAGCATGCCGTCCTGATGGATGCCGCTCTCGTGCGCGAAGGCATTCCGTCCGACGATCGCCTTGTTGTATTGCACCGGGAACGAGGTGACAGCGGAGACAAGCTTCGATGCCCGCGTCAGCATGGTGGCATCAACGCCGGTCCAGAACGGCATCACGTCGTTGCGCACCCGCATCGCCATCACCGCTTCTTCCAGCGAGGCATTGCCGGCGCGCTCGCCAATGCCGTTGACAGTGCATTCGATTTGTCGGGCGCCGGCGCGCACGCCGGCGAGCGAGTTGGCGACCGCCATGCCGAGATCGTCGTGACAATGCACCGAGAAACACGCCTGGTCCGAATTCGGCACGCGGTCGCGCACCATTTTGATCAGAGCGAAATATTCCTCCGGCACAGTGTAGCCGACCGTGTCGGGGATGTTGATCGTGGTAGCACCGGCCTTGATCGCCGCCTCGACGCAGCGGCAGAGGAAATCGTGCTCGGTGCGGGTGCCGTCTTCGCATGACCACTCGACGTTATCGGTGTACTTGCGGGCGCGGGTGACCGAGCCAATCACCATCTCATAAACCTTCTCGGCCGGCAGTTGCAGCTTCCACTTCATGTGCACCGGCGAGGTGGAGATGAAGGTGTGGATGCGTGACTGCTTCGCCGGCTTGATGGCTTCGCCGGCGCGGTCGATGTCGTTGAAGCCGGCGCGGGCGAGCCCGCACACGACCGCATTCCTGGTGCGCTTGGCGATCTCGTTGACGGCGGCGAAGTCGCCTTCGGAGGCGATCGGGAAACCAGCCTCGATGATGTCGACGCCCATCTGGTCGAGGAGTTCGGCGACTTCGAGCTTCTCCTCGTGCGTCATTGTAGCGCCGGGACATTGCTCGCCATCGCGCAGCGTCGTGTCGAAGATGACGACGCGGTCTTTTTCGGACTTCGGCGGCGCCGAATTGGTCGATTCCGATGCGACCGCTACGGGCTTATGCGGCACCGATTCAGCTGGTGTGGTCATGACTTGGTCCTTCTCGCTTGCGCCCTATGCTCGAAGGCTGGGCGCTTAGGGTTCCGTGGCTTTCGCTCAACCCCTGAGTGCCCAGGCGCAAACGCCCAGCCGGCCCTCAGGGGGCGCTAAGAAGCAGGAGCCCACCAAGAATCGTGCAATGCGTGAGGATAGCGGCGGACAAGGCCGGCTCGGCCTTCCGGGTCATCGCGCGAAAATGCTGGCGCGTCGACATCGCCAAAGTCCTCATCACGTCCCCCTAAGGATCGCGGACCATGGTGAATTCCGCGTTAACTTATGTGGGACAGTGCCACTCTTAGCGGAAGAAGCAGACCGGGTGCAAGTCCGGCACCGGGGGCACCGTCACGACCAAAAATCACGCAAATAGGCGGTGACGAAGTGCGGCATCCGGGGGTGGAAATCCGCCGGCGAGCGCACGGTGCGGATATCGACGAATTCGGGCCGCTGCTCGCGGGCGAGATGACGCATGATGCGTGCGCGGAGGTCATCGGCGCTGCTCTGCGACGTCACCTGTTTGAGCAAAGCGAGGTAACCGCGGTCGCGCACCATGATCCAGCCTAGTCCGGCCTGTAGTTCGCCGATGTCGATCCCGGTCTCCTCCAAAAGTTCGCGACCCAGATTGGCAACGAGGTCGAGCCCGCCGGCGGAATCCAGATCGGCAGGCTCCGGCGTGCCGCAGGGGAAGGTGATAAGGCCGGCATTGGCCGTCGACGATGCCATCTCGCCGACCAGGAAAGCGCCGTCGGCGCTGCGCAACGCCGCGGCGGCGAACACATTATACACGGCGGTATCGGGGAAACCCCAATCGCGCCATGCACAGAAGCTTGCATAGTCGGCTTGATAGCAGGCGCCGCGTAACACGGCGCCTGCTATGGCGTAGCGTTGGAGCAGCAGGATACGGCCGTTCCACACCCCAGCCCGCCGGCGCTGAAGTTCGGCAAAATGCCGATCGATTTCATTGCGCCGCTCCGAGGCAAAACGCCACGACCACGGCTCAAGCACGATCTCGGTGCGGTCGAGCGCGGTGATCTCGTTGCAGGAAGAAAATTCCTGGTTCAATTTCTGCTGCGATCGACCAGCGCCCGCTCTTTGATCCACGGCATCATCTCGCGCAGCTTAGCGCCGACCGCCTCCGCCGGATGCGCCGCAAGCTTGCCGCGCATCGCCTTGAACGAGGTCTGGTTGACCTTGTTCTCCAGCATCCAGTCCTTGACGAATTTGCCCGACTGGATGTCATCGAGAATCTTCTTCATCTCGGCGCGGGTTGTGTCGTTGATTACCCGCGGGCCGGAAACGTATTCGCCGTATTCGGCCGTGTTCGACACCGAATAGTTCATGTTGGCGATGCCGCCCTCGTAAATGAGGTCGACGATCAGCTTCATCTCGTGGATGCACT
>JASHRW010000187.1 GCA_030037065.1 Xanthobacteraceae bacterium
CCTTCGCTCAATGCCTCGTTCGAGTCGCTGCCCGGCTCAAGCTTCACCGTCAACGGCGCGTCGATCCCCCAAAACTCCGCGCTCACCTCCGCCGGCGCGCAACTGTTCTTCACGCCGAACTGGTCGCTGACCGCCAAGTTCGACGGCGACTTCGCCGACGGCTACGCGCTCTACGCCGGCACCGGCACGCTGCGCTATACGTGGTGATTGATCCGTAGGGGCGCCCCTCGTGGGCGCCCTCTTGATCGCAGCGAGCATCGGGCGGCCACCAGGGCCGGATCAGCAGTGCACCGCTGCGCTGCACCGCATCCGGGAAACGCCGGCAGCATTAAAAATACGGCCGGCGGACGTCACGCCCCAGCCCGAGCTGCATACGGCCGTAATGGGCGAAATTGGTTTCCACGTTCACACTGATGTGCATGGACATGAAATGAATGTCACGCCAAGCGCGCTGCATCGGATGCGAGGTGCTAAAACCCGCGGTTCCGCTCAACGCGACCAGCACGTCGATCGCCTCGACGCAGAGTTCGGAGGCGCGGGCGAAGTCGCGCACCGAGCGGGCCAGAAGCTGCGGCGAATAATCGGCCGGCGCATCGGTCACGTTCACCGCGCGGCGCACCAACAGCTCGGCGGCATCGATATCGGCGGCGGCGCGCGCCATGCGCACCTGGACTGCCGTTTTCTCCGCCATCGAACTGCCATCCTGCGCCTTTCGGGTCTTCGTCCACTCGCGAAACATTTCATATGCGCCCTGCGCGGCACCGATCATCGGCGTCACGAACGAGATCGGCGCATAATAGAAGAACGGCGTGCGATAGATGGTGCCGGGATGGCTGGCGCCACCGGGGCCATTGCCGTCGCGCAAATCGGCGAGCCGCAACACCAGGCCTTCCGGCACGAAAGCATTATCCGTGACGATGGTCTTGCTGCCGGTCCCCCGCATGCCGGCGGTAAACCAGGTGTCGCGCACCGTGTATTGGCCGGACGGCACCAGAAAGAATTTCCACTCAGGCTCGGCGCCATCATGCGCCATACCGCCGAGCATGACCCACGCCGAATGGTCGACGCCGCTGGCGAACGGCGAGCCGGCGCCCGAGATGCGGTAGCCGCCTTCCGCGGGCACGGCTTTTACGCTTGGCGCAAACGACGCCGCCAGCGGCACGTCGAGGCCGCCGGCCCAAACGGCCTGCTGCGCGGCTGGCGGAAACTGCGCGATCAAATGCGCATGATGAATGATCAGACCGGCGCACCAGCCGTGCGACGCATCGGCCTTGCTCAGTTCGCGCGTGATATCGTACCAGGTATCGAAGCCCAGCCCGCAGCCGCCGATCCGTTGCGGCAGCAGAATGCGGGCAAACCCCGCCTCGAGCATATCCTTTGCCGATTGCGGGGAAATCCGCCGTGCCTCTTCGGCCGCCTCGGCACGCGCAGCGAAAAGCGGCGCCAGCGCCCGGGCGCGCGATAGCATTTCTTGTCTCGTTGCGATTTGGCCGGGCACGGGCGCGTCCGGCATTATTCTTTCTCCGAACGCTTGGACGAATCCTTGAACGGAGCCGGCACCAGACGCCGCCCCACCGGGAAGAGCTGCACATTATAGCGCTGGATCACCCATCCCCAAATCCCCGACGGGGCCTTCAACATGATGACGATGGCGATTACGCCAAGCAATATCAAATAATAGGTACCGTAATTGGCCAACAATTCGCGGAGCACGATATAGATCAACATGCCGATGAACGGTCCTTCGATCGTGCCGATGCCGCCGATCACCACCATGAAGATGACGACGACAGTCCAGTCGTTGACGCTGAAAGCCGCTTCCGGAGAGATGCGCAACTTCTGCAGGAAGATCAGCGCGCCAACCAGCCCGGTGCAGGCGGCGGTCGCAACAAAAATGATGAATTTGGTGCGGAACGTGTTGACGCCGAGACTGGCCGACGCCGGTTCGGAATCGCGGATGGCGGTGAGCGCCAGCCCGTGACGGGAGCGCAGCAGAAGATACACAACGCCGACCACGAATAGCGAGACGGCAAGCGTCATCAAATACAGAAGCGCATTGCGCGTGTCGCGGTCCGGCGAGACCTGCTCCAGGATTGGAACCGTAAGCGACAGCCCCGACCCGGCACCGAGCACGAGGATGAGGCTTGCGAACAGGGAGAAAGCCTCGGATACCACCCAGGTACCGATCGCGAAATAGGCGCCGCGCAGGCGAAATACCGCGAACGAAACCGGGATCGCCATCAGCCCGGCGAACGGGCCGGCGAGCAGGACGGCCACATAGACGTTCATGTTCATCTGCTCGGTCAGATAGAACAGCGCATAACCGCCCAGACCGACGAACGCCTGCTGACCGACCGAAACGAGACCGGCATAGCCGGCGAGCAGATTCCACAGTTGCGCCAGCGCCACATAGTAAGCGCACTCGGCGATGAGCCGCATCCAACCGGCAGTGCCCCACCACGGCAGCGCGATCAGCGCCACGACGCCCAGGGTGGCCAAGACGGCGAAGATGCGGCTGGCCTTGGTTCCGCGTTCAACCCGGACGTATTCCGAAACAGGGACCATGTCAGTCCCTCGTCCGCGGGAACAGCCCTTCCGGGCGGAGGATCAGGAGGGTCAGGAACGCCAGGTGCCCGGCGAGAATTTGCCACGTCGGATCGAGTGCTGCGCCGACCGATTGGGCGATACCAAGTACCATGCCGCCGATCAACGTGCCCCACATGCTGCCGAGCCCGCCAATGATCACCGCTTCGAAGGCGAGAATGAGTCGGATCGGGCCTGCGGCAGGATCGAAAATGGTGCGGATGCCGAACAACACGCCGGCGATCGCCGTGAAGACCATCGCGATGCCGAGCGCCAATGCATAGAGCTTGCGATTATCGAGGCCCATGAGTTCGGCGGTATAGGGGTCATCGGAGACAGCGCGAAAGGCGCGCCCGAGCCGCGTTCCGTAGAACAAGAACTGCAGGCTGGCGATGCACAGCACGGCGACGGCAAAGACCAGCAGCGGATAGACACCGACATCGATGCCGCCCGGCAGATGCAGGCTCGCGGTCTCGATCGGCCCTTCCTGGAGCCTATGGTCGTAGGCGCCGAAGCCTTGCAGCAATCCGTTCTGGATGATGATCGAAATGCCGAAGGTCACGAGAAGCGGCGGCAAGAGCCCACCGCTGAGCGTCTGATTGAGCATTCCACGCTGCAAAGCATAACCGAGGCCGAACATCACCGGCACGACAACGACGAGACTGGTAAATGGATCGACTCCCGTGGCCTGAATCACGACCATTGCGACATAGCCCGAGAGCACGATGAAATCGCCGTGGGCGATGTTGACGAGGCGCATGATCCCGAAGGACAGCGACAGTCCGATGGCGAACAGCGCGTAGATGCCGCCGAGCAAAGAGCCTTGGATGAGAATGTTGAGATATTGCATGGCGAGCGTGCGCTACAAGCCGAAATAAGCCGCCGTCAAGGCGGCGCGGTCGAAATCCTTGGTCGGCGCCGTCAGCGCGAGGTGGCCCTCCTGGAGGCAGTAGAATCGCGACGATGCATCCAGCGCACGGTTGATGTCCTGTTCGACGAGCACGACTGTTGTGCCTTCGGCAGTGATCGCGCCGAGACACGCATAGATGTCGCGAATGACGACCGGCGCCAGCCCGAGCGAAAGCTCATCGCAGAGCAGAAGGCGCGGATTGGACATCAGCGCCCGGCCTACCGCGGCCATCTGCTGCTGGCCGCCAGACAGCGAAGGCGCCGGCAGTCGGCGCAGTTCGCGCAGGCGCGGAAATAGCTCATAGACCCGTTGCAAGCTCCACGGACCCCGGCGCTCGCTGTGGCTGCCGAGCAGCAGATTCTCTTCCACCGAAAGACTGGGAAACAGCCGGCGGCCTTCAGGCACCATGGCGATGCCAAGTCGCACGATTTCGTGCGGCGTCATGTTCCCGATCGGCTTGCCGTCGAACAGCACGGCTTCGGGAGCGGCCGCGAGCGCGCCGGCGACGGTCCGCAGGAAGGTCGTCTTGCCGGCACCGTTGGCGCCGATGACGGCGACCGTCTCGCCCTGCTCGATGGTGACATCGACACCGAACAGCGCTTGAAAGTCGCCGTAGAACGCCGACAGGTTATGGGTCTGCAGCAGCGTCACGATACGGGGATGCCCATATAAACTTCGCGCACCCGACCGTCCGCCATGACGGTTCGTGGATCGCCTTGCGCAATGATCTGACCGAAATTCATCACGATCAGGCGGCTCGCCACGGAAATCAGAGCGTGCACGATATGCTCGATCCAGACGATGGTGGTGCCGCGCGCGTGGATCTCCTTGATCGTCTTGACCAGTTCGCCGCATTCGTACTGGGTGAGCCCGCCGGCGATCTCATCGAGCAGAAGCAGCTTGGGCTGGATGGCGAGCGCGCGCGCCAATTCGAGCCGCTTGCGTTGAAGCAGCGTGAGGGTGTGCGCCGGAACGTTGGCCTTGTCATAGAGCCCGGTCACCTTGAGCACGTCGCTGCATCGCCTATAGCTCTCGCGCTCACCGGCGTGGCCGCCGAAAATGGCGCCGACCAGAAGGTTTTCGAAGACGCTCATATTGGTGAACGGATGCGGTATCTGGTACGACCGGCCGATGCCCAGCCGTGAGCGTGCGTGGGGCCGCATTGCCGTCATGTCCAACCCCATGAATTCGATCCGGCCCCTCGTCGGAGCGGCATCGCCGGTGATCAGATTGAACAGCGTAGTCTTGCCGGCGCCGTTCGGTCCGATCACAGCCAGAGCCTCGCCGTCTGCGACGGCGACGCTGACGTCGTCCACGGCCTTAAGCGCACCGTAGAATCTCGACACATTGGTGAGCTGGAGCAGGACGGTCATGATAACTTCTTACCAGCGACCGCCGGCTCCCGCCCCCGATTGCAGCGGAGGGAAGAGCGCGGCGGCCGTGACGTTGCGCAATTGCGAACGTGTCAGGAGTATTTGATCGCCGAAAATGGCCTGTCGAGCGGGATTTCCGGCGCAGTCTTGTTGAATACGATGTTCAAGTCGTATTTCCACTTCTTGCCCTTTTCCCACTGGCCACCGACGAGCGGGGTGGTGCAGACGTTGGGCACCGGATTGGTCGGGCCGCCCTTCCAGGTGATGGGGCCGACGATCGACTTGTAATCGGTCGCGGCGATGGCGTCGCGGATCGCGGACGCCTCCAGCTTCTTGGCACGCTTGAGTGCGTCGATGGCAACTTCGAGATTGGCGTGCTTGAAACCGAGCGGCTGAGTCCACTGCTTGCCGCTCGCCTTCTCATAAGCGTCGCAATATTCCTGCGCGGTCTGGCCGGTCAGGCTCGACTTGAAGGGATGGTGATGCGACCACCACACCTCGGTGGAGGTGCCGGCGCCGCGATCCCCCAATGCCTCGACCGCGGTGGGGAATAGCAACGCTTTGGGCGGCGTCATGATCTTGGGCTGGAAGCCCTGCTGCGCGCACTGGGTCCAGAAAATCGCAAATTGCGGCGGATTGAATATGCCGCAGGCGATGTCGGCCTTCATGTTCTTGAACTGGGTGATCTGCGCGGTGAAGTCGTCCGACAGCGGCGGATAAAGGCCGAGATAATGCACGTCAAAGCCGTGGCTCTTGACGGTGGCCGGCAGGCCGTGTTGCGGATTGCTGGCGGCAATGCCGTCCGGATCGTTGGTAAGCATTATTCCGACGGTCTTGTTGGTCGGAATCGACAGCCACATCTCCGAGTACATATTGGCGACCTGATCGAAGCCCCAGAAGAAGTGGTAGGTCCACTGGAAGCCTTTTTTCGGATCGCCCTTGCGGCCGAAGAACCATGACTGCCATGGATCGTCCGAGGTGATGCACGGCACGCCGTTCAATTCGCACTGATCGGAGACCGGATTGGTGGTGTCCCCGGTCGAGGAGGCGACCATGATGTCGATCTTGTCGTTGTTGATGAGATCGGCGGCCACCTCGGAGGCGCGATTAGGATTGGACTGGCTGTCGCGATTGAGGATCTGGACGGGATGCTTGTTGCCGGCGACGGTAATGCCGGCGCCCAAGAACTTGCTGACCTGTTCGGCAACCCATTTCGACGGCTCGCCGAAGGCGGCAATCGGGCCGGTCTCGGGCGTAATCATGCCGATTTTGATCGGACGCGCCGCGGCGCGCGACGATTGGAACATCCACGGTGAGGCAACGGCGGCGGCGCCGCCCGCGGCAATCAACTTGACGAGCTTGCGGCGGCGGTGGTCGACCTTTGCGGGACGCCCGGCCTTCGGTTTTGCCGATTTGATCTTCATCCTAAAGTCCTCCCTCTTGAAGAAATTCATCCCACGGTCGTGCCGGCGGGTGGGATTGACCCCACATCATCGCAAACTGCCTGGAACCACGCCAGCACTTTAGTGGGAATTGAAAGATAAAAAGTCTCACTGCGGCGATCTATCGCCATAACTTCAGGCTCGCCAGCCTGGCGCCCTCGGCCAATGCCTCGAGCTTCGCCCAGGCGATTTGCGGATGAATGCGCCCTCCCAGCCCACAGTCGGTGCCGGCGATCACGTTTTCCCGGCCGACCACGCCGGCATAGCGGATGATGCGGTCGGCAACGACCTGCGGGTGCTCGACGATATTGGTGGCGTGGCTGACTACGCCGGGAATGAGCAGCTTGCCCTCGGGCAGCTTTGCGTCCTCCCACACCCGCCATTCATGCTCATGGCGGACATTGCCGGCCTCCACCGAATAGGCGCCGGCGTTGACGGCGAGCACGAGGTCGACGATGTCGGCAAGCGGAATGTCAGTCGTATGCGGGCCATGCCAACTACCCCAGCAGATGTGGTAGCGGATGCGTTCGGGCGGCAAGCCGCGCAATGCGTGATTGAGCGCATCGATGCGAACGCGCTCGAATTTCTTGAATTCGACCAGCGGCGGGGCCGGATTGATCATGTCCCAATTATCCGGCAGGCTCGGATCATCGATCTGCAGCACGATTCCGGCCTCCACGATCGCCCTATATTCCTCTCGCATGGCATCGGCGGAGGCGAACAGGAATTCCTCCTCGGTCTGGTAATAGAGATCGACGCCGCGGGCGAAGCTGCCCGGCCCGATCGAACACATGAAGCCTTCTTCCATCCCGGCTGCCGCGAGCGCTTTTTTCAGATTGTCGATGTCGGCAGCCAGCGCGGCGTGGCCGGTATATTTGATTGGGCCGGTGCACGCCGGCCGGCCGACCGGTCGCCGCGCCGCGCTGCCCATCAGGCTGCCGCTGGAGTCGGGGTCCTGATAAAACTCGCCGAATCTCTGCCAGTCGCGGCGGTTGGCGAACGAAGTGAGCGCCACATCGGCGACGCTCGATTTCTTATGCTGGGTTTCATGCGCTGCGGCGGCCGCGCTGCCTGCCGGCGAAAAGCCCGACATGCGCGCAAAGGCATAATTCCACCACGCGCCGTAATCGTAGTTTCCGGCAACCGGCTTGCCGAATTCACCATCGTCGGGAATATCGATGCCGAGTTCGCGCTGCTTGCGTACGACGTCTGCCACGGAGGCGGCAAGACACCGCGCATAGGCGGCCGGGTCCGTGTTTTCTCCGGTTGCGCGCGCGCGATTGATGGCGACGAGGTCCGCCGGACGCGACAGACTTCCGGCATGGGTCGTCAGGATTCGATCGGTGCTTATTTTCATCGTGCCCTCCCCTGTCGATCGGCCCGCAGCCGAGATGTTCTGTGCGCCGGAGAATGTTATTCTAGGCGGCAAAGCCGATCCAGGCAGGGAGGACTCCGATGCGACGGCTGATGACGCTCGCGACTATCGCGCTAGCGTTAGGCTTTCAGACCATCAGCAGCGCAACGGCGCAACAGTCCTATCCTAGCCGGACCGTCCGCTTCATCTTGCCATACGGCGCCAGTAGCGCCACCGATATCACCGCCCGCCTGTTTGCCGACCGGCTGTCGGCACGCTGGGGTAAGTCGGTCGTAGTGGAAAATCGGCCCGGCGGCGACGGACTCGTCTCGATGCAGGCGTTCGTTGCTGCCAAAGACGACCATACACTGTGGTTCGGGCCGGCCGGCGCATTCACCGTGCTTCCCTATCAGCACGACACGCTGCCAATCGATCCGCAGCACGACCTCAATCCGATCGCGAGCATTTCCGACGTCGTACTGGCGATCTCGATGCCGTCGTCCATGCAAGTCGACACAGTTGATGCGCTCGTCAAGCTGGCGCGCGCCGAGCCGGGAAAGCTCAACGCCGCCGCGGCCAACGGCATCTCCGATTTTCTGTTGTTCGGCTTCTTCAAAAGCTTGGGCTTGCAGGTCGCGCACGTGCCCTATCGCGACATCATGCAGGCGCCGGGCGATCTGGCGGCCGGACGTATCCAGGTCCTGTCGTCCTCGCTCGCCGTGCCGCAGCCACTTGCCCAT
>JASHRW010000188.1 GCA_030037065.1 Xanthobacteraceae bacterium
TTCCAGATTCCACCCGTATGTCATCTCGTGCATGGGCAGATTGAGTAGCGCAGTGCGGCGGATGGCGCGAAACGCACACATATCGCTATAGCGGACGCCATAAAGCAGGCCCGTCAGCCAGCCGGCGGCGATTCCGGCAAAAAGCTGATGCGCGGCCATGCTACCCGGTTCGCGCCGGCCTCGCGCGCGCGAGGCAATGACGAAATCGTAGGCCCCCGAACGGACCGGCTCGATCAGCGAGGCAATGGCAGTCGGATCGTCGGCGCCGTCACCGTCCATGAACACGACGATCTCGGCGCCGTCGGCGGATTGCGCGCCGGCAAGGCAGGCCCGTCCGTAACCGCGGCCGACTTCGATCACCTCCGCGCCCGCATTGCGCGCGCGTTCGCGCGTGTCGTCCGTGCTGCCGCCGTCGGCGACAATCACGCGGTCGACGACGCTGCGCGGCAACTCGGCCACGACGGCGGCGATCGATTCGGCTTCGTTGAACGTGGGAATGACCACCGCAACGGCGGCCGGCGGCGGCATCGCTAAAGACTCCAGCGCAATCCGCAGCTTGCGCACGCCGCGGGCGGATTATCGGATTTCAGGCCCTTGCGAAAATTCCGATAGGCCGGTCCGCTCCAGATTTCGCGCAAGCTTTGCTGGGTGGCGTCGCCCAGGGTGTAGTTTTCGTAGCCGCGCTGCGAGAACGGCGCGATGCAGCAGGGCAGCGCGCGGCCGTTGGCGGTAAAGTACATCACGGTCCACGGCCGTCGGCACAGCGACCACGGCGAGCTGTTGTCTGGCCGGTTTTCTTGGCGCTTGAGACTCATCCCCGGCTCGGACGCTCCACCCGAGGCGGAAAACGTGATGCCCAACGATTTGGCGAGCGCGGTGGCGCGGTCGATATGGGCCGCCTCCTCGCCGCTGAGCCGCTCGTACAGCGCTTGGTCCGGCCGGGCGAGCCCGATGGCGTTATCGTTGAAGAACACCAGCCGCTGCAAATGCACTTCCTTGATGCCGGTCTCGGCGGCGAGCCGCACGAAATCCGGCAGCTCCTCGACCGTCTCGCGCAGGCCGGTGAGCCAAGCCGAAACTGCAGGCTTGATGTGCCCCTCGCGCTCCTGCAATTCGCGGAACGCACGCACGTTTTTGAGAATGCGGTTGAAGTAATTTTTGCCGCGGATGACTTTGTAGGTTTCGGCGTTGGCCGCGTCGAACGAGACGCGTAGCTCGTCGAGCCCGGCGGCAATCAGCGCGCGGCCGTTCTTCTCATTGAGCACGGTGCCGTTGGTGTTGAACAGCACGTAGCTGCCGCGGTCTTTCAGATACCGCACCATGCGCGGCAGGCTCTTCACCAGCATCGGCTCGCCGACACCGTGCAGCACCGCGCGATGAAGATGCCCGATCTGATCGACGATCGAGGTGAACAGCTCCCAGCTCATGTCGGCAGGGGGTTCAAGCTCTTCGTAGGTCCGCGGGCAGGTCGTACACAGAAGGTTGCAGCGATTGGTGGTTTCCAGATAAAGGCAGACCGGCTCTCGCTCGGGCGCATCGCTGTCGGTTTCGACGCTCTCGAAATAGCGCTGGGGATCGACCGCCGGACGTGAGACCGCAATATCCATCATGTCTTGATCCTTGAACTGAGTGTGGCGGCGCCGCCGCACTCACACGGCCGCTTGCTCGATCTCCACGAAATCCCTGCGGCTGAACTCGCCATGCGGCCACAGCCGATTGAACAAAGACGCGGTGTGGCGGGCGCTATGATCCGTTGACCCGTTTGCGCAAAGCTCAGCATGCAGCCGGCGCAAGGTCGCGACATCGTCCACGTCATACCATTCGGGCAAGACGTGCAGTTCGAGGCCAAGCTCACGCGCCCGCTCGCGCGTCTGCTCGGCGACGCGCGCGGTGCTCCAGGCGATGCCCTCGAACATGCGGCGATGCGCGGCGTTGAGCCCGAGCAGATAATAGCCGCCGTCGCTCGACGGGCCGAGCACGGCGCGGTCGCCCGGCCGCGCCAGCATCTCGGCGGTTTCGTTAAGCAGCGCCGCCGGCAAAGTGGGACTGTCGGCGTTGAGCACCACGGCACCGGCGTGACCGCGGCCGAGGATCGTGCAGATCGTGTGATAAAGGCAGTCGCCGAAATGGGGCAGCCACGCCTCGATCAAGCCGATGGACTCAGGAAAGTTGCGGCGGAAAAATTCCTCCGAACCCGGCGGACCGTAGGCGGCATAGCCGGCGATCCCGGCATGCGGCGCCGCACGGCCGGCGGCGCGCAGCATGGTGTCGGTCATATCCTGCAGAAAGGCGGTGTTGAGCGCCGCCGCTTCATCGTACGTCAGCGGCGGTACCAGCCGCGTTTTGGTGAGACCCGGCATGGACGCCTTGGCCATCACGGCGATGCCAATGCTCGACGCCGGCTTTGGCGCTGCCGCCTCGCCGGAGAATGCAGCACCGTCGAAGCGCGCAGCCTCGCCATCAAACGATCTCGCACGGTCCATGGAATGCCCCCATCAGACGAAATGCGACCGACTTAACAATGGCAATTGCTTCGCAAACTCCCGGACCAATCGCCAATCAATTCCGCCTCAGCCCTTACAACCCCTCGAACACCAAAAAGTTATCTGCTTCACCAAGTCGTGATCGCGCAAGTCCTGCCAAGTCTTCATCGCCTAAGAGCGGGCCAGCGCAACTTGGATCATGTCGTCCGCAGACAGAACCGTGGCGTCCCGATCCTGCCAGGTCGGCGCGGCGGCATATTCGGCCGGCGGCATGTCGAGTGATACAAACTGCCGACCCTCGATGCCGACGACTTCGATCGGCACTGCGACCAGCCGGCCGAACCAGCCCCACCACCGGCTGTAGGAGATAATAAGTTCGATTCTGTCACGCGGCGTGCGCACGACTTCGCGGACATAGCCGATCGTCGATGCGTGGAGATCGCGGACGGGCAGACCAATGAGATCGCCGACCCGCGCCGGCTGCGGATAGCGGTCCAGATAGCGCTGCTCCATCGGGGTCGGATGCTTCGCGTCCATCATGCCGGTCGGCGGCACCATGGCTTGAGCGAGCACGACGCCGGGCCCTGTCGCGCCGGCCGAACTCGCCGCGTGACCCGGAATAGCCCAACCAAGCGCGAGTGCGAGTGCGAGGATCGCCGGTGGCAATTTCTTCGCATGGGTCATCGCGTCATTCTCCCGATCAAAAACGCCACGCGAATTTGTGAATTAGCCATGCTTGCGAATGAATTCGCACAACCGTACTGTCTTGCGCACGAATGATTTGTCGTAGTCTGCGCGCAAGCCCCACCGTTATTAGCTCCTCATTCGCATCACACGGACTATCTCGATGTCGCCGGCAGCCGTCAAATCAACTTCACGCAACGTGGCGCGCCTGCATCCGCTGCCGTTGCGCGTCATGCATTGGATGAACACGGCGGCCATTTTCATCATGATCGGCAGCGGCTGGCGGATCTACAACGACGACGTGATCTTCGGCTGGCTGTATTTCCCCGATTTCCTGGTGATCGGCAAATGGGCGCAGTACGGCCTGCAATGGCATTTTTTCGGAATGTGGATCTTCGTGCTCAACGGCCTCGCCTATCTGACATACGGCATCGTCACCGGACGATTCCAGCAAAAGTTGTTTCCTATCTCACTGCGCGAGATTCTAGCCACCGTCGGCGACGCGTTGCACTTTCGCTTGAGCCACGAGGATTTGACGGTTTATAACGCCGTGCAGAAAATTCTCTATCTCGGCGTGATACTGGTCGGCATTCTCATCGTGATTACAGGTCTGTGCCTATGGAAGCCGGTACAGTTCTCGGAATTGTCCGGCTTGTTTGGCAATTTCCAAACCATTCGCCTAATTCATTTCCTCTGCATGTCGGCGATCGCAGCCTTTGTGCTCGTCCATGTGACGCTCGCAATGCTCGTACCGCAGAGTCTGCTTGCCATGCTGACCGGAGGACCGATCGTGGGCGACGCGTTGGCTGGCGAAGCGCGAGAGCCGCCAGTCGCCGAGCCGGCAGCGGAAACAACCCCCTGAACGGTGACAGGATGCTCATGCGAGCGCGCACGCCCTCGATCTTCCGCCCGCAAAAACCCATCGACCGCGGCGCGATCAGAGAAAGCCGGGCGCTGGTGAACGAGTTCAATCGCCGCAAGCTGCTGCGCGGCGCGCTGACGCTCGGCGCCTTGACGCTGCTGACCGGGTGCGACGTGAGCGAGGAGAATTCGGTGCAGAAGGCGCTACGCGCGGTGTCATCTTGGAATGATGCCGTGCAGGCAGCGATCTTCCGGTCCGATCATCTGGCGCCGACCTTCAGCCCATCGCAGGTCGTCAAGCCGCCGCGCTTTAACGCCTACTACGACATCGACGACGTCAAACCGGTCGATGGCGCGACCTGGAAGCTGGAATTCGCTGGCCTGATCAAGGACAAACGGCCATGGACCGCGCAACAGATCTACCAGTTGCCGGAGCAAGAACTGATCATCCGCCACATCTGCGTGGAAGGCTGGGATTACATCGGACAATGGTCGGGACCGAACCTGCGCGCCTTTCTGACGCGGATCGGCGCCGACCTGACCGCGAAATACGTCTACTTCATTTGCAATGACGATTTCACCGAAAGCATCGACATGGCGTCGGCGTTGCATCCGCAGACGATCCTCGCCACCAAATATGCCGGCCAATTCATCACCGATCCGTTCGGATATCCCTTAAGGCTGCGTACAGCTGTCAAGCTCGGCTACAAGAACGCCAAGTGGATCAAGGCGATCGAGGTCACCAACACGTTTCGCCCGACATTTTGGAGCAAGCAGGGCGAAGACTGGTACGCTGGAATTTGAGCCTCTTCACCTAATGCGACTCAATTACAGCGTCTCGGGACGGAGGCGGTGGTAATTTATGCCGCGGCAATCCGCGCCGCCTCGCCCTTCAGCTTTGGATTGAGTTCACACGCTTCTCCCCAGCTCAGCACGTTGAGGGACTTGACGAACTTGCCAACGCCGTCGACCTCGGCGCAGAACAGGCCAAGCTCGATGATTTCTTCGTCGCTGAAGTGCTTGGCGAGGCCGGCATAGACCTCGTCTTTGTCGATGGCGTGTTCGCCCTGCTTGAACAGATCGGCGTAATGCAACGCCGCCTTCTCCCGATCGCTGAACTGCTTGCTGCCGGCATAATCGAACAAATCGTCGATCATGTTTTCGGTCAGCCCTTCCGCCTTTGCGACGTTTGATCGGACCGTCGAGCAATAGCCGCACTGATGAGCGACCGAGATTTTAATGCGGCACATTTCCTTGAGCTTGTGCGGCAGAATGCCTTGGTAAAGCAGCTTGTTCCAATACTCGACCCAGGCGATGCCGAGCTTGCTGCGGGTCATCAGGCTGACGACGCGCGGATCGGGTGCGCCGGTGCGCTTGGCCGACTCGATCAGTTCACGCGCGTATGGCGTCTTTTCGCTTTCCTCGATGTAACGCAGTCTTGGCATCGCTTCCTCCTGGTCCTCGATGACGCTCACAGCCGCACCGGCGGCCGGTCCTGTTGCGGTTGGCCGAATATTCTTGGCGCGCGGGGTCGGCTGCCCGGTTATGCCGCCACCGCCTTTTTGGTAAGGACCGCCAGGACATCACGCGGATCAGCGCGGTCGCGGTAGTCCACGTCCGTATATGCATAGATGATCCGGCCATCGCGATCGATGATGTAGGTCGCCGCCACCGGCAGCGCCCATTCATCCGGAGTGCCGTTGCGGGCCGGTATATCGAGATTGAATCCCTGGTAGGCGCGCTTGAGCTCTTCGGTAAACTCGTAGACGAGGCCAAAGGCCCGGCCCACCTTTTGGCCGACATCGCTCAACACCTCGAACGCAAGCGCATTCTTCTCCGCGGTCGAGAGCGTGTCGTCAGGCTTTTCCGGACTGATCGCAACGAGCGAAGCGCCTGCGGCCGCGAACTCGGACAGCATCGCCTGATAAGCTCTCAGTTCGAGGTTGCAGTACGGACACCAGCCACCGCGATAAAAGATAACGATAACGGGACCTTTCTTGAGCAGCGTACCGACGTCGACGGTTGCTCCCTTGGCGTTCTCCAGGAGAATCGCCGGCGCCCGGTCGCCGACTTTCAACATGGTCTTGGCGATCGTGCCGCGCAGCTGCTCGATATGACGCGCCATGATCGCCTGCCGCTCGGCGGGAACCCGCTGGTACCAGCCGGCTCGATATTCGGCGAGTTGTTCTTTCAAAGACATGTTTGCGCTCCTTGCGGCCCAAACCGAACTGAACGTGATGGCTAAGTCATGCCGCCTTGAGCAGGGTTTGCACCTTGGGCCATGGATCCGGCGCCAGGTTTTTGAACGGCGCCCAGTCGGTTTCGGACATGCGATCGAAGATCGTCGCTTTGACCGACGGCCGCTCGCGCATCCGTTCCCACCACGCGGCGACGGTCGGGTGGCGGTCCCACAGGCCGCCGAGCTTAAGCAGTTCGAGGCGCAGAATATAGGGAATGACCGCGCAGTCGGCGTTGGAAAAAGTTTCACCGGCGAGGTACGGCCAGCCCTGCTGCAGCGAGTCCGTCATCCACGACAGCAGCTTGCCGTGCAGCGCGATAGCCTCGGTGACGAATTCGGAATCGAGTCCGTGCTCGATGACGCTGCGCTTGTACTCGGCGCGGCGCTTGAGCGGCGACTTGCTGATTTCGGCCTGCCATGCCTCGCGCGTCATTTTCAGGAAGGCCGGCCGGAACGCGGTTGCGAAAGTCAAAATCATGCAGGAATTATGCACATATTCGTCGATCAGCTTGTTGTATAGGCGCACGCGGTGGCGCTGGCTCGGCGCCTTCGGCATGAGCGGCGGCTCGGGGAAAGCGTCGTCAAGGTAATAGAGGATCAGAGCCGACTCGATGATCGGCACGCCGCCATGCATCAAGGTCGGCACCACGCCGCCGGGATTGAGCTTCAGATAAGCGGGGTCGAACTGGTCGCCGCGCAGGGTCATAATGTGATCCTTGGCGGTCAGACCCTTCTCGTGCAACGCGATGCGAACCTTCTGGGCGCAGACCGAATTGATACTGTGATAAAGCTCCAGCACGCCGTCCTCTCCTGATTATGCCGCAAGCCGTGCGCGATCGTGCGGCTGTTCGAGATCGACCGGCGTGCCTTTGGGAATGATACCGGTCGGATTGAGCTTAGCGATCGAATAGTAATTCACCACGTAATAGCGCGGCTTGACCGTGGCGGCGATTCCGGGCACCCGATAGAGCTCGCGCATGTAGTTCGACAGGTTCGGGTAATCGGCGATCCGGTTGCGATTGCACTTGAACAGAGAAAAGTAGGCGACGTCGAAGCGCACCAGCGTGGGAAACAGTCGCCAATCGGCCTCAGTAAGCTGGTGCCCGACCAGGTAACGCCGGCGCGCCAGTCGCTCCTCCAGTTCGTCGAGCGTTGCGAACAGGCCATCGTAGGCTTCCTCGTAGGCAGCCTGCGACCTGGCGAACCCGCACCGATACACGCCATTATTAACGTTGTGATAGATGCGCTCGTTGAGCCGGTCGATCTCGGCGCGCAACGGCGCCGGATAATAGTCCACGGTATTGCCAGTGAATCCATTGAACTCGGAGTTCAACATGCGGATGATTTCCGATGACTCATTGTTGACGATCCGTTTGGTTTTCTTGTCCCACAAGGTCGGCACTGTCACCTTGCCGGTGTAATCCTTGTTGCTCGCCGTATAAGCCTCGTGGAGATAGTGGAAGCCGTTCACCGTGTCAGGCGTGCAGTCCGGGAAACGTTGATCGTTCTCAAACGTCCGGCCGTTCTTCTTTAGGCCTGGAATTGCGTAGGCCACCGAAATCAGCCCTTCGAGCTTCTTCAGCGTTCGATAGATCAGCGTGCGGTGCGCCCATGGGCAGCCGTGCGCAACATAAAGGTGGTAGCGGCCGGGCTCCGCCTTGAATCCGGACGAGCCGTCGGCGCTGATTCGATCTCGGAAACGGCTGTCAGCGCGGCGGAACTCACCAGCCTGGCCGGTCTCTTGCGGCAACTCCGCGTCGCGCCAAACCCCTTCGACCAGGACTCCCATTTTCGTTCCTCCGGTCAACGTGGTTGGTTCCAAGGCTGGACATTTTGTATCAATCGATACATAATGTCAAACGTTCAACCATCGGACGACCGGCGCGACAGTACGGCTCGCGGGAAACTGGAATGGCAAGGCCGAGAGAATTCGACGAAGCGACCGCCTTGGAAGCCGCGATCGAGTGTTTCTGGCACCGCGGCTACGAGGCGACATCGGTCCGCGACCTGGCGGATAAAATGGGGATTTCTGCGCCGAGTCTCTACAACACGTATGGCGACAAGCATGCGCTGTTCGTGCAGGCGCTAGAGCGCTATCTTGATCACTCGACGCGGGCGCGGATCACGCGGCTTGAGGACTCCCTGCCGCCGAAGCAGGCTGTCCGCCGTTTTATCGATGAGATCATCGAGCGTTCGGTGAACGATCGCGAGCGACGGGGCTGTTTTCTGATTAATTCGGCGCTTGAGGTGGCGCCGCATGACAAAAGGCTCGGCTCGCTCATTGCGGGCCGGCTGGCCGAGATCGAGGCCTTTTTCTACCGCTCAATCAAAGCGGCGCAAGCCGAGGGCGACGTTCCTAAAGATCGCAGCGCAAGAGATATTGCGCGTTTATTGCTCGGCGTTCTGCTTGGTATTCGAGTTCTTGCCCGATCGAAACCCGAACGGGCCCTGCTTGAAGGCGTAGCGCGGCCCGCGCTTGCCCTTCTCGAATGAATTCACAGCTAAGAACCGCCGCTCCCGCACCTCAACGCGACGCACCGGACGCAACGTAAATCCGCCACCTGCCCTCGCGGACATTGGCCGAGCGATAGTCGGGACTTTTGGCGAATGGATCGTTGCTCCACGCTCCATCTTGTGGAACGACGACGACGACATCGCAGCGGTATTCGCTTGCCATCTCGCTGACGTCTTCCGCCGTCCCTTTGCCTGCAAATACGCGAATGAATTGCCGATTGATCGACTCGCGGCGAGCGGCGGGCAACGGCGCGAAGGCGAGCGCCAATTCGCGGCCGGCAAAGCACGAGCTGCGGTCGGCGAGAAGTGCCCAAGAGATGTTGACCGGCCAAGGCGTCAAGTCGGCGAGAAACAGCGGATCGTTGGCGACGCGAGCAGTAGGCGACGCAATGCGGCGCACCGCAGCCCAGAGTTCCGGCGTCTGCGCAAAGACCTTGGCATCCGTCGTTTCATGACCAGCGACGTCGGAGCGCATCAAGTACACGGTGTCCGGCAAACTGAGAAGGAGTCCTGCCAGCGCAATCGTGCTGATCAGCACGCGGCGGCGCGAGCGCATCATCCCGGCCGCCGCCGCGATGATCAGAACCATGACCGCGGGCAAAACGGCGCGCAGCGCCAGATCATTGTTGTCTCCCAGCGTGCTGGCGAGAAGCCACGAGACCGCAAGTCCGGCGCCGGCAAGGCAGGCCAAAATGGTGAGCACCGTCTTATCCTCGCTCGGCATTTTGCTCCGCAAGGCCACCCAAAACGCGATCGCCCCGGCGAGGTAAGCGGCGGGGAATTCGACCGGCAATTCGATCAGCCAATAGGCCGGCAAATCCAGAATGCGGCGCAGCCGCAATGGAAACACGCCGCCAAGAACTTGAAAATGACGAATGACCACCGGTGTCGGATCGTGGCGCGCCGCAGCCGTCGCCAATTGATCGATGACGAACGGGGCAATCAGGAAAGCGACGAGAACTGCGGCGATCGCCATTGCGCCGAAAAAACGGAGGCGTCTGCCGCGCTCGATACTCACCAGCAGAATCGGCCCAGCCGCCACGGCCGCAATCGCCAAGGTGACGCCGCCCGCATAGGTCGAGCTTTCGAAGGCGGCGACAACTGTCAGAACTAAAGTCAACAGCAGCGCCGCGCTCGGCGCATGCGCGTAGCGTGCAACGAGCAGCATCGCCGTTACCGCACAGGATGCGGCCATCAAATGTTGCGGCACCCAGGCGGACTGGAACAGCCAGCCGGCAAAGCCGATCGGATCCGCCAGGAACGGCGCGAAATCGTATGCGCCGAATATCCAGCCCAGCGCGCCCCGCAATGACCCCGCGGCGGCAAGCGCAACGACCACGATCGCCGCACGCGAGTCCCTGCCGAGCCAGACCGAAAGCGCCATCATCAGCGTCAGCGACGCGAAGGCAGTGAACCAGGTGAGCCCGATATCGGCTTCCCAGCCGCTGGCGTGAAGCGGCAGCGCCAGCTCGGCAGCGGAGAAGTGCCACAGATAATAATAGGCGAGCCGGCCCGGCGCGTCCCCGCCGAATACCGGATTGATCGGCGGCAGGCCCTGCCGGATGATTGCATCAACGATGGCGATTTTCGAATGATCGAAAATCGGGTCAGCGAGATAGACGGCATCGGCGGTGAATTTGGGAAAAATGGCTGCGGCGGGCACCAGGGCCAACAGTGCACCCGCCGCGTACGCCCACACCGGCGTTCCAGGCGTCGGCTCGGCATCGCCCTTTGGGAGGGGCATTGCCAGTGAACCGACAGCGAGCAGGATGCAAAGCGCGCCGACAGCGAGAACCGTGGCGCGCGAAAATCCGATCAGATAAAAGACCGCCAGCGCCACGGCGCTGTGCACCGCCCAGCCGAGGACCGGCGCGATGCCGATCGCCAGCGTGCGTCGCAGGAGATGGCGGCCGAGCGCATATCCGAGCAACGACCAGAACGCGGCCGCCACTACGGCACAAAGCGCGGCATTGACGAACGATGCCATGGCGGACCCGGCCGTGCCGATTTTCGGCGATGTTCAGTGCGCTTCGCGATTATCCGCTGCAACGCCGCCGTTCAATGCAAATTTGATGACGCAGGGCGGACGGGGTTTGGGCGACGGGCGGCCGCCCGCCACGCGCCCGCTCTGGGCCGGTATCCGGTCGGGAAGGTTCAGGGCCGAAATCTTACAGGCTGTCCGATTTGGCAGCCATCCCCGTCCAATGGTCGACGGTTTGCCGCGCTTGGCGGACCGCCTCGGCGAACGTGTCCTCCTTGTAGAGGTGCCGCCATTGCCCGCTTTCATACATCTCTATGAGATGGCTCAAAGCCCGGCGCGCATGGAACAGCTGCCGTTCGGCGTGCTTGCGCTGCATATCGGCGGTTAACGTTTTGGTCATGGGCAGAATCTGGCCGAAACTGGTAAACATAAAATCAAGGCGATGCAGTATTTCTTTCATCGCCACGCCGGTGACAAAATCGGCGGTCTCTTCCTTTTTGTTACGGGGCGCGGCTCGGCCCGCCGGCAAGGCCGGCATCGAGGCGTTCAACGCCGCTCGACCCATCACGGACGATCTCAATACGCGTCTTCGGTAAAGACCGGATCGACCGAGCCCATCCATGGGCCGTTATATTTGTCCAACAACTCCTGAGCCGGCGTGGCGCCGCGCGCCAGCCGATCTTCGATCACGTCGAGGTAGCGGGTCTCATCCTGGCCCGATACGTCGAGGCGCCTGCGGCGCTTAAGCCCGACGCGGGCGAGTTTGAGAATTTCACCGGCGAGTTCGAACACGGTGAGGTTGCGTATTTTCGCGGCAAGGCCAAGTCTGGGCACTTCATCGCGCAATTTTTGCCGCTCTGCGGCGGTCCAGGTTTTGACCAAATCCCACGCCGCATCGAGCGCGGTATCGTCATAAAGAATGCCGACCCAGAGAGCCGGCAACGCCAGCAGGTTCGGCAACGGCCCGGAATCAGCGCCGCGCATTTCCAGATAACGCTTGAGTCGGACCTCCGGAAATATCGTACTCAGGTGATTGGCCCAATCCGAGATGGTTGCGCGGACGCCGGGCATGCCCGGCAGCTTGCCGGCCATAAGATCGCGAAACGACTGGCCGGCGACATCGACATAGTCGTCGCCGTGCTTGATGAAATACATCGGCACGTCGAGCGCGTAATCGACCCACCGCTCGAAGCCCATGCCGGGCTCGAATGCCCAGGGCAGCATGCCGGCGCGATCGTTATCAGTGTCGCGCCAGATTTCGGCGCGGAAAGAAAGAAATCCATTGGGCCTTCCTTCCGTGAACGGCGAGTTGGCGAACAACGCCGTAGCGACGGGCTGCAGCGCCAGCCCGACGCGCAGCTTTTTGACCATGTCGGCTTCCGAGGAGAAGTCGAGATTGGTCTGCACCGTGCAGGTGCGATACATCATGTCGAGGCCGAGCTTGCCCACCTTAGGCATATAGCCGGTCATGATCTTGTAGCGGCCCTTGGGCATGATCGGCATTTCTGCGCGCGTCCAGCTTGGCGTCATGCCGATGCCGAGGAAACCGATGTGCAACGGCTGCGCTACTTCGCGCACTTGCGCCAGATGCGCCATCAATTCACGCGAGGTCTGATGCACAGTCTCAACCTGGGCGCCGGACAATTCGAACTGGCCGCCGGGTTCGAGCGAGATGGCGCCACCGCCGGTCACATCATGAAGGCCGATCACGTTCGGGCCTTCCATGATCGGCTCCCAACCGAGCAGGTGCTGCATGCCTTCGAGCAACGCGCGAATGCCGCGTGGTCCGTCGTAAGGTACCGGCCGGTGACCCTCAAGCGTGAATCCGAACTTCTCGTGCTCGGTGCCGACGCGGAACTGCGATTTCGGCTTGGCGCCTTGCGCCAGCCAAGCGACGAGTTCGTCCCGCCGCTCAATCGGCGTCAGGTCGACTTGATCACGCGCCATGCCGGGTTCCGGGGAAAAATTGGGCCGCGACCTTACACGCGGCGCAACACAAACGCCAATGCGCCCGCGTCCGACCTCAAGCTGCTGCCGTGCGCTGGCTTGGTGGAAAACGGCCGTAGAAGGCCTCACCCTTTTTGGCCATGTCCAACAATAACTTGCATGGCTTGAAGCGAACACCGTAGCGCTTGGCAAAGCCGGCACAGAGCGAGACGAAAGCGCCGCTTCCCATCCCGTCAATATAAGACAGGGTGCCGCCGGTAAACGGCGCAAAGCCGAAGCCGAGAATCGAGCCGATGTCGGCCTCGCGGACGTCGGTCACGACGCCCTCCTCGATGCAGCGCGCGGTTTCAAGCGCCTGGATGGCGAGGAGCCGCTGCTTGAGCTCGGTCACATCGATCGTGTCGGGATCGAGTTTGGTCGGCTGCAGATCGGCGAGCCCCGGCCACAGCCGCTTTGGGCCGGCTTGCGGATAATCGTAAAAGCCCTTGCCGTTCTTGCGGCCGAAGCGACCGCGCTTTTCCACCATCGCTTCCAGCAGCGCCTTTTGTCGTGGATCGACTGCCTCGGGGCCAAGATCGGCCTCGGTGGCTTTGAGAATTTTCCAGGCGAGATCGACCGCGACTTCGTCGTTGAGTGCCAGCGGGCCGACCGGCATGCCCGCCATGCGGCCAACATTCTCGATCATCGCCGCCGGCACGCCGTCGGCCAGCATCAGATGGCCTTCGCGCAGGTACGTGCCGACCACGCGCGATGTATAGAAACCGCGCGAATCGTTGACAACAATCGGGGTCTTGCGGATGGCGCGCACGTAGTCGAGCGCCGTGGCAAGCGCCGTCTCGCCGGTTTCCTTGCCCAAAATGATCTCGACCAAATTCATGCGCTCGACCGGCGAGAAGAAATGGATGCCGATGAAGCGCGCACGGTCTTTGAACGCGGCGGCCAGCGAGGTGATCGGCAGTGTCGAGGTATTTGAGCCAAAGATCGTCTCGCTGCCGATCACATTCTGCGCTCGGCCGATGACTTCCTCCTTCACTTTGCGGTCCTCAAACACGGCTTCGATGACCAGGTCACAGTCCTTGAGCGCCACATAATCTGCGGTCGGTTCGATGCATTTCAGGAGCGCGTCGCGCGCGGCGGTATCGGCGCGGCCACGTTTGACCTGTTCGTCCATCAGTTTCTGCGAATGCTGTTTGCCGCGCTCAGCCGTTTCCGGATCGCGGTCGACGAGCACGACATCCAGCCCGGCGAGCGCGCTCACATAGGCAATGCCCGCCCCCATGAAGCCGGCGCCGAGCACGCCGATTTTCTTGAACGTCCTGCGCGGCACGGCCGGCGGCCGGCGAGCGCCTTTGTTGATCTCCTGCAACGAGACGAACAGCGAGCGGATCATCGCCGCCGCCTGCGGCGAACGCAGGATGTGGGCAAAATAGCGCGACTCGACACGGAGCGCCTGATCCATCGGCAGTTGCAGGCCTTCATAGACGACCTGCATGATGGCGCGTGCGGCGGGATAATTGTCGTAGGTCTCGCGGCGGTAGAGCGCATTCGCGGGTGTGAACACCATCATGCCGGCTTTCGAATGGACCGGACCGCCCGGCAACCTGAAACCCTCGACATCCCACGGCGCCTTGGCGCTGCCGCCGGCCGCGATCCAGTCCTTGGCGGCCTTGACGAGCTCGCCGGCAGGCACGACCGCATCGACGAGCTTCATCGCCTTGGCGCGCTCGACATTGATCTGATCGCCCTTGAGCAGGAATTGCAGCGCATCGGCCGGCTGCATCATGCGGGCGATGCGTTGCGTGCCGCCGGCACCCGGAAACAACCCGACCTTGACCTCCGGCAGTCCGAGCCGAGTCTTGCCGTTGTCGGCGGCGACGCGATGATGGCAGGCGAGCGCCAGCTCGAAGCCGCCGCCCACAGCGGTGCCGTTAATCGCGGCGACCCAGGGCTTGCCGCAAGTTTCAATGCGCCGGCACAGCAGCGACCACTTGCGGCTGTCCTCGAAGAAGCGCTCGTTCGCCGCCTCCTCGCCCTGAGACGCCAAGAGCTCGGCAAAGGCGCGGCTGAGCGTTTCCAGCACGGTGAGATCGGCGCCGGCGCAGAACGTCTCCTTGCCGGAGGTGATGACGACGCCCTTCACCGCGGCGTCCGTGGCGGTCTGTTCGACGATAGACGAAAGCTCTCCCGTTACCGCCGCATCGATGACGTTCATCGAGCGGCCGGGTGCATTCCAGGTGACGAGCGCAACGCCGTCGGCGCCGATGCCGACCGTGAAATTGGTGTAGGTCATTGATACGGTTCGCCGTTCTTGTGAGTGTAACGCATGCCCGTGTCGTCGCGCACCACCATCAGATCGACATCGGGATAATGGGCGCGCTCGTATTTCGAGCGGGCACCGACTTCCAGATAGACGACGTCGCGCTCGGACTTGTTGACGAGGTGATGACCGTTCGGACTGTTGGCCTTGAACCCTGCGGCATCACCCGGCTTGAGCACCGTCTCGCCGCCGTCTTCGATCAGCACGGCCTCTCCTTCCAGGATAAAGACCAGCTCATCCTCCTGCTCGTGCCAGTGGCGCAATGCCGAGGCGGCCCCGGGCTTGAGCGTCGTCAGGTTGACGCCGAACTGGTCGAGGCCGGCGGCATTGCCGAGCCGCTTGCGCTCGCGGCCGACCACCACGCGATCAAACGGCGGCGGATAGCCGGTGCGGGTATCGGCTGGAAGCTTGGCGATGTCGATCTTGGGCAAGACCTATACCCGCTCGATGATCGTGGCGGTGCCCATGCCGGCGCCGATGCACAGTGTAACCAAAGCTGTCGTGGCATTACGGCGTTCCAGCTCGTCGAGCGCGGTGCCGAGAATCATCGCGCCGGTTGCGCCGAGCGGATGGCCCATGGCGATGGCGCCGCCGTTGACGTTGACCTTCTCGGTATCGAGATCGAACGCCTGCAGAAAGCGCAAGACCACCGAGGCGAATGCCTCATTGATCTCGATGAGATCGATATCGGCGAGACTCATGCCCGCCTTTTTCAGCACCTTCTTGGTGACATCGACCGGTCCGGTCAGCATCAGCGCCGGCTCCGAGCCGATATTGGCGAAGGCCTTGATTCTTGCCCGCGGCTTGAGGCTCGCCCATTTGCCGGCGCGGGCATTGCCGACCAATACTGCAGCGGCGCCATCGACGATACCCGAGGAATTGCCGGCGTGATGCACATGATTGATGTATTCGACGTCGGGATGCGCCTGAACGGCGACTGCGTCGAAGCCACCCTTGTCGCCCATTTGCGCGAACGATGGCTGCAGCGACGCAAGCGACTGCATGGTCGTGCCCGGCCGCATATGTTCGTCTTTAGCGAGGATGGGAAGGCCGTTCACGTCCCGGACCGTCATCACCGAGCGGGCGAAGCGGCCCTCGTCCCACGCGGTCGAGGCGCGCTTCTGGCTCTCGACCGCATAGGCGTCGACATCGTCGCGCGAAAAACCGTATTTGGTGGCTATAAGGTCGGCGGAAACGCCCTGCGGCAGAAAGTAATGGGCAACCGCGATCGACGGATCGACCGACCAGGCGCCGCCCGCCGCGCCAATCCCGACTCGGCTCATCGATTCGACGCCGCCGCCGACCGCCAGATCCTGCTGGCCGGCCATGATCTGCGCCGCGGCGAAATTGACCGCGTCGAGACCGGACGCGCAGAAGCGATTGATCTGCACGCCGGCGACACTGTCGCCATAGCCGGCCACGAGCGCCGCGGTGCGTGCGATGTTGGCTCCGGCCTCGCCGACAGGATCGACGACGCCCATCACCACGTCGTCCACCATGGCCGTATCGAGGTCGTTGCGGGTCTTGATCGCGCCGAGTGCCTGGCTCGCCAAGTTCAGCGCGGTGACTTCGTGCAGCGCGCCGTCCACTTTGCCGCGGCCGCGCGGTGTGCGCACGTGATCGTAGATGAAAGCATCCGGCATGGCCTCTCCTTGCATTCGCTCGCGATCGCACGGGTCACAAGCAAAATCGATTGCCTGTCATACTAGCCAGCGGCGGCCACGCGCACTAGCCTGCTCGCCGGCGATTGCTGGCTCGATTGGCATTATTAAATGGGTCGCGTTGAAGGCAAAGTTGCGTTGGTCACCGGTGCGGCATCGGGCATCGGACTAGCCGCCGCGAAGCTGCTGCTCGATGAGGGCGCTAAGGTCGTTCTGACCGATCGCGACAACTCCCGCTCCGAATCGGCGCTGGCGGCGCTCGGACATCATGCGTCTTATCGTGGCCTCGACGTCACGCGCGAGGACGAATGGATCGCGGTCACCGATGCGGTAGTGGCCGAGTTCGGCCACATCGATATTTTGCTCAACAGCGCCGGCATGGCACTGCTCAAGGACATCGAAGCGACGACGCTTGAGGAATGGCGTGCGCTGATGGCGGTTAATCTCGATGGCACGTTTCTCGGCTGTAAGCACGCCGTCCGCGTCATGAAAGATCGCGGCGGCGGCTCGATCGTCAATATGTCGTCAGTCGCGGGCCTCATTGGCAGCGGGAATCTTGCCGCGTACAGCGCCAGCAAAGGCGGCGTGCGCCTGTTGACCAAATCGGTCGCGCTGCATTGCGCCCGCAAAGGCTACAATATTCGCTGCAACTCGGTGCATCCGTCGTTCGTCGAGACACCCATGCTTCGATCGATGATCGCTGGGGCGCGCGATCCGCTGAAGATGGAGACCAATTATAGGCAAGCGGCTCCGCTCGGCCGGCTTGCACAGCCGATCGAAATTGCGCGCACCATTCTGTTCCTGGCGAGCGACGAATCCGCGTTCACGACCGGGGCCGAACTGGTGGTGGACGGCGGTTTGACTGCGGCCTGACCGCAGTACGCATGCCAGCGTGTGAAATGGCCGGGCGCGGCGGTCGGACGCCCCGAAGTCTTAACGGCTTGTTTACTCTAATCCTGAAAAGTCCTGCCGGGGACCGAGGGACCACGCCGACGGCGCCATCCGCGGACCGTTGGCTCGAAACAGGGCACACGCTGCATCTCCCGACCTGGTTTGGGCGCGATGAAATCTGGCGGTCTGTGGAAGTTCGGATTCCTGCGCCGGCGGGGGCGCGACGCTGCGCGCGATCCCGGCCAACGGTCCGACGCGTCGGTGGGCGAATGGCTCAACAGCGTGGTCCAATCGAGCGACGATGAAGCGTCTGCCGAGGCGATCCAGCATCAAAAGCCGCCGCCCAAGGAATCCCCTCGGCGTCGCGATCGCAGCGACCGCACCCGTCCGGAAGCTGACGGCGACAAAGGGACGCGCGAAGCCGCCCGCCAAAAGGCCCGCCTAGGGCTCGGCGAAGCCCATGCACGGCTCGATCAACTCGCTCAGCACCTCGATCGGCTGGCGCAGACCCAAGCCGCGCGTCAGCGCGCTGCGATCGAGCGCCGCGATGATCCGGTCGAGGAGCATAAGTCACCTGTAACCGACGCTGCCCCGCAGCGGCTCCGTACCAAAGCCGAACCAGTCCTGTCGATTGAGGATGCGGTTGCTGAAATTACTGCACGACAACGTGCACTCGACGACCAGCCAATCGAGCCTGCGCCGCCCACGGTGCCCGAGCCGGCAGGCGACGGAGAGGAGCCCGAGCTTGGCGAAGCGGCCGGCTCGGCGACGCCTCGGCGCAGCCCTGCCCGAGACCAGACGCCGGTCTCATCGGCTCCCCCGACCGCGCCGGCGCTGGCGATCGATTTCAGCGGCCTTGAATCGCAAATGCGCCAGATCACGGCCCGCATCGAGGCGCTGGAGCCGGCGCGTGACATCGAAAAAGCCATCGCGGCGATTCGTACGGACCTGGCCGAAATCAACCGGCAGCTCAGTGAAGCACTGCCGCGCCACGCCGTTGAATCGCTCGAGATCGAGGTCAAAGCACTTGGCGAGCGCATCGACCACAGCCGCCAATCCGGTGTCGATCCGAATGTCTTGGCCGGGCTTGAGCGCGGACTCGCGGAGGTTCACGAGTCGCTGGGCAGGTTGACTCCAGCGGAAAACCTCGTCGGCCTTGATGAAACCCTGAAGGCGCTCTCGCAGAAGGTCGACATGATCCTGGCGAGGGATGATCCCTCGGCGCTGCAACAGCTTGAGACGGCAATCGGCGGCTTGCGCGGCGTCATTTCGCATGTCGCCTCGAACGATACGCTGACCAAAGTCGCGGAAGACTTGCGCGCTCTTGCCGGCCAAGTCGACAGCCTCGCCAATAACGCGGCAACGGGCCAAGCAGTGTCGGCACTGGAACAACGCGTCGACATGCTTGCCGCCGCCCTGAATGCTTCAAGCGAGGCAGGCCAAGCCGTTCCGCGCGATCTTGAAACGCTGCTCGGCGGTCTGATCGAGAAGCTCGAATGGGTACAACTGACGCACACCGATCACGCGGCGCTGGCACATCTGGAGGATCGCATCGCTACGTTGGTGCAGCGCTTCGACGCCTCCGATGCGCGGCTCGGCCATCTTGAAGCGATTGAGCGCGGGCTCACCGATCTCCTTGTCCACATTGATGAGGTCCGCGGCAGCGGCGGCGCTTCCGGCGCGACGCTCGCACCTCCGGCGGTTCACGACATGGAACGTGACGTAGCCGAGATCAAGCAAAACGATCGCCGCACCCAGGATTCGCTCGAAGCCGTTGCGGGCACCATCGAGCACTTGGTCGATAGGCTGGCAACGATCGAAAGCGACCTGCACCGCGACGGCGCTCAGCGCGGAGAGCCGGCCGGACAAATGCAGGAAAGTGACCCAGAGCCGGCGCTCGCGTCGAGCGAAGTGGAATCGGCAGATTCTGTCGAGACCTCGGAGTTACCACCAAACCCTGGATCGGCGCCAACGGAGCCGCCGCCCAGCAGCACCCTTGCGCGGCGGGCAATCGATCCGACATTGCCCCCCGACCACCCCCTTGAACCCGGATCGACGGCACCCCGCTCGCGGCCACTGTCCGCCGCTGAGCGTATCGCCGAATCGGAAGCTGCCATCGGCTGGGCAAAACCGCCGGTCATTTCAGATTCCGAGCGGCCCGATTTCATCGCCGCAGCCCGGCGCGCTGCGCAAGCCGCAGCGTGGGAGAGTCCCGGGCAGAGGACTAAAGGCGGAATTGACGCGCCGCAGACGTCGGCGCCGTCCGGCAAGCTTTCGCAACGCTTGCGCAAGCTCATTGTCGCCGGTGGCGTCGTGCTCATCCTGCTCGGCTGCGTGCGGATTGCGACCAGGATGTTCCAGGAGAACAACTCGGGCGCACCGCTGCAAACGCGATCCGAACAAGCAACTCCGCCGGCCGCGCCGCCGCAAGCATCAATTCCGCCGAAACAGCAGCCGCACGAAGCGCCCACGTCGCCGAGTCCCAATCCGCCGCCATCAGCGCCGCCGAGTGCTACGCCCGCGAACTCGGCAAAGCCGGATCGGCAATCCATGTCGCACAGAGGCGACAACCACACCGCGGAGCGCGTGGTGACGCCGCCGAGCGGCGGTCTAGCCGATTCAAAGGCGATGCCGTCGTGGGCCGCGTCTGATATCACAGGGGCTTTGCCGCCTCTGCAGGCCGCCCCAACCGGCACGCCGCCGACAGACCGCGCGGCCGCCATCGTGAACGACAAATTGCCGATCACCATCGGCGATGCCGCGCTACGCGACGCGGCTATGTCCGGCGACCCTGCCGCCGCCTACGAAGTGGCAATCCGCTTTGCCGAAGGCCGCGGCGTTTTGCAAAACAACGCAGCGGCTGCTTACTGGCTGCAACGCGCCGCCAAACAAGGGTTGGCACCGGCGCAGTTCCGTCTCGGCGGCTTCTACGAGAAGGGCCTGGGGGTCAAGAAGGATTTAGCGGCGGCGCGCGATCTCTATCTGGCGGCGGCGGAGAAAGGCAATGGCAAGGCCATGCATAATCTCGCCGTGCTCTACGCCGAAGGCGTCAACGGGCCACCGGACTACAGCAAAGCAGCTTTTTGGTTCCGCAAAGCGGCCAATCACGGCATAAAAGACAGCCAATACAATCTCGGCATTCTTTACGCGCGCGGCATCGGCGTGAAGCAGAGTGACGAAGAATCCTATAAATGGTTCACGCTCGCGGCCAAACAGGGTGACAAGGACGCGGCAAAAAAGCGTGACGAGATCGCCTCTCGCCT
>JASHRW010000189.1 GCA_030037065.1 Xanthobacteraceae bacterium
CAGAATGATCATGTTGCCGGTGGCAAAGACCTTCGGCATGGAGGCGATTTCGGGCGCTTCCGGATAGGTGTAGGGCACCGTCTTGTTCTCCGGCACCTTGTAGATAAAGCGATGCGTAAGCCCGGCCTTGAGCGTTTCCTTCATCTCACGCTCCCTGCCCGCCGCCGGATTTCGCTTTTTCGTCACCGGGTAGCACATACTCGGTGCCTTCCCACGGCGAGAGAAAATCGAAATTGCGGAATTCCTGCGTGAGCCGCACGGGCTCGTAAACGACCCGCTTAAGCTCGTCGTCGTAGCGCACCTCGACAAAGCCGGTGAGCGGAAAGTCCTTACGCAGCGGATGGCCCTCAAAACCGTAATCGGTGAGGATCCGACGCATATCCGGATGGCCGGTGAACACGATGCCGTAAAGATCGTAGGTTTCGCGTTCAAACCAGTCGGCGCCGGGAAACACCTCGATAATCGAGGGTAGCGGTGCATCCTCCGCAACCGGGGCTTTGACGCGGACGCGCACGTTGTGCTTCGGCGAGAGCAGATGATAGACGACATCGAAGCGCTGTTCGCGCCCGGGCCAATCGACGGCAGTGATATCGGTCAGATTGACGAATTGACAGTTCGGATCATCTCGCAGGTAACGCATGACCGCAACGATATCGCGCGCCTGCGCGGTCACGGTCAGCTCGCGGAAGGCGACCGCATAGCCGGTCACCGACGAGGGCATCGCGCCAGCGATGGTTCGGCCGAGCCTGTCGAGCGTCTCATCCATCTTTAGCGTCAATTTCAGCGTTCGATCGTCGCGGTGCGGCGGATTTTCTTCTGCAGCAGCAGCACACCGTAGAGCAGCGCCTCCGCCGTCGGCGGGCAGCCGGGCACGTAGATGTCAATCGGCACGATGCGGTCGCAGCCGCGCACCACCGAATACGAATAATGGTAGTAGCCGCCGCCATTGGCGCACGAGCCCATCGAGATGACGTAGCGCGGCTCCGGCATCTGGTCGTAGACTTTGCGTAGCGCCGGAGCCATTTTGTTGGTCAGGGTGCCAGCGACGATCATCACGTCCGACTGCCGCGGCGAAGCGCGTGGCGCAAAACCGAAACGTTCGGCGTCGTAGCGCGGCATCGACATCTGCATCATCTCGACCGCGCAACAGGCCAGCCCGAACGTCATCCACATCAGCGAGCCGGTGCGCGCCCAGGCAATGAGGTCGTCCGCCGCCGCTACCAGAAATCCCTTGTCGGACAGCTCGCTGTTGAGTTCGGAAAAATACGCATCCGCCGTTCTTGCCGGCTTACCGGTGTTCGGATCGAGTATCTGCTGACGCGGCGCGACGATTGCGGGTTCGCTCAATCCCATTCGAGCGCTCCCTTCTTCCATTCATAGATAAAGCCGACCGTCAGTACCGCAAGAAAGACCATCATCGCCCAGAACCCGTACACGCCGACCTTTGCGAATGTCGCCGCCCAAGGGAACAGAAACGTGACCTCCAGATCGAAGATGATGAACAGAATGGCGACCAGGTAGAAGCGCACGTCGAACTTCATGCGCGCGTCATCGAATGCGTTGAAGCCACACTCGTAGGCGGAGAGCTTTTCCGGATCGGGCTGCTTGTAGGCGACCAGAAAGGCTGCAGCCAAAAGCGCAAGACCGATCACCCCCGCAACGCCGATAAAGACGATGAGCGGAATGTAGGCCAGCAGCAACTGACTGATCGATTGACTCATTGCCAGTCCCTTCGGTCGGCCATCGACAGACGCCTCCCTTAAGGCTGAATAGTCGTTCGCGGAGGTTCCGCGGGCTTCCCTCCTATTACCTGTCGGCACGCGGGAGGGAGGTAAAGAGAGGGCGCTGATTTGCCGCAAAAGATAAGCAGATTCGGCCGCAAATCGAACGCCGCGACCCTTAGCGCAGTGCACAACAAGGTGCAAGGCAGGCCTGTGCGTCGATCCTCAACATTGACGCCGACGGCGCCGGCGATGTTACGATTTCGCAACAAACGCAAGCGGGGAGAGCGCCAATGCGCGGCGCAACAGCACGGTCGAGCTGTCTATGCATTCTGGGGGCCATCGTTATTGCTGGCGCCATCGTGCTCGGCGTCCCGATGGTCGGCAGCGCGGCGACGTTTCCCGATCACCCGATCAAGCTCATCGTGCCGTTCGGGCCTGGCGGGCCACCGGACGTCGCCGCGCGCATCATCGGCGCCTACCTCTCGGAACATCTCGGCCCCGTTGTGGTCGAGAACCACGTTGGCGCCGGCGGCACGCTCGCCGCGAGGCTGGTCGCCAGTTCGCCGCCCGACGGTTACACGCTGTTGGCGGGGACCGCGGGCTCGCTTTCCATTAGCCCGCAACTATACAAGGATGCGGGCATCGACCCGCTCAAGGAATTCACCGCCACGGCGCTGGTTTCATCGGCACCGCTGGTGCTCGCCGTGCAGAAATCGGTGCCGGCACACAGCGTCAAGGAGCTGGTCGCCTACGCCAAGGCCAATCCGGGCAAACTCAATTACGGCGCGGTGATCGGGACGCCGCCGCATCTAAGCGGCGAAATGTTCAAGCATATCACCGGCACCAACATCGTTTTTGTGCCCTATAAGTCTGCGTCGCAGGCGACCACCGACGTGGTATCCGGACAGATGAACATGACCTTCGAAGGCACGACCGGCATCTCGCCCTTTATCAAATCCGGGCAGTTGCGCGCGCTCGCGGTGACCAGCCCGCACCGCATTCCTGAGCTGCCGGATCTGCCGACCATGGATGAGTTGGGCTACAAGGGCATGCCGCCGGATTCCTGGCAGGCCATCGTCGCCCCTGCCGGAACGCCGGCGGCCATCGTCGACAAGATCAACGCGGTGGTGAACCAAGGCCTGGCGACACCAGCGCTGCGCAACAAGATTGTTGGTCTCGGCGGGCAACCGCAACCGGAATCGGTTGCCGCTTTTGCCGCCTTTATCGCTTCCCAATACAAGCGCTGGGGCGACGTCATCCGTATCACCGGCGTCAAATTGAACTGAAGAAGGTGGGACAACGGGCCATGCGCATTCAGATCACGCGGCGACAGGCTTCCGCTCTGCTGGCATTCGCTGCCGCATCGGCTCTATCGGGATGGCCTGCATGGGCCGACACGTATCCGTCGCGGCCGGTCAAGATTATCGTTCCGTTCGGCGCCGGCGGACCGACCGACGTCTTTGTCCGCGCGCTTGCTATTGAATTGGAGAAGGCTCTGCATCAAACGTTCGTCATCGAGAACCGCCCCGGCGCCGGCACCACGATCGGCACCGATCTTGTCGCCAAATCGCCGCCGGACGGATACACACTGTTGATGGCGAGCAGTACCCAGACCGTCAACGAGACGCTGTATAAGCATAAGCCTTACGAGCTGTTGCGCGATCTCGTGCCGATCGCGCCGATGGAGGAGAACGATCTGGTATTGGTGGTCAATCCATCGGTGCCGGCAAAAAACATTGCCGAGTTGATAGCGTTGGCGAAGGCAAAACCGGGCACGCTCAATTTCGGTTCGTCAGGACCGGGCTCGAACTATCACATGGCCGCCGAACTGTTGAAGAATCTCACCGGGATCAACATCGTGCACGTGCCGTATAAAGGCTCGACCGGCATGCGTATCGACATCCTCAGCGGGCAAATTCAAATACTGTTCGATGCCATTCCGACCATGGCACCATATATCAAGGCCGGCAAAGTACGCGCTCTCGGCACTACCGGGCTGAGCCGTTCGCCCATCCTGCCGGACGTGCCGACCATCGCTGAAGCCGTTCCCGGCTTCGAATTCAGTCAATGGGTCGGCTTTATGGCACCGAAAGGCACACCGTCAGCGATCGTCGCCAAACTGCACGACACCATTTCCGCAATCCTGAGCCGGCCTGACATCGAGAGGGCGTGGGAGGCGAAAGGCGCCGAGCCAATGGTCATGACTCAAGCTGCATTCGCCGCTTTCATGCAGGCGCAGGTCGATAAATGGGCCAAGGTGATCAAGGACAACCACATTACGCTGATCAATTAGCGCGAATGGCGGGTAGCGAATAGTATAATGATCCGCTGCTCTATTCGCAATTCGCTCCCATTTTTCACGGTGCCCCATGAACGACACGTCCAACCTGACGGCCGCTCCGATCAAAGCCGAAGATCATTGGACGACCAAGGACGGCCACGTAGAGCTGTTCCTGTTCGAGAAATGCGCCGGGGATCCAAAAAAATCCATAGGCACGATCCTGTTCGTGCACGGCTCCTCAATGGCGGCGCAACCGACCTTCGATCTGCAGGTGCCCGGTCGGCCGGATTCTTCAGCGATGGACCACTTCGCGCGCCGCGGCTTCGATTGCTGGAGCGTTGACATGGAGGGTTACGGCCGCTCCACCAAGGATCGCGACAACAACGCGCCGATCGCGCAAGGCGCTGACGATTGCTACGCCGCCGCCCTCTATATCGGGAAGCTGCGCGGCAAACGTCCGCTCCTGGTGTACGGGATTTCGTCCGGCGCGTTGCGCGCTGCCTTGTTCGCGCAGCGCCATCCAGAATTTGTTGGCCGGCTGGCGCTCGACGCCATGGTATGGACCGGCGAAGGCTCGCCGACGCTTGCCGAACGAAGGAAAAAGCTGCCCGACTTTCAGGCCAAGAACCGGCGCCCGATCGACAAGACGTTCATCCATTCGATCTTCGACCGCGATCATCCCGGCACCGCCGAGGAAAAAGTCATCGATGCCTTTGCCGACGCGGTGATCGCGCTCGACACCTCGGTACCGACCGGCACCTATGTCGATATGTGCGCCCACCTTCCGGTGGTCGATCCGGCAAAGATCACGGTGCCGACGCTGATTATGCGCGGGCAGTGGGACGGCATCGCCGGCTTTGCTGATCTCTTGGCGTTCTTCGAGCGGCTTCCCAATCCCGACAAACATTTTGCCGTGATGCCGGGCATTTCCCACGCCAGTTTCCAGCAGAAAAACTACGCGCTGGTTTATCACATTCTGTGGAGCTTCTTCGCGCAGCCCGAGCCGATCTACAAAGGATAGGGAATGGCCGACTAGCGAATGGGCGCTGCCAGCTCCTCTATTCGCTGTTTCGCTACTCGCCATGCCGCCCGCGGTGTGACCGAAATGACCGAATGGCGCCGCGTCAATCCGGCGCCGGAGGCGGGTGCGGTGTCGGAGAAGACGGGGGAATATACGTTCGGTCCCGGCTGAACTCGCGCGACTATGTGTAAGGCGCCATCCACTCGACGGTGCACTCGCAAAAGACCTGGTGATCCGCATCACGGGGAACCGATCTCCATGCCATCCCGCACTATCATGTCAGCGCCGAGACCGACAAAATCCGCGAGCAAGTATGAGCGCGCCCAGGTTCCGCTACGCCTTGAACCGCGTCGGTTCCCGGCCGACCAGCTTACGCTAAGTGCTTAAATCTCTTAGTCTATTTTGAGATGTGGCGGGAGCGACGGGGCTCGAACCCGCGACCTCTAGCGTGACAGGCTAGCGCTCTAACCAACTGAGCTACGCCCCCGCGGGCGCGGTGCGCAGTTAAGGCCCGGTCCCCTGCAAGTCAAGGATTTTAGGCCTAAATCAGGCCTCCGCGTGCGCCTTGAACGCGCCACAGAGTGGCCCGACATAGAAAGGCAATGCCGAAAACATCGGTGGAATCGGCAAAACAAGCGTGGTCAGGCGTAACCGAATCGTCTAACTGCGTCGTGGTTGAGGGTCGTTTTTCGCCCGCCAACGCTGCATCGAGGAGGGTCTTATGGCATCCAAACCAGCCACTACCGTGACGTTGAAGCATCTTGCGGCAAACCTCGCCGAGGACAACGAGCTGTCGAAGAAGCAGGCCGAAGCCATCCTCGGCGGCTTGGTTGGCAACATCGTCAAGCATCTGAAAAAGGGCGAGCGCATTCGCATCGGCGGCCTCGGCATTCTGCAAGTGAGAAAGCGCGCCGCCCGCATGGGACGCAATCCGGCGACGGGCGAACCGATCCAGATCAAGGCGAGCAAGAAGGTCGCCTTCCGCGCCTCCAAAGAACTCAAAGAAGCGATCTGAAGTCGGAAGACAGAGGACGGACGACAGATAAACGGAAGCCACGCCTTCCGTCGTCTGTCATCCGTCGTCTGTCCTCTAAATGGTGGGCGGTGACGGACTCGAACCGCCGACATTCTGCGTGTAAAGCAGACGCTCTACCAACTGAGCTAACCGCCCTCGCGACGAGATGTATCGCCGCGCAGGCTTTGCTTGCAAGCCTGATGATGGGACGGCCTCTCCCGACGGTGAAAATCAGTCAGGGATAAAATGAAGCAGAACGGTCTGCCTCACGCAAATCGTGTTAGGCTCCACGGATCGAGCGGCGGGCCGAATGCCGGAACGATAAACTCGGGAGGGACAATGAGGTACCGTGTTCCGGCTTTTGGTTTGGCTTTCCTGCTAACCACCGTGACTGCTGCGCTGGCGCAATTCCCGCAGCAGCCAGAGGCACCGAAATGTCCGGGCCCGGTCCAAGGGACGGCACAAGACCGGGCGGCCTGTCATCCCGATGTGGTTCGGCTCTGCCAGACAGAACTGCGGACCAACGAATGCGACGTCTTCGCTATTCTGAGCTGCCTGCAGCGCAACCGCTCGAGGATCAGCGCGGCCTGCCAGCAAGTGCTCAGCGCAAACGGCAAGTAGCGGCCGCACTGTGAGTCAGCGAGTGCTGACGATAGCATCCGATCCGCAAGGCTAGTCGCTTCCGGCAATGCCGGCTTCCACAATTTCCTGGGACTCGTCCGGCGGCCCCAATGGGTTTCGCGCTACATGTTCGGCAAGGCGCACCCACGATTGGGCCAAGGTAAGCCAAAGCGCCTTGTCGCTTTCGTCGTCGGCGCGCTGCGCCATTGCAACGCACTCCTCCGCATAGCGGCGGTGGTCGTGAGCAGTCCCCATTCGAACTCCCCTAACGTACGCAACAACGCCCCTCATACGAGTCTGGAAGTTCGGCGGCAGCGGGATCGGCTCGTGGCCGAATGCGGGCAAAAGGCGTGTCAATGAAGGCCCAGCCTGGAACCGCGTGGCGCGCATGGCCACTCTCGAAAAAATATAGACGAAAATGGGCTCCGTGGAATCACCAAAGCACGACTCCTTATGATCTGTAAACTTAATATGCAAATTATTCAAAGCTGCGATGCAGCATTTTATTGTGCAACGCAGTAGAAAAGACCCTATATCCCGGTCGATATACCGGCAAAGACCGGGGAAAGGATCAAAATGCTTACTTCCCTTATCCGTTACGTCCACAAATGGCGGCAATACGGAGCTGCCGTCCGCGAGCTATCCAGCCTCAACGATCGCGAATTGGCCGACATCGGAATCCACCGGTCGGAAATCCCTCGCATCGCCCTGGAACACATTCGGAACTGACCAAGCGGCGCTCTGCCCCCCGCATAACCAAGCATTCGCCCGCCTTCGTGCGGGCGAATGCTTTTTGGACGCCCATCAATAGGCTGGCTCCATCCCTTTGGATTTTATGATCGGGATTGCATCCGGACCGGCAAGAAACTTGACCAGCCCATCTGCAGCCGCCGCGTCGGTAGCTTCACCGCTCACACCGGCGGAATAAACGGTGAAATTCTGTATGTCCGGCGGCAATGGGCCCACCAGCACGGCATCCTTGACGGCGAGAATTTCGCTGATCTGGTGAATCCCGATTTCGGCCTCGCCATCGACGACGTGAGTGGCGACCTCACCGCCCTGCACCAGCACAGCCTTGGCGTTGACCTCCTTGGCGATGCCCAAGCGTTCCAACAGCTTGGCGACGTAGATACCGCTTGAACCGCCGGCCGCGGGGTCGATATAGGCAACCGATTTTGCCGCCAAGAGCGTGCGCTTGAACGCGTCGACCGTGTTGATATCGGGAAGTGGCGTGCCGGCCTTGACCACAACGCCGACGCTGGTTTTGGCGAGGTCGGCGCGGCTGCCGGGCACGATCTTACCCTCCTTGGCGAGATTTTCGATCGCTTCGGGCGTCAGCACGGCCACGTCGAATCTCTCTTCGCCGCCCGCGATCAGCTTGAGATGCTGGCCGACGGTTCGATAGGTGACCTCGGCCTTATTGCCGCTCTCCTTCTGGTACGCGCCGAGAAGATCGTTAAGCACCTGCTTGAAAGCACCGCCGCTAATGACTTTCATTTCCGTCGCCTCTGCAAATTGTGACATGGCGAACTGCACGATAACCAGGACGAGAGTGGTGGCGAGAATCGATCGAATGAGCCGCATGAGCGTGTCGGGACCCGGCCGTGGTGTCCGCTCTCTCTGATAAGCGATCACCTTAGTCACCGCTTGAACAACCCATGATCTCTGCGCGAATACGCGATGAGCAACCATAATCGGGCGCACGGCTGGAAGAAAGGTGCCCGTTGGCGCTACCCGCCGCGCATGCTAACCGCACCGCATGCTGGTCCTTGCGCTCATCGACGCGGTCCCGCTGTTGCCGGTGCGCGGCGCGCTGATCGGGCTCGATCTCGGCACCAAGACCATCGGCGTCGCCTCGAGCGATCCGGACCGGCGCGTGGCCACGCCGGTCGAAACCATCGCCCGCAAGCGTTTCAATCTTGACGCCAGGCGCATTCTCGATCTCGCCGCCGAACGCCACGCCGTCGGACTTGTGCTCGGGTTGCCGATCAACATGGATGGAACCGAAGGCCCGCGCGCCCAGGCGACGCGCGCCTTTGCCCGCAACCTCGCCAAGTTGACCGAGCTTCCGATCGCGCTGTGGGACGAGCGGCTGTCGACCGCAGCGGTCGAACGCGCGCTCATCGATGCCGACGCAAGCCGCGCCAAACGCAAGGCGGTGATAGATCAGCACGCCGCCGCCTACATTCTGCAAGGCGCACTCGACCGCCTGGCGAATGAATCGCGCGCAATGCAACGCGACCATCACGCCGACTGATTTTCCGGTGCATCAACGCGGTGTGCGGCGAGAGCAGGCTTGCCGTGGCGACCGGATTGGGCCTATAGCACCGCTTTGATGACGAAGGCCCTGCCGCCCACGCGCCATATCATCTCGATCAATGACCTCAGCAATAAGGAGATCGAAACGATCTTCGAGGTCGCGCAAGGGCTTTTGCAAGAGCTGGCCGATCGCAATGTTCATTACCGCATCGGACGCAGCACTGATCTTGCCGCCAAGTCAGTTCTAGCGAGCCTGTTTTACGAGCCGTCGACGCGCACCCGGCTCTCCTTCGAAAGCGCGATGCTGCGGCTAGGCGGCGCCAACATCACCAGCGCCGACCCGGCGGTCAGTTCCGCTGCAAAAGGCGAAAGCCTCGCCGACACCATCCGCGTCATTTCCAATTATTCCGACATCGTCGTCATCCGCCACCCACGTGACGGCGCGGCGCGGCTGGCCGCGGAGTATTCGCAGATCCCGGTGATCAACGGCGGCGACGGCAGCCACGAGCACCCAACGCAGACGCTGTGCGACCTGTTTACGCTGCGCTCCAAGAAGAAGAGCCTGAAGAATATGAAGATCGCGATTTCCGGCGATCTCAAGGGCAGTCGCACCATCCACTCCTTCGTTTATGCCTTGGCGCGCTTCGGCGCGACCATCGATCCACTCCCCGCTCCCGGCATGGAACTGCCCGAACACGTCGACCGGCGGCTGCGGGAAGAGTTTCATAGCCGCATCGTCTCCAAAGCCGCCGGCCGATCGGAGGCCGGCGGTGCGATCGACGCCCTGTACGTTACTGCAGATCAACCGCATCAGCTGGCACTGATCCCTGAGCCCGAGGATTACGGCTTCATCGTCCAGAAGAAGACCGACGCGGTGTATGTTACGCGCTTTCAGAAGGAGCGCTGGGCCGAAAAGGAACGTCCCTACCCGAAGATCGACGCCAAATTCATGCGCGATGAGAAATACTCTGAAGCAAGCGTGATGCATCCCTTGCCGCGCGTTAATGAACTCGACGTTTCCCTCGACAAAGATCGCCGTGCGATTTATTTCCAGCAAGCCGCCTATGGCGTTCCGGTCCGCATGGCGCTCATCTCTTTGCTGTTGCATCTGCATAAGAACAAATCGCTGCAGCAATATCCCGGAGGATTCGCCGAACCCCAACATCCGGTCTACGTTCAGCCGATCGGAACCGGCATTACGTGCGGCAACGCCAATTGCATCGTCTGCGATCCAGCCGAACGGCAATACGCCGCCAACAAGTTTTACATCGTCGAGGACGAGGCTCGGCAACGGTGCAAGTTGCGCTGCGTCTATTGCGAAACCGATATCAACGAAGACGCCGCCGCCCATTTTGTCATGGCCGACATGACGCGAAAGATCTTCTCGTTCGGTTTGACCTCGCTCGCGCGCGTCGCCGCCGAGAGGCTCAGGCATTTTGTCATCTACCGCACCGCCGCCGAGGCGACGGCGGCAGGCTTCCAGCCGCGCGAGACCGGCAAAAAGGCGCACACCGGCTAAGCCGATGCCCGCATTGTCGTTCGCGCCCCAATATCTTGCCGCATTGGTGTTCGGCTATCTCTGCGGCTCCATTCCGTTCGGCGTCATCATCACGCGGCTTGCTGGAGCTCCCGATGTCCGCACCATCGGCTCGGGCAATATCGGCGCCACCAACGTATTGCGCACCGGGAGAAAGACGCTCGCCGCTGCGACACTGTTGGGTGATATGCTCAAGGGCACCGTGGCCGTCGTGGTCGTCGAGCACCTGTTCGGCCGTGAGGTCGCGCTTGCCGCCGCGTTCGGGGCATTTTTGGGCCACCTATTCCCGGTGTGGCTTAAGTTCAGGGGCGGCAAGGGTGTAGCCACCTATCTCGGTCTGCTCCTTGGCTTCGGCTTGTGGTTCGGCCTGTTGGCCTTCTGCGTGACTTGGCTGGTGATCGCGGCCGTCACCCGCTATTCGTCGCTGGCTGCGTTGCTCGCGACGATCGCTGCGCCGATGGCCTTGTCGTGGCGCGGCGACGTGCTGGAGACTCGACTCTTTCTCCTGCTGTCGGTGCTGCTGTGGCTGATGCATCATGAAAATATTGCGCGGCTGATGCGTGGCACCGAAAGCAGGATCGGGCTCCGATAGGACTCCGTCAGAGTGCGTCCAATTCCGAATCTCTAGCCGGAGCCAGGGAAGGAGACAACTCGTCCGAAGCGGCGATCAATGAAACACCGTGCCAAGTACCACTCTCGACCAGTTCCCGGACCAGGGATTTCACCATCAACGCGACGGCTTCGATGGCGGGACTGCGCTGGCCGACATCGGAAAAGCACAAAGCAACCGGCCGAACCAGTCTCGCGTCCTCGAAGCGCCGGTAGTTCAGCGCAATTTTGCCTTCGCCGTCGTAAAGCGCGCTCCATGGCATGATGGAATCGCCGGCCCCTTCGGCGATGAGGCGCCGAAGCGTACTTATTGTGTCAATTTCGGCGGCCGGCGCGACAGTCAGGCCGTGTTTGTTGAACGCGTCCTGAGTGACGCGCCGGCTATTGCTGCCGGCAGCGGCCAACAGCAATGTACGTTGTGCCGCATCGACAATTCGAATGGGCGAGGTATCGGGATCTGCGGTCACCAGGAAAAGCTCCTCAAGGATCAGCGGCTCAACCGCAATGCCGCGCTCCGGGAGGCCGACGTAGAGCAGAGCGATGTCGAGACGGCCATTCACCAACCGTTCGCGCAGCAACCAACCATTGGCCTCGCTGAGATGCAGCAGAATTTGCGGGTACGTAGCCCGAACCCGCCTGAACAATTCATAGCTTAAGAGTGGCGCGAGAAGGTTCGGTAATCCGACCGAGACTCCGCCGGATGGGACGTTGAGTGCTCTGGCGGCGTCCTGCTTGGCAAATTCGACGTGACGCAGGATAGCTTCGGCGTGACGGTAGAGGACGCTTCCCGCTTCGGTCAGCGTGATGCCCTTTGGGCCTCGGGTCACCAATTGCCTATCCAACTCCGACTCCAGGCTGGCGAGTTGATGGCTGATGGCGGACTGCGCGACGTGCAACTGATCTGCGGCGCGCGAGAGGCTGCCAGCCTGGACGACCCCGACGAAGTAACGAAGCTGGCGCAAGTCCATGAAGGCAGCTTTCACCCGCAAGGTAGACCGCCATAGGGCGCGTACCTCTTGAAGTTTGGCGCCCTTATCGCGGCGTTATGGAACTATTAGTTTCGCCGAGTTGTCGCGACTTTCGAACAAGTGCACACTTTACACGCTTGCCGTACACGGACAAAGGACCGGCGATCTATGTTGGAGCCGCGCAACACATGATTGTCCGCGCACTGCTGTTTGCGAGCTTGGTCTGTACCGCGCCGGCGGCGCTTGGCGCTGAGCCTTGGCCGGGGACGGAGCCATTGAGGTTCGAGGCGGGTTCGGCAGCCGGAGGAATCCTCGACCTCGTGCCGCGTGTGCTCTCGCCGTATCTCACTGCGTCTCTTGGCGTGCCGGTGGTGGTGGAAAATCGGCCAGGCGCCGGCGGCAATATCGCGGCAGCATTCGTGGCGCGGGCTAAGCCCGATGGCCATACGCTTTTGATCACCGGCTCCAACCAAGCGGTCAATCCAACGTTGTTGCCAAATCCCGGCTTCGACTACGAACGTGACCTTGCGCCGGTATCGATGCTGCTATTGCCGAAGATGCTGCTCGTCGCGGCGCCGGCTTTTCCGGCCAAGACGATCACCGACGTCATCGAGATGGCAAAGCAAAAGCCGAACTCTGTGAGCATCGCCAGTTCGCCGATCGGCACGCCCAACTATCTTGGCGCCGAGATGCTTGTACAATACGGCAACATCAAACTCACCGTCGTCCCCTATGACGGTATCGCCCAGGCTATGCCGGACCTGATCGCAAACCGGGTGGACTTAGCGGTTGGCACTATGTCGTCACTGTTGGCGCTAGTCCGTAGCAGGACGCTGAAGGCGCTAGCCGTGCTATCGACGCAACGGTCGACGCTTGCGCCGGACATACCCACTTCGGCAGAAGCGGGATTGCCCGCGATGCAGATCGAAGGGTGGATATGCATCATGACGACTGGCGGTACGCCGGCCGCTATTGTCGCGCGCCTGGATAGGGAGTTTGCCAAGGTTTTGTCTATGCCGGCAGTTCGCGATGCATTCGCCAAGCGGGGCATTGAAACGTTTTATATGAACTCACAGCAACTCAGAAAATTTCTGCGATCGGAAGCTGCACGTTTCAGCAGCCTCATCAAGCACTCGCGGGCCGCGAGACCGCCGCCGTGAGGCATGTGGAGCGTACCGTTTGCGCCCAAGCCTCAACTGGCTGGGTGATTGGGGGCGATGTGAGCGAAAGGCGGCAGGGGGTGCAGCTTACCGACGAGCAACGGATCGATTGGCTGCGGCTCATTCGCAGCCAGAATGTCGGACCGCGTACATTTCGAGCGCTCATCAATCACTTCGGCGGCGCCCGTGCGGCGCTTGAGGCATTGCCGGCGTTGGCGCGCCGCGGCGGCAGCAGCGCCACGCCGCAGATTTATTCGCGCGAACAAGCCGAACGTGAGATCGAGGCCGCATCGAGATTGGGCGCGGCCTTCATTGCTATCGGTGAGGCCGATTATCCACACCGCCTCCAAATGATCGATGACGCGCCGCCGCTTCTGGCGGTGCGCGGTAATCGCGCCGCGCTGGCCATGCCGGCGGTGGCCATTGTCGGTTCGCGCAACGCTTCCGCGGCCGGCCTGAAAATCACTCAACGGCTCGTGCAGGGACTTAGCGAAGCGGGCTTCGCCAGCGTTTCAGGTCTTGCTCGCGGTATCGATGCGGCCGCGCACCGCGCGAGTCTCGAAAGCGGAACGATCGCGGTTCTCGCCGGCGGACAGAATCAAATTTACCCGCCCGAACATGCCGAACTGGTCGATGCGATCCTCGAACACGGCATCGTACTCACCGAGATGCCATTTGGGTGGGAGCCTCGGGCGCGCGATTTTCCCAGACGAAATCGATTGATCTCCGGACTTTCGCTCGGCGTCGTCATCGTCGAGGCGGCCAAGCGTTCGGGCTCGCTGATCACGGCACGACTTGCGCTTGAACAGGGCCGCGAAGTGTTTGCGGTTCCCGGCTCGCCGCTCGATCCACGCGCCGAAGGCACCAACGGCCTGCTCAAGCAAGGCGCTACGCCGGTGACCGAAGCCGCCGATATCGTCGCCGTATTGCAGCCGATCATGGGCATGGAGCTGCCCGCGCGCGAACTTGAGTCTGCCGGCGGCGAGCCGGCCGAGTACATGGAACCGGCACCGGACGAGCGTTCGCGGATCGTTGGACTCTTGAGTCCCGTTCCGATCTCGATCGACGACCTCGTACGGCTGTCCAAGACTTCGCCGCGCGTGGTGCGTATTGTACTGCTCGAGCTTGAAATTGCCGGCCGCCTTGAGCGCCACGGCGGCGGCTTGGTATCGCTGATGTAAATGAAGGCAAGGCGACACTAATGACGCTGTGGCGCGGACTGCCGGTGCTGGCGCTGCTGCTTGCCTGCGGCTCGGCCTTGTCCGCACCTGCCGACACGTTCGCTGCGTTTCTCGCCGCGTTACGCGCGGATGCTGCAAAGCAAGGAACCTCAACCGCAACTTTTGACTCCGCCTTTTCCGGCGTGACGCCCGATCCCGCGGTGCTCGCCGCCATGCGAGCCGAACCGGAATACGGCAAACCGATGGGCGCTTATCTCGCAAGCTTGGTGTCACCCGCCCGCATCGTCACGGGGCAGCGTAAGTTGGTGCAGTGGACCGATACGCTGCGGACAGTCGAGAGTCGGTTCGATGTCGAAGGCAATATTCTCGTCAGCATTTGGGGCATCGAATCCTCATTCGGCCAGGCGCGCGATTCTTGGGACGTCTTTCGCTCGCTCGCCACCCTCGCCTACGCGCGATTTCAGGCGCCGTTTTTCCGGAATGAGTTGCTCAGCGCGCTGACCATTCTGCAGCGGGGCGGAATTCCGCGCCGGCAGTTTGTCGGATCATGGGCGGGCGCCATGGGGCAATCGCAGTTTTTGCCGTCCAGCTACTTGAAATATGCCGTCGATTTTGACGGCGGCAGCCGCCCGCCGGACATCTGGACCAACGTACCCGACGTGCTCGCGTCGATCGCCAATTATTTGCACAAAGCGGGATGGCGACATGGGTTGCCGTGGGGCTTTGAGGTGAACGTACCGCGAGGATTCGATTATCGAATGAGTCGAGGCCCATTGCGCGAATGGGCCGCAAGAGGTTTCAGGCGTGCCGATGGAGCGGCACTACCTGGCACAGGAGACGCCATCCTGTTTTTCCCGAGCGGCGCGGCAGGACCCGTCTTTCTGGTCACCCCAAATTTCATCGTCATCAAATCATTCAACAATTCGGACGCTTACGCGCTGGCTGTTGGAGACCTTGCAGACCGGCTGCGCGGTTATGGTCCGATCCGCGCTGCCTGGCCGACGAACGATTTTCAGCCTTCGCGAGGTGAGCGAATTGCGCTGCAGCAGCACCTTGCCGCGCAGGGATTTAAGGTCGACGATTTTCAGGGCCACATCGATTTCGATTTGCGCGATGATATTCGGCAAATGCAGCACCGATTTGGCATGATCCCCGACGGCTATCCCAGTCGTGCGTTTCTAGCGCAGCTCGGTGTGGGAGCGCTGCGACGGTGAGCCAAGCCCACATGAACGCGGACGAGCCCTCAAATGGGGCGTCCGCTCAAATCGGCTGCCCCATTCGCGATTTGGTCGGCTTCCAAGTGTGCCATATCGAGTATGTAGGCAAGGCCGTCGAGCCGGTGGTCTCTGGCGATCTGCGCAAGTTCGTCGGCGAGCGTGGCTATATAATGAGCTGCAGCGCTCGGCGATTGAACCCGTTCCCGGTCGCCACCGGCGTTCGCTTGCATGTCACCATATTCCAATCGGTCGCAGACATTGGCCGTGCCCGAATCGGCTTGCCTTTACCTTTCGGCGCCCTTTCCTTATCTACACCTATACGAGATGTTTTACAAATATACAACTTTTACGATTATATCTGGTAACCCTTTCATTCCGCGTCGTCCGCTTGCTTCTTGCATGCGGCACTCAGGCGCTCGCAGCGGCTCCGATTTGACAGGCGGGGCTGCATTACCCATGTTCGCGGCGGCCCGACTGCGCCCAGTCGTCGGGACGAGCAAGAAAAGCCGCATTGAATCATTGGGTTAGCATGGATCTTGTACTGGTAGAATCGCCCGCCAAGGCAAAAACGATCAACAAGTATCTGGGCCGCAACTACGAGGTTCTGGCCTCGTTCGGCCATGTGCGCGATCTGCCGGCCAAGAGTGGTTCGGTCGATCCCGACACCAATTTTCGCATGCTGTGGGAGGTCGACCCCAAGGCAGCGAAACGGCTCAACGACATTGCCCGCGCCGTCAAGGGTGCCGACAAACTTATTCTGGCGACCGACCCTGACCGCGAGGGCGAGGCGATCTCCTGGCACGTCCTCGAAGTCCTCAAGCAAAAGAAGGCGCTGAACGGACAGACGATCCAGCGGGTCGTCTTCAATGCCATTACCAAGCAGGCGGTCACAGAAGCGATGCGGCAGCCGCGAGCCATCGATCAGGCCCTGGTCGATGCCTATCTCGCCCGTCGCGCACTCGATTATCTCGTCGGCTTTACGCTGTCGCCGGTGCTCTGGCGCAAGCTGCCCGGCGCACGCTCGGCCGGACGTGTGCAATCGGTGGCATTGCGGCTCGTTTGCGACCGCGAACTGGAAATCGAGAAATTCGTCCGCCACGAATATTGGTCGATCGTGGCTACACTGGCGACGCCGCGTAACGAAACCTTCGAAGCGCGCCTTGTTGGCGCTGACAGCAAGAAGCTGCAGCGTCTCGACATCGGCTCGGGCGCCGAAGCCGAGGCTTTCAAGCAAGCGCTAGAGAACGCCGTCTTTACGGTAGCCGCGGTCGAAGCAAAGCCGGTCAAGCGGCATCCGCAACCGCCCTTCACGACCTCGACCTTACAGCAGGAAGCCAGCCGCAAGCTCGGCTTCGCTCCGGCCCATACCATGCGCGTGGCGCAAAGGCTCTACGAGGGCGTCGATATCGGCGGCGAAACCGTAGGCCTCATCACCTATATGCGCACCGACGGAGTCCAGATCGCCGGCGAAGCGGTCAGCGCCGCGCGGCGCGTGATCGCTGACGATTACGGCGCGCGGTACGTTCCACCTTCGCCACGGCGTTATGAAACGAAGGCCAAGAACGCACAGGAAGCGCACGAGGCGATCCGGCCGACCGACCTTAGCCGCCGACCGCAGCAAACCAAGCGCTATCTCGATGCCGATCAGGCCAAGCTCTATGAGCTGATCTGGCTGCGGACGATGGCGAGCCAGATGGAATCCGCTGAACTTGAGCGCACCACCGCCGATATTACGGCGAAGGTCGCAGCCCGGCTCCTTGAACTGCGCGCGACGGGAACTGTGGTGAAGTTCGATGGGTTTCTGACGCTCTATCAGGAAGGACGAGACGAGGATACCGACGACGAAGAGTCGCGCCGGCTGCCGGAAATGAGCACAGGCGAGCGCCTGGCAAAACGCTCCATCGCCGCCGACCAGCATTTTACCGAACCGCCGCCGCGCTACTCGGAAGCCTCTCTGGTCAAGCGCCTGGAAGAGCTCGGCATCGGCCGGCCCTCGACCTACGCCTCCATCCTGCAGGTGCTCAAAGATCGCAAATACGTGCGCCTGGATAAGCGCCGGCTGTATCCGGAAGACCGCGGCCGCATCGTCGTCGCCTTCCTGGAAAGCTTTTTTGCAAAATATGTGGAGTACGATTTCACCGCTGGTCTTGAGGAACAACTCGATCTTATCTCCAATCACGAAATCGCGTGGCGCGAAGTGTTGCGCGACTTCTGGCGCGACTTCATCGGCGCCGTCGACGACACCAAGGACCTCAAGATCTCGCAAGTGATCGACGCGCTCGATGCCCTGCTGGCGCCACATCTGTTTCCCCCGCGCGCCGACGGTGCCGATCCGCGTCAATGCCCGAATTGCTCGGGCGGCCGTCTCACGCTTAAGCTTTCAAAATACGGTGCCTTCATCGGGTGCTCCAATTATCCGGAATGCCGCTACACGCGGCCGCTGTCGCCTGCCGCCGACGGCGCAGCCGACATCGGCACCAAAAAACTCGGCGAGGATCCCAAAACCGGCCTGGACGTGACGCTGCGCAGCGGGCGCTTCGGCCCTTACGTGCAGCTTGGCGAATCCGTAGACGGCGAAAAGCCAAAACGCGCCAGCCTGCAGAAGGGCATGACGCCCGAAGACGTCGATCTCGCCACTGCGCTCAAATTGCTTTCGCTGCCGCGCGAAGTCGGCCGTCACCCCGAAGACGGCGAGCCGATCCGCGCCAGCATCGGCCGCTTCGGCCCCTATGTGCAGCATGGCAAGACCTACGCCAACCTGGAAACCGGCGACGACGTGTTCACCATCGGGCTCAACCGCGCCGTGACGCTGATAGCCGAAAAGGTCGCCAAAGGGCCGCGCTCTCGGCGGTTTGGCGCCGACCCCGGCCGGCCCTTGGGCGAGCATCCGAGCAAGGGCGGACTGGTCGTTGCTAAAAATGGCCGCTACGGTCCCTATGTCAGCCATGCCGGGATCAACGCGACGTTGCCGCGCGACAGGACGCCCGAGACGGTCACACTCGAGGAGGCTGTTGCCTTGCTCGATGCCCGTGCCGAACGCGGCGCTCCGGCCCCGCACGCACGTCCGCGGAGAGCCAAACGCCCCGGCAAGCGACCAACGACCAGCGCGGAGGCGAGACCTGCCCTTCCCAGGCCTTCCGCAAGGCCTTCCAAACCGTCGGCAAATTCCAAAACAAGGCGCAAACCGCCGACGGAAGCCGCCGAATAGTCTAGACGAAACGACCGCTGGCCAAGGAAAACGGCCAATGAGCGGGCCGATGAAAGATACGCTGCCCTCACGCAAGGACCTTCTTGCCTTCATCCGCGATCGTTCCGGCAAGGTCGGCACCCGGGAAATCGCGCGCGCCTTTGGCGCCAAAAATGCCGACCGCGCCGCGCTCAACAGCATGCTGCGGGAATTGGCCGACGAAGGGCATATCGATCGGCGGCGCAAGCGGCTGCATCGCGCCGGCACGCTGCCGCCCGTCGTGCTCGCCGATATAACCGGTCGTGACGGTGACGGCGAGTTTTTGGCGCGACCGACCGAATGGGACGAACAGACCCACGGCGCGCCGCCGGTCATCCGCATTATTACACCGCGGCGCGCCAAACCGGGTGAAGTGGCCGGAATCGGCGACCGCGCGCTGATCCGGATCGAGCGATCCGGCGAGGAGATAAGCGGCCGCGTCATCAAACTCATCGACCGCGCCAAGCACCGTGTGCTCGGCGTTTTCCGCGATCTTCCCGGCGGCGGCGGGCGGCTGGTGCCGATCGACAAGAAGCAACTCGGCCGCGAACTTTCGATTCCCGCCGGTGCCACGGCGGGGGCCGCAGACGGAGACCTCGTTTCGGTCGAAGTTGCACGCCACGGCCGGCTCGGCTTGGCGAACGGCTCCGTGGTCGAACGGCTCGGCTCGATCAAGAGCGAACGGGCGGTCAGCCTGATTGCAATCCACGCCCACGAGATTCCACAAACCTTTTCGCGCGCCGCGCTGGCCGAAGCCGAGGCGGCACGACCTGCTCTGCTTACAGGCCGCGAGGACTGGCGCGACGTGCCATTCGTTACAATCGATCCGCCTGACGCCAAGGATCACGACGACGCGGTTCATGCCGCGGCTGACCCCGATGCGCGCAATCCGGGCGGCTACATCGTCCGCGTGGCAATCGCGGACGTGGCGTATTACGTGCGGCCGGGCTCGGCGCTCGACCGCGCGGCGGCCGAGCGCGGCAATTCGGTCTATTTTCCCGACCGCGTCGTGCCGATGCTGCCCGAGCGCATCTCCAACGATCTATGCTCGCTTCGGCCGGACGAGGACCGACCGGCACTCGCGGTGCGCATGGTGATCGGCGCCGACGGCCGCAAGCGCTCGCATACGTTCTACCGCGTGTTGATCCGCTCGGCGGCGCGCCTGCATTATGAACAGGCGCAGCTTGCGGTGTCCGGCCGGCCCGACGAAATTACCCAACCGATCGTGCCAAAGGTTCTCGATCCGCTCTACGCCGCCTATCGCGCGGTGCGCTGCGCACGCGACCAGCGCGAGCCGCTCGATCTGGAAATTCCCGAACGCAAGATCGTGCTCAAATCCGATGGAACCGTGGACCGCGTAGTCATGCCGCAGCGGCTGGAAGCACACCGGCTGATCGAGGAATTCATGATCCTCGCCAATGTCGCCGCCGCCGAAAGCTGCGAGCGCACCCGCGTGCCGCTCATCTATCGCGTGCACGACGAGCCGGCGCCGGAAAAGATCAACGCGCTGCGGGAGTTCCTGGCCACGCTTGACATTTCCCTGCCAAAGGGGGGCGCGTTACGGCCAAGCGCATTTAATCGAATCCTGGCGCAGGTGAAAGGCTGCGACGTTGAACGACTGGTCAACGAAGTCGTGTTGCGCAGCCAGGCGCAAGCCGAATATTCGGCGGAAAATTTCGGCCATTTCGGCCTCAACCTGCGCCGTTACGCCCATTTCACCTCGCCGATCCGTCGCTACGCCGACCTCATCGTACACAGGGCCCTGATCCGCGCGCTCGCCCTCGGCACCGATGGTCTCGCCGGCGAGGTCGATACGCGTGGGCTTGCCGAAATCGCCGCCAACATTTCGGCAGCCGAACGCCGCGCCATGAAGGCCGAGCGCGAGACTGCCGACCGGCTGATCGCGCATTTTTTGGCCGACCGCGTCGGCGCCGTGTTCGATGGACATATTTCGGGCGTCACGCATGCCGGTCTGTTCGTCGAGCTGGACGAAACCGGTGCCGATGGATTCATACCGGCGCGCCACATCGGCGACGAATACTTCCGTTTTCACGAACCGGGCCGCGCCTTTATCGGCCGCACTCAGACACATCGGCTCGGCGATCCGGTGACCGTCGAACTCGTCGAAGCAGCGCCGGTCGCCGGTGCCTTGCGCTTCAAGCTGGTCCGGCATGTGGTCGCCCGTGGGCAAAAAACTGGACACAGGCCGCCGAAGTGGCGGAAATCTAGCAGGCGGCTGCATTCGCAAGCGAGCAATTAATTGGATAGAACCGTAATGAGCGAGCCGATGGTTGAGGCTGGCATCGCGGCGGATAGGGCCGAACGGCTGACGCGCACCATTCGCGATCAGACTTTTCCGAACCTAAAGCCTCGCGATTCCGCGACGCTCATTCTTATCGATCGCAGTGAAACGGTTCCCAAGGTGCTGCTCGGCCGCCGGCATCTGCGGCACCGTTTCATGCCGGGGAAATTCGTCTTCCCGGGAGGCCGTATCGAACCCGCCGATCGGCTCATGGCGGCACTGACGCCGCTGCACCAGCGCCACGCCTCCCGCTTGATGCAGCGCGTGCGGCATCCGAGCGCGGCCAAAGCGGCCGCGTTTGCGCTCGCTGCCATCCGCGAGACCTATGAGGAAACCGGTCTCATGCTTGGGGTGCGCACCGAAGCAACGATCAAGACGCCGTCCGGAGCTTGGGAAGCCTTTGCCGCGGCGGGAGTGATGCCGGATCTCAGCAAAATCCATTTCATCGCCCGCGCTATCACTCCACCGAAGCGCCCGCTGCGTTTCGACAGCCGTTTCTTCGCCGCCGACATCGACGCCGTTGTAAATCGCGTAGACGGTATGGTCGGCCCCGACGCCGAATTTGTTGAGCTGGTGTGGCTGCCGATCACTGAAGCCCGCAGTCTCGACATGCCCGGCATCACCGCCGTCGTGCTCGAAGAGCTGCAGGATCGGATCGCCACCGGCATGAGCGTCGACTTTCCGGTTCCGCTCTACCGCATGCTGCGCAAACGCTTCGTCCGCGAAATCCTCTGAGCGCCGAGCGCTGACCCGCACCTGGCTTTCTTGACATTCGAATGCCGCCGACTAGGTTGACGCGCAGCAATCGGGCTTTTTAGAGGTTCTGCCATGGCCAAAGCCACCACGATCAAGGTCAAACTGGTTTCCAGTGCTGATACCGGCTTCTATTACGTGACGCGCAAGAATTCGCGCACCATGACCGACAAACTGGTGAAGAAGAAATACGATCCGGTGGCGAAGAAGCACGTTGAATTTCGCGAGTCGAAGATCAAGTAAGCGCGACACGCTCGTCGCCAAAATGCAATCATGCCCGGCCACGTGCCGGGCATTTGCGCTGTTGGAGCGAGTGAAAAGGTGGCCGGCCGGGAACGGTGTCATGAGGAGGCCACTCGAACCGATCCCGTGCCGGCCGAACCCCACGGACCCAGGAGATGCGGCGGACCTGAGCACTCCGTAGGGTTGTCGATAGCCAGAGGATGCCTTGCCATCGCGTAACGCGCGGCAGACGACAATCTTCCCGGCTCTGTATGCTTTCCGACAAAAGGCTATCTTAACCTGTGGAGAAATCAACGGCCAAAATTTCGCCAAAAAGTGGAATTTGCCCGCTAACCACAATAATTGTGATTAACGACCTCGTGTAAGATCAAGAAAAGTCATTGATTTTAGGCCGGCGCAGCAGCTCATGCCGCCTCCGGCACCACGCGATTGCGGCCATCGCGCTTAGCCCGGTAAAGGGCCTGGTCGGCGCGCTTGAGGAGTTTCGCGGCGTCGTCTTCCTTGCCGCGTAGTGCAGCAATCCCGATCGAAATTGTGACCGGAATGGTTCGCGCACCCTGCTGGATGGCAAACGCGTCGGCCGCAATGCGCCGGCGCAGACGCTCCGCCACCATGGCGGCGACTGCCATGTCAGTTTCCGGCATGACCACGACGAATTCTTCGCCGCCGTAGCGGCAGGCGAGGTCGATGCCGCGGATCGAGCGTTTGATGCGCAAGGCAAACTCGCGCAGCACGTCATCGCCCGCGTCGTGGCCATGGGTGTCGTTGATCGATTTGAAATAGTCGATGTCGAGCACCAAGGCGGTGAGCGGCTTACCGCGTGCGACCGCCTGTTCGATCAGGGTCGCAAGATGGCTCTCCATGTAGCGTCGGTTGAACAGACCGGTCAGGGCATCGGTGATCGCCATTTCGATCGATAGCTGCACGTTGTCGCGCAGCCGCTCGGTATAACGGCGTTTGCGCACCTGGGTGCGCACGCGAGCGAGCAACTCGTTCTTGTCGATCGGCCGCATCAAATAATCGTTCACGCCGATTTCGAGACCACGCACCATGCGCGCGTTACTGTCCGGTTCGGCGATTGCAAGAATGGGAACACTGCGCGTGCGTTCGAGCGAACGCACTTGGCTGCACAGCCGCAGCGCGTCGAAGTTTTCCAGTCCGAGTGAAACGATAAGGAGATCGTAGTTGCCCTCTGCGGTCCGAAATAAGGCCTCGTTGGGGTCGGCCTCGACCTCCACATTCTGCTCGGCGCCGAGCACCGAGGCGATGCGCTCGTACGAAGCCGGGCGATCGTCGACGATGAGCACGCGGCCGTCACGGCCGGTATCGGAAACGGCGTCGCGCTCCGGCGATTCGATGCCGATGTCGCGCGAAGTTACCGCGCGCATGCGCAACTCGTCGGTGACCATTTTCAGCCGAGACAGCGAACGCACGCGGGCAATCAGCGCCAGATCGGGGAGCGGCTTGGTCAAAAAATCGTCGGCCCCCGCTTCCAGCCCGCGCACCCGGTCGGAGGCCTGGTCGAGCGCGGTCACCATGATGACCGGAATATGATGCGTCGCCGGGTTGGCCTTCAATCGCCGGCACACTTCGAACCCATCTACATCGGGCATCATCACATCGAGCAGCACGAGGTCACATTCGGCGCGCTCACAGATCGCCAGCGCCTCCGCGCCGCTCATGGCGGTGATGACGTCGAAATACTCGGCCGACAGCCGCGCTTCGAGCAACTTGACGTTTGCAGGAATGTCGTCGACGACGAGAACGCGGGCGGTCATCGCAAGTCACTCACGGATTGCCAAGGAAGTGGCGGACGGTTTCGATGAACTTACCGACCGAAATCGGTTTGGAAAGGTAGGCCTCGCAGCCACCCTCGCGAATGCGCTCTTCGTCGCCCTTCATGGCAAAGGCGGTGACAGCGACCACCGGAATACGTTTGAGCTCGGCGTCGTCCTTGAGCCATTTAGTGACTTCGAGGCCGGACACTTCCGGAAGCTGGATATCCATCAAGATCAGGTCCGGCTGGTGCTTCCGTGCCAGATCGAGCGCTTCGATGCCGTTGCGCGTTCCAACCGTGCCGTAACCGTGCGCCTCCAACAGATCGTGGAAGAGCTTCATATTGAGCTCATTGTCCTCCACGATCAGGACAGTTTTGGCCATCCCCCAATCCTTCGCCTGCCTGCGCCCGTGCCCGCCGCGGCAAGGACGCTAGCCTTTATTGCTGCACGCCGCCCAATGCTGTTCAAGCTAGTGCGGATATATTACGGAAAGGCAAATGCAACCGAATAGAAAAGCCTCACAACCCACGAGGGAAGCGGCGGAAATGCTGGCTGTTCAAGCGTTTGCGTTCATCGCCGAAGAGCCGCAATCGCTGAGTCGCTTTCTCGAAGCAAGCGGCTTATCCGCGGAGCGAGTCCGCGCGGCATCTCGCGAGCCTGGCTTTCTTACCGGCGTGCTCGAGCATATCCTTGCTGACGAGAGTCTTCTGGTTGCGTTTGCGCAGGGGGCCGGGATTGACCCCGCCGACGTGGCACGGGCGGCCGGGGCGCTCGGCGGCCAATGGGAACGCGACTTACCGTGAGCTTCCGCCGTGAGCTTCTGCCGCGATTGCCTTGCCGACGCTCCCCCGCACGCAACACGCTGCGCCGCCTGCGGTTCACCGCGTGTGTTGCGCCACGACGAGATCGTCAGCCTTTACATCGCGCATATCGATTGCGACGCGTTTTATGCCACGATCGAAAAACGTGATGATCCGGCGCTCGCCGCCGAGCCGGTCATCGTCGGCGGCGGCAAGCGCGGTGTAGTCGCCGCAGCCTGTTACGTCGCCCGCACGTTCGGGGTGAGATCGGCGATGCCGATGTTCGAGGCTTTACGGCTTTGCCCGCACGCCAAGGTCATTAGACCCAATATGGAAAAATACGCACGCGTTGGCCGCGAGGTCCGCCGCATGATGCTGGCGCTCACGCCGCTGGTCGAACCGCTGTCGATCGACGAGGCCTTCCTCGATCTTTCCGGCACCGAGCGGCTGCACGGGATGACACCCGCCAAAGCGCTGGCGCGGTTTGCCAGCCAGGTCGAAAAAAATGTTGGCATTACCGTCTCGATCGGATTATCCGCCAACAAATTCCTTGCCAAGATCGCCTCCGACCTAGACAAGCCGCGCGGTTTTGCGGTGCTTGGACCAGCCCAGGCGCAAGCATTCCTGGCGCCGAAGCCCGTCAGTTTCATTTTCGGCGTTGGCAAGGCCAGCGCCGCCCGATTTGCCCGCGACGGAATTCAACGCATCGCCGACCTGCAAAAAACGAGCGAGACCGAACTCGCGCGCCGCTACGGCGAGGAAGGACGCCGCCTGGCGCGCCTTGCCCGCGGCATCGATGAACGAAGGGTCAGCCCGGACCGGGAAACCAAGAGCGTCTCGTCGGAAACCACGTTCGAACTGGATATTTCCGACTTCCGCGCGCTCGAGCGCATTCTCTGGGAGCAGACGGAAGAAGTCTCGGCACGGCTGAAGGCCAAGGAACTGGCGGGCTCAACGGTGACATTGAAGCTTAAGACCGCGGATTTTCGCATTCGCACGCGCGCCCGCTCGCTGCCAGCGCCGACCCAACTCGCCGGCCGCATTTTCGCGGCGGCTCGCGACCTCTTGCAGCGAGAGGCCAACGGCACGCGCTTCCGCCTTCTTGGCGTTGGCTTAAGTGCGCTTGCCGCCGCCAACAAAGCAGATCCGGCCGATTTGGTCGATGGCCGCGCCGCCGAGGCCGAATATGCCGTCGACCGCGTGCGCGCGCGCTTCGGCGATGGCGCCGTGATCAGAGGACTTACTTTCGAGAGGCCGGAGGAGTGCTGAGCCGCCTTGCCGGCAAAGCTTACCTCACGGACAGGGTTTTATCTTCTTGAGTTCAAGCGAGACGAGTTTTCCGCTCACCACAAAGTCGTTGTAATCCAGCGTGAGCGCGCGCGAAATGCCGTTATCGTAAAGCTCGAAGCCGATCGCGTAATCCGGCGTCTGCTCGCCGCTTTCCGCCGCTTTGTTCTTGGCAAAATAGCTGATCGTCACCGGCCACCGTGGCACGTTGGCGAGCTTCGGCTGATGGGCCGCCGCGTCGTCGTGCTGGCGCTGGCCAGGGGCAATTTTGCGACCGATTACAGTCAGCGTGTTGAAGACTTTGTCGCCGGTCTCGGATCCGTCATAAACCGGAAACGAAAGAATGGTCTTGCCGGCGCGCGCCGCCTCGATGGCCCGCACCATGTGCTGGGTCGGAAACACCAGGTCGGGCTCAAGGTCGAGAGCTTTGTGATCCGGCTTACGCAAATCGACTTCCGTCTTCTCGGCCTCGTGCTCGGCATGGCCTTCCACCGAATTGACCAGATTCTGGTCGACAAAATTCTCCGAGGTAAATTTGAAGTTCTTGCCGGCGGCGTCTTCCCACGTAGTCGAGCGTAGGTCGCTGGTCGATACTTTGCCTTCGCTGCTGTCGAGTTCGGACAACTGCCGGAAAATGAGCGAATAACCGTCGCAGGCGTTGCCGCTGAAATCGTAAAGGATGCGCCCGCGCACGCCGACGATTTGCGAGTTGCCGCGGGTTTGCGCCAGCGAAAGATCGTAGATCGCCCGGTGCGGGACCAATACGATCGGCGCTTGCGGCGCCTGTTGCGCACCCGCCGCTACAGAGGAGGCGATGAGCATCAATGTGCAGACAAGAAGCCCGGCGCGTCCCGCGATCATGCGATTCAATGTCAAGAATCTCTCTCGTTTTAATGCTATTGCGAGCGAACCGGCCAATCCCGCCACTTATTTCGCGCCCAGGCGCTTTTCACCGCTTCAATTGCGGCGAAGATAGGGACCGGTCCATGAACGGGCAACCGCGGTTGGCGCAAACCCCGCTTGCGCGGCAGCGCGCTATCGGCAAAGTAAATGCCACCGGAATTTGCCCGCCGGGGAACGTCGGAGACAGAAAATGGCCGGTACTGTCGAAAGCAAATTGCAGGGCCTGGGCGTCGCGCTCAAACAGGCACCGGCCCCGGTCGCCAACTACGTGCCGTGCGTGCGCACCGGCAATCTGCTCATGGTATCCGGCCAACTGTGCTTCGACGATGACGGCAAGCTTGCCGCCCAGGGTCAACTCGGCGGCGGCGTCTCGATCGAAGACGGACAGAAAGCGGCACGCGCCTGTGCGGTCAACCTGTTGGCTCAAGTCAAGGCTGCGATCGGCGATCTCGACAGGGTTGTGCGCGTGGTCCGCCTCGGCGGTTTCATCAATTCCGCGCCCGGCTTCCTCGACGGCCCGAAGGTCATGAACGGCGCCTCCGATCTGATGGTGGCGGCGTTCGGCGACAAGGGCAAGCACGCGCGTACGACCGTCGGCGTCGCCGCGCTGCCGGCCAATGCCACCGTCGAGGTCGAGGGCCTGTTCGAAGTCTCGTAAGACCGTGCCGACCTCGCTCGACTGGCTCACTGCTCGGCCTATCGCCCATCGCGGACTGCATAACATCGCCCGCGGCCTTATCGAAAATACCGCCGGCGCCGTGCGCGCGGCGATTGGCGCCAATTACGGCATCGAGGTCGACGTGCAGGTATCCCGCGACGGCGAAGCCATGGTGCACCATGACGACGTGCTCGGCCGACTGACCGAAGGCGAAGGCCGGCTTGATCAATTCACCGCCGCCGAGCTTAAGCGCGTCCCTTTTCGCGGCAGCGACGAGCACATGGTGACGCTCGGCGATCTGTGCGACCTTGTCGCCGGGCGCGTCACCATGCTCGTAGAATTGAAAAGCCGGTTCGACGGTGACGGGCGGTTGCCACTACGGGTCGCAGCTTTGCTCGACCGCTATCATGGGCCGGTGGCGCCGATGTCGTTCGACCCGCGGCAACTCGCGTGGCTGCGGCAAAAGACCCCTCGTCTACCCCGCGGCCTTGTGGCTGCAAAATACCGGCCACATCCATATTGGGATCAGATGTCGGCCTGGATGCGCCATAGTATGGGCTACTTGCTGACGGCCTTGACGGCACGGCCGCAATTCGTGGCCTATGCGGTCGACGATTTGCCGGCGCTGGCGCCGTTCATAGCGCGGCATGCTTTTGGCCTGCCGCTGTTGACCTGGGCGGTTCGAACCGAGGCGGAGCGCCGCCTTGCCGAACGCTGGGCCGATCAGATGATATTCGAAGGCTTTCAGCCGTGAGCGAAGTGCAGAAAAAGCCAATGACGGTACAGCCGGATACATGCGCGGAGGCAAGTAGCGAACTGCGCATCAAAGCTGTGAACTCCATCGGCGGAATTGCTCAAGCCACGTGGGATACGTGCGCGAACCCGGGCGCAAATCAATTGTCGCCCAACGGCGACAATGACCGTCCCGCTCCATCACTGCGCGACCACGCCAATACCGTCCCGCAGCTTCAGGATCCAGCTCAGGAGTCGGTCTATAACCCCTTTATATCGCACAGCTTCCTAGCGGCACTGGAAGAATCCAAATCGGTCGGCGGCCGCTCCGGCTGGCAGGTGCAGCATCTGCTCGTCGAGAGTGCAGACGGGACCCTCCTTGCCGCGGCGCCCTGCTACATCAAGAGCCACTCACGCGGCGAATATGTTTTTGACCGCGGCTGGGCCGAAGCCTACGAGCGCGCGGGCGGCGCCTATTATCCGAAGCTGCAGGTTGCGGTGCCGTTCACGCCGGCAAGCGGACGCCGGCTTTTGGTCCGTCCTGGACGGCAAGCACCAGCGGTCCGCCAAGCACTGACGCACGGCCTGATCGAACTGTGCCGGCATGACGACGCATCGGGCGTTCACGTGACTTTCGCCATCGAGCCGGAAGTTCACTTGCTCGGCGAACTCGGATTTTTGCAGCGCACCGACCAGCAGTTCCACTGGCAGAATCAGGGGTACGGTAGTTTCGACGACTTCCTCGGCGCACTCACCGCGCGCAAGCGCAAGACTATCCGCCGCGAACGGCATGACGCCGTGCAAAACGGCGTCAGCGTGCATTGGCTCACCGGCAGCGACCTCACCGAGGATGTTTGGGATGCCTTCTTTGCGTTCTACATGGAGACCGGTTCACGCAAATGGGGCCGGCCATACCTCACGCGCGAGTTCTATTCGCTGGTCGGCGAGAAGATGGCCGACCGCATCCTCCTGGTCATGGCCAAGCGCGCCGGGCGCTGGATCGCCGGCGCCATAAATTTTATCGGCTCGCATACCTTGTTCGGCCGCCACTGGGGCGCCATCGAGCACCACCCGTTTTTGCACTTCGAGCTGTGCTACTATCAGGCCATTGACTATGCGATCGTGCACAAGCTGCCTTCCGTCGAAGCCGGTGCCCAAGGCGAACACAAGATTTTCCGCGGTTACATGCCGCATACGACCTTTTCGGCCCATTACATCGCCGATCCGGCGCTGCGGCGGGCGATCGCCGATTATCTGGTGCGTGAACGCGCCTATATGGCGGAAGTTGGCGCCGAGCTTGCCACCGCTGCGCCCTACCGCAAGGATTTGGTGATCGGCCCGCAATGACGGCCACGAAAGACGTGGAGAACACGATGCCAAGCTACGATCCTAACAACATATTTGCCAAGATCCTGCGCGGCGAATTGCCCGCCCACAAGGTGCACGAGGACGATAAGGCTTTTGCCTTTCTCGACATCATGCCGCGAGCACCGGGACATACGCTGGTGATTCCGAAGGCGCCGGCGCGCACGTTTCTCGATATTGATCCGGACGATCTCGCGCATCTCATCAAGGTGACGCAGATGATCGCGCGGGCGGCGGTGAAGGTTTTCGACGCCGATGGCCTCACCATCCAGCAGTTCAACGAGGCGGCCGGCGGCCAGGTTGTCTTTCACCTGCACGTCCACGTCATGCCGCGCAAAAACGGCGTGCCGCTCAAACCGCCGGCCAGCGTCAAGGAAGATCCCACGATTCTATCCGATCAAGCCTTGCGGCTTGCCGCCGCGCTCAAGGGAAAGTGACGATGGCTGTGGATCGCGCTTAACGCCCGCGCGAGACACGCTCGATTTCGGCGCGCACCAAGCGCTCGACCAAGCTGGGCAGATTCTCGTCCAGCCAGGATTTCAGCATCGGCCGCAGCATTTCGCGCACCAAATCCTCGAGCGTGCGGGCGTTGTGCACCAGAACGGTCTGCGCCAGCGTGTTGAACGCTGAATCGACAGCCGCGCTGGTTTCATGCGAGATCAGCGGTGCCGGCGGCTCCCGGATCGCGCGCGGCGCGGGCTTCTCGGCGTCCTCGTCGAAGCTCACATCGGAGCTGCCGTCAATGGTGCGAAATTGCGGTACCGGATCCGGCATAGGACGCGGCACCGGCGCCGTCATCGATTCGGTAAGTTCGAGAATGTCGGCGGGCGGCTCATTCGCCTCGATGTTCTCAATCGCGGGCTGGGCGACCACTTCCGCGACGGGGTTCGGCTTGGGCGCAGCGGGAGCAACTGCCTCGATCGGTGGAGGTACGTCAGGCGCTCCCGCCGAGGCGACCGGCTTGGCGGCTTCCGGCGCCTGTGGCGGCGATTTGCCTGCATCGTCGTCGGCAATAATACGGCGAATGGAGGCAAGTATCTCCTCCATCGACGGTTCGTTGGCTTTCGCCGGCTGCGTCATGCCTGCATCCCCGCTGGCTGCCGCCGGAGCGTCCGTAATACTCAAGCCCTTACGCTCACGACGTTGTCACCCTCTCTCTGCCGTTCGTGGTCCTCTTTTTCGCACCTGCGAATCAGACGAATCACGGGAGTCAACTATGCAGCGCCGCCGTTAAGTTGTCGTTAAGTATGTCATGCCCGAACCCGAACGCAAGGGAGCGTTGCAACACACACCTACAGGCGTGAGCGCCAAATTATCTGCCGTCGGGCGTTCGCAGACCGAACCACGCATCGCGTACCTGCTGATAATGGACCTGTGGATCATAGATTGGCACGTTAAGGCCGAGATGCTGCATCGACAGCGCGCCGACAGCCGCGAGTAACGTATAGGATGCCACGACGCGATCGTGTTGGGCGGTCACCAGCGCGACCCTGGCATTGACCAGTTCCTGCTGCGCATTGAGCACGTCTAGCGTCGTGCGCTCGCCTACGCGCGCTTCCTCGCGCACGCCGTCGAGCGCAATCTCCGCCGCGTTGACTTGAGCAGTGGTCGCCTCGATTTGCGCCTTGGCGGCATCGAGTTGCCCCCAGCTTTGCACCACGGTGGCCCGCGCCTGGTCGCGAGTAACGTCAAGATTGAGGCGCTGCTGGCCGAGCGTTTCCTTCGACTGGCGGATGGCTGAATATTCGCCGCCGCCCTGGTAGAGCGGGATCGTCAGTTGGCCGCCGACCGAAGCCAGGAATTCCCTGCCGACGTTGTATTCCGGATCCCAGTTCTGGGATGCGCTGGCGGTCAGCGCCAAGTTCGGATAGAGCGCCCCTTCGTTGATCTTGACGGCGAGTACAGCAATATCGACACCATACATCGCTGCCAGCACGGACGGACTCTGCTGCTCGCCCTCGGCGACGGCGCCATTGAGCGTCGCTGGCGAGAAACGATCGACCGGAACGCCGGGCGCGAGTTTGCCCGGCGCGACACCGATGACGCGGCGGTAGTTGCCTACCGAAGTCACGTAGTTCGACTGCGCACCGAGCAACGAAGATCGGCCGGCGGCAAGGCGCGACTCCGCCTGCGCTATGTCGGTGCGCGTCACCTCGCCGACGCTGTAACGGTCGCGGGTCTGCTTCAACTGCTCGGTGAGAACTTCGACATTACGCCGGTTGAGTTCGAGGATCGCTTCGTCGCGCAGCAAATTCATGTAGGCAGTAGCCGCATCGAGCAGCACCTGCTGCTCGGTCACGCGCAAGGTTTCCCGCGCGCCCATCACCTGGCTTTCAGCCTGACGGACTTTATTCGCGGTCTGCAACCCGTTGTACAGAGTCTGCGTCGCGACGGCTCCGACCCCGCGCGACGTAAATGGTATGGAGGTCGTCGTGGCGCCGGAAATATTGTTGCCGGTCGGCGTGTAGGTAAACGACTGAGTATCGGCGTAATTTTCACCGCCATTGGCCGTAATGCTGAGCTTTGGGCGATAGCCGGACAATGCCTCCGGAACGTTCTCGTCGGTGGCCCGCAACGCCGCTCGTTGCGCATTAAGCGAAGGATTGTTTTCGTAGGCCTGCACCAAAGCCCATTCGAGCGTATCGGCCGCCGCGGCGCTGCCGGCGATGGCAAGAGCGACGACGGACAGAGCGAGGCTGCCCACAGGCAAGACAAACGCCCGCAGCTTGCTGCTACGCATGACCCACCGCTGCCCCGCCATTCCGATCGCGTGCGGACGCAATCGGGATAAGCACCAGCCCCCCAGCCGCCGGTTTGGCGACAGAGCTGAACGAGCGACATTAGGCGGCTGTGGAATGCCGTGAAACCCCTAGCGTGTAGGCTCGATACAGATTTCTCGGCATTGGCGCATCTGCGCCACAGGTGGCCCGCATAAACGCGTGTTAATGTCCGGAGTCGGGGCCGGTACGAGCGGATTCGCTAGAACGCGAAAGCCGGCGGTGCCACGAAGCCGGGAAGCACCGGCGCGGCCGCATCGAAAATGGGCCGGCCAACGAGGCGGCCCTCGGCAAGGCGGAACATCATCGCCTTAGCGGCCGGCGGGCGGCCTAAAATGCAGGCAAGCCGCCCGCTCGGCTTCAACTGTCCACCAACCCTCTCCGGCACAATCTCGGTGGCACCGTTGAGCAGAATAAAGTCGTATGGCGCGGCCGCCGGCCAGCCCTCGGCCAGCCGCCCGGTCGCAACCACCACATTGGCTGCACCACAAGCGGTCAGCGCTTCCTTCGCGCTCCCAGCCAGCTGCGCATCATCCTCCAGCGCCACAATCGAGCCTGCCAGCCGCGCCAGCACGGCCGACGAATAGCCCAGCCCGCAGCCGACATCGAGCACATGATCGTCGGGCTGGACGTGCCCCGCCTGGATGAGCTTGGCGAACACCATCGGCTTAAGCATCGAGCGGCCTTTGGCGATCTCGAGATCGCTGTCCAGATAGGCTTGCTCCGCCAGCGCGGGCGGGACGAAACGCTCGCGCGGCACCTCCAGCATGGCGGCGATCAAATCGGAATTGTGGACATCGGCGGTGCGAACCTGCCCGTCCACCATCATGCGGCGTGCGGCGGCACTGTCGAACATACCTTCGATCCCCATTTTGAAATGCCTCGGGTTGTGCGGCACGGCTCGGCAAAACGCAAGCGCAAGCCGGAACATGAATCGGAGCCCCAAACGCCCGACGCGAACGAGGACTTCACAGCTTTTTGGCGTGGCTGGTGAATTTTCCGGCTCGATGTTGCCGGACCGCGGGCCTTCCTCTATAGAGCCACCTCACCGGCGTCGCCGAGGCACAGCACTGGTAAGCCGGTCATGGCCACGTGGCGGAGTGGTTACGCAACGGTCTGCAAAACCGTGTACCCCGGTTCAATTCCGGGCGTGGCCTCCAGTCTTCGCTCGCGGAGCGAGTAAAGGCTGTCGCGCCGAAACCTAGCGAAGGCGGATCCGAGCGAGCCGCCGCGAGCTATGGCTCGACAGGCAATTCGATGCGCTCCACGCTTTCAAAGCCAGAGCGACTTTGTTATATGCGCACCGCGCAAGCCCTTGAGCATCGTTCCCCGGTAGCTCAGCGGTAGAGCAACCGGCTGTTAACCGGTTGGTCGCTGGTTCGAATCCGGCCCGGGGAGCCACACCATTTGTGTCCGGCCCGTTTCCCCAATCCGTATAACAGCGAGAGGCGCAGCCAAATCAAGCGGCTGGCCGGCCGCGTGACTGCTCCGCTCTTATTCGCTATCAATGTCTTCGTCCCGACGGGATTGGTCAGTGATGCGCTTCGATCAGGTGCGGCGCGATCTCGGCACGGCGCGTGACGCTTTTATCTGGCGGCAGGCAAAACTCGTCATCCAGTGGACCCATCGACATCGGGAGCTCGCGCTGGCCGCCGGCTTGGCCGCTCTGGCGCTGCTGCCACGGCTTTACGGCTTGGCAGACAAGCCGTTCTGGTACGACGAAATCCTCACTTGGGGCCGAGCCAAGCTTCCGTTCGCCGCGCTCGTCGTCAATGTGCTCAAGCACAAGCACTTTCCAAGCTACTTTCTCCTTCTTGCGCCGTTTTATTCGACCCACAGCCCGGAATGGATGCTGCGCTTGCCGTCCGCGCTGTTCGGATCGGCCTGTGTATTTCTCGTCACTCGCATCGCCATCGCCATCCGCGGAACTTGGGCGGGATTCGTGGCCGGGCTTCTAATGGCACTGTCGCCAATCGAAGTACAATTCGCCCAGGAGGCGCGACCGTACACGCTCATCTCCTGCATGGTGCTGATCGCAGTGTGCGGATTGGTGGGGATCGCGCAGGATTCCGGGCGCGCCACATCGCGTGACGAGCGACCGACGGCGACGCGCGGCGCCTGGATTGCCTACACGCTCGGCACGCTCGGCGGCCTCTTGGTCGAGAATAATACGATCCCGTGGCTCGTCGCTTCAAACGCGGCAATCATGGTGATCGCGCTGCGCGCCAAGTCAGAACGAGCCACACTCGTGCGCAACTGGGCCTGCTCGCAGGCGGTCATCGTGCTGGTCTGGCTGCCCGCCCTTGTCACTATGCTGCTGATGAACCGCGGTGCCGTCCTCGATGGGCTCGGGTGGATTCCCAAGGCAAGCTGGGAGTCTGCGAAGACCACCGCCGAAGCGCTCTATCAATTCCGCATTCTCGATCTGATGACGTTGACGCTGTTCCCCTCAACACTGCCTGCATTCGGCATTGCCGTCACGATCATGGCCGTTCTCGGAGCTTGGCGATTAAAGTCCGACCCCAATGTGCTTGCCGTCATTGGGCTTGCCCTCCTCGCCATGCCGCTTGCAGTGCTGGTGGCGGCCCCCTTTCAGCCGTTACTGGTAGCGCGTTACCTGTTGTGGAGTACCAGTCCCTTTTTTGTGCTAGCGGGGCTCGGAGCAACGGTGTTCCCGCCGCGACTTTTCGCGCCGATCGCCGCTGCCGCTGCCATCGGCGGCGCGGCGTGTCTCGCGCCTTACTACAGCGCGGAGACCAAGCCGCGATGGGATCAGGCGGCGGCCTATTTGGCCGCTAACGTCAAACCCCACGACATCATCATCGCGCAAAATCCGTCGGTCGAATTCGTCCTTGTTTCATTTGCCCAGCGGTTTCATCTGGGTCCGCAAAATCCCATATTGTCATGGGATCCGCATGACCCGCTGCGTCAGGTCCGGGACGGCGGCCGCGCCTGGGCAGTCTACGGTCGTGCCGGTCAGGGGCCGCAGAAGCCGGAAGCGGATTTTCGCCGTGAATGGGCGGCCTTCGGCAATCCTGCCGAAGAGGTCAGAATCGGTGCATCGATTCTGATTTTGCGGTTCGATCACTTATCGCCACCGCCGCAGAGCGATGCGCAGGATTTGCGCGGCCAGCTTTAGCTGAACATGCGTCAACGGATGCTGCTTCGCCGCACACTTAGCTGGTCGATTAAAAGCCTGCCGGGAGCGGTTCGGTCAGCCGGTACCGCCCGCCTGATTCCAGCCGCGAATGCGGTTGCCATAGACTTCGAAGCCGGTCGGGGTGACCACCACGGTATCTTCAAGCTTGATGAAACCGCGCTCCGGATGTTGCAGCGTGGTTTCAACCGAGACCACCATGCCAAGTTCGAGCGGCCGGTCGGCATCGTAAGCATCATAAGGCACCGGACCTGAGTTGGTGAGCCGTGGCGCCTCATGGCTGACGAGTCCCATTCCATGCGCCAGAAAATGGGTGTGGTTGTGGATTTTCGACCGATGCAGCACGGCATTCGCCGCCGCATAGATCTCTTTGCCGAGCGCGCCGGCGCGGATCGGCTTCATCGAAGCCTGCTCGACCGCCTCGACTTCGGCCAACAGATCGACCAGTTCCGTATCCGGCTCGCCGATGACGCCCATGCGGCAAACATCGCCGATATAGCCGTGATAATTGCCCCCGGAATCCAGCGACAGGATTTCCCCGTCCTCCCAGCGCTGATCGGACGGCGCGCGATTGAGGCTCGAGCCCGCCGTGATCAAACAATAATCGAATGTGAGCCCGCGCGACGTTTCCTCGCGGCGCAGCGCCTCGACGATGTCGTTCTTTGTCGCTCCCGCGCCATGGGTCTTGATCACCGCTTCCATCGAGTCGATCACCGCGTCGGAGGCGATGCGCAGCATGCTCAGCTCTTCCGGCGTCTTGACCGCACGCAGCCGCTCAAGCACGAACAGCGCATCCCTGATCTCGCTGTCGGGAAACGCCTTGCGCAGCGCGGCGGCGGAATCCGCCGGAATGAAGGCGAGCTCGGCACCGATCCGCTTCGGTTTTGGATTGAGCTTGCGTACGTAATCGACCGCCTTCTCCATGACATCGACCGAGCCGGAGCTTTTGCAGTTGACCTCGGAGACCCAGAACGGTTTCACCTCGTTCTGGAAATTCTCCATACGATGGCCGAAGAAACCGGCGTTCTGTGGCGCGCCCTTGGCATAGACGAAGATCGGCAGGTAACGACTTAATCCCATCGCATCCATGGATTCGAAGAAGAAGGCGCGATGACCGCCGAGCAGGTATTGCACGTTGTGTTTCGAGGTGGCGACGAGGACATCGATCCCGGCGTCATCCATGAGCCGGTCGAGCCGTGCGGTATCGAAGGGAGCTGTTTTTTGTGGCTTCGTCACGTCGAGCATGATCGATCTCCTGGGTGAAGCGGCCCGTGCTGTGGCCGAAGCCTAGCAAATCCGATGCCGCGGCTGAACCCGTTCCGCAGCCTACCGGGCAACACCTATTCGGAAAGAAGGCCCGACTGTCACTGCCACAGTTCCGCGCTGGCAAGCCGCGCACCGTCGACCAGCGCGCCGAGTTTTGCCCACATGATGCTCGGGTGCACGCGGCGATGGAACGGCCCCTGGGCGAAGCCGCAATCGGTGCCAGCGATGACGTTCTCGCGGCCGACAAGCCGCGCCAGCCGCACGATGCGCTCGGCGACGAGGTTCGGATGCTCGACCACATTGGTGGCGTGACTGATCACGCCGGGAATGAGGACCTTGTCTCTGGGCAGCTTGGCGCTTTCCCACACACGCCATTCGTGTTCGTGGCGCGGATTGGCGCCCTCGATGACGAAGGCGCCGACCTTCATACCGAGAATGAGATCGACGATGTCCTTGAGCGGCACGTCGGTGGTGTGCGGCCCGGGCCAACTGCCCCAGCACACATGATAGCGGATGCGATCGACCGGCAGTCCGGCGATCGCCTCGTTGAGCACCTCGACCTGCAGCGCCAGCCATTTGCGGTAATCGGCGAAGCTTGCCGGCGGCACCATGCGGTCGTAGGTGACGGCGGCGCGCGCATCGTCGAGTTGCAGCAAAAAGCCTGACTCGATGATCATGCGATACTCGGTGCGCATGGCCGCGCCGATGGCGCGGATCAATTCCTCGTCGCTTTTGTAGTACTCGTTCTTGCGGTCGGGAATGACGCTCGCCGGCGCGGCGACCGGCAGAAACGCCTCCTCGACTTTGACGTCCTGGAGAGCGGCTTTGAAATTGCCGATATCGCGCTGCAGCTCGACTTGCCCGGTGTAGGCGATGGGCCCGACGCAGACCGCCTCGACCTTGGTGGCGACACCTTCGCGGGCGTCAAGCTCCGCATAAAATTCGGCAAAATTCTCGCGGTCGACACCGCGGGTAAACGGATTTTTATTGCCCGGCTTGATCGCCCGCCGCTCGAAGCCGCTCAACCGTTCGAGCACATATTGCGACCAGGAGATCGATTTGCCGAACTCGCCGTCGCTGACAACATCGACTCCGACTTGGGCTTGCTTACGCACGATTTCGGCAACCGAATCCTTCAGGCACTTGCCGTAGGCGACCGCGTCATACGGCTTGCCGGTCTGCTTCGCGCGCAGAAACTCCTGCAGTTGCGGCGGGCGAATGAGACTGCCGACATGGGTGGTGAGGATGCGATCGCTGCTGCGCTTCATTGGACTCTCCGTACCGACGCTCTCAGATTGGCGGAGAGCGCGGCGAAGCTATTACAGGAGCGATCCGCGACCGCAATGGCGGGGCGCGACGAACCGCCGTTGACGGGCGGCGTCCCAACACGTTTGGAACTGGTCGCGCCACCCCCTGGGCGGATGCACATGGTGCCAGCCGCATCGGCAAAACCGGCGAACGGATTGGCTCAGGCGGCGGATTTGGCGGCGGTCTTGGCGCCTAACGCTGCCGGACGGTCGGGGATCGCGCGCTTGATTCGATCGAGGACGAGTTCGATCGAGGCAATCTCGATGCGGTTGCGGCCGTTGTCCTTGGCGCGATAGAGCGCGTGGTCGGCCTGGGCCAAAAGCGCCGAGAGATCGAGGACAGCATCGTGGCTCATGACGACGCCGATGCTCACCGTTGCGGTCACCGGACGGCCTTCGACTTCAGAAGTGGCGGCGGTTAAACCGGCGCGGATTTCCTCGGCGACCGCCGCCGCCCGTTCCCGCGTGGTATCGACCAGCAGGGCTGCAAATTCCTCGCCGCCGAGCCGGCCGAACAGATCGGTGCGGCGCATGCAGCGATTGCCGACTTCGGCGAAAAGTTGCAGTACCCGATCCCCGACGGCATGGCCAAAGCAGTCATTGATCGATTTGAAGTTGTCGAGATCGAGCAGCATGACGGCAACCGGGCGCGGGTTGGTCAGCTGCCGCTTCAACTGTGTCTCACCGTCCTGCAGGAAGGCGCGGCGGTTGGCGATACCGGTCAGCGGGTCGATCAGGGCGGCCGTCTTGTGGCGGTGCTCGGCGCGTTCCTTGGCCATGGCGAGCAGAATGAACGCGATGGAGATGGTGAACAGCAGCGCCTCGAAGCTGAGCACCGTCAGCCAAACGCTCTCGAAAACCTCGTTACTGGTCGGCGACCATGGCAGCATAGCGCCGAACGGCGTGCGCAACAGATAAAGTGAGCCGTGGGCGAACAGCATGAAGATCGCCGGCCAGCGCGACACCAAGGGCTCGTCGCGTCCGCGCCAGAATTCGTAGGCCGCGGCCCAGGTATAGGCGGTGATAATGCCGGAAGAGAGCAGCACTCGCACGTTGAAGGAGGCCTGGACGGCGGGAATGCGGCTCATCACCAGCCACAAGGCGGCGCCCGCAAACATGAGTATCGGGTGCGGCCGCCGATGATCGAAGACCCGCGCACCGGTCCAGGTGAACGCAAAGGCGGTGAACAGAATGACGTTGGCAAGGTCGATAGAGATGACGTCGGGCACCGAACCGTACATGCCGAACAGCATCACCGAGGCCGCACGCAACAGATTAGCAAATCCCCACCACGCCACCGCGATGATGGCGGTGTTCTGCACCCAAGCGAACAGCAGCAACAATCCCAGAATCACTTCCACGTAGATCGTTACGAGGAACAAGGTGTTGACGTCGAGACTCATCGCGTTCGACCAAAATTACCGGATAAGGGTTCGCGAGTGTCGACAGACCCCGCCGTCTCTCGCTTTACCCCGCGGCCACAAACAATAGGTGAAGAGCCGTAGCAAGAGCGGCGGCTTGCCGCCTTATGGTTTCGATAATCTTTCGCCAAAACGCGGCATTTAACGCTCTCTTGTTTCGGAAGAATTCGTCAATTAGGGTCGCCGCAAACGGATTAGCAACCATGCAAGTGCGCAACGGAATCATCGAGGCCATCGGTAACACGCCACTGATCCGGCTCGACCGGGTCTCGGCGGCAACCGGATGCACGATTCTCGGCAAAGCCGAATTCATGAATCCGGGCCAGTCGGTCAAGGACCGGGCGGCTCTGTTCATCATCAATGATGCGGTGAAGAAGGGCGAGCTAAGACCCGGCGGCGTGATCGTCGAGGGCACCGCCGGCAATACCGGCATCGGTCTTGCGCTCGTCGGTAACGCCATGGGCTTTCGCTCCGTGATCGTCATCCCGGAGACGCAGAGCCAAGAAAAGAAAGATACGCTGCGCCTGTGTGGTGCTGAACTGATCGAAGTGCCGGCCGTTCCGTATTCCAATCCCAACAACTACGTGAAGGTATCCGGCCGCCTTGCCGCGAAGCTGGCGAAGATCGAAAAGAACGGAGCGATCTGGGCCAACCAGTTCGACAACATCGCCAACCGGCAGGGCCACATCGAAACGACCGGACAGGAAATCTGGCAGCAGACCGACGGCAAGGTCGACGGCTTTGTCTGCGCGGTCGGCACCGGCGGCACGCTCGCCGGCGTCGCCATGGCGCTCAAGGCGCACAGCAATGCCGTGCGCATCGCGCTCGCCGATCCGATGGGCGCCGCACTCTACAACTATTACACAGCCGGCACGCTCAAATCGGAGGGCTCTTCGATCACCGAAGGGATCGGTCAGGGCCGCATCACCAAGAATCTGGAAGGTGCGCCGATCGATACCGCCTATCAGATTCCCGACGCCGAGGCGGTGCCGATCATTTTCGATCTCCTCGAACATGAAGGTCTCTGTCTCGGCGGCTCCTCCGGCATCAATGTCGCCGGCGCCGTGCGGCTTGCCAGGGAGCTCGGGCCCGGCCACACCATCGTGACCATCCTCGCCGATTACGGCACGCGCTATCAGTCCAAGCTGTTCAATCCGGCGTTCCTGCGCGAGAAGAATTTGCCGGTGCCGTCCTGGCTCGAGCGCCGGTCGAACATCGAAGTTCCCTACGAGTGAACCCTCCGGCCGCGCGCGCGTTGACCGGTCGACGGGCGTGAAGCGGCGGTCCATCAATTGAGCAAAGCCATGTTGAGAACCGACAAAGACCCCGCCCCGTCTCCGGCAAGCCGCTTCCTCAAATCGACCGATTGGCTCGCAGAACATTTGCGCCACCGCGATGTCGTTGCGGTCGACGCGTCCTATTATTTGCCGACGCAGAAGCGCGACGCTCGTGCGGAGTATCGCAACGGACACATTCCGGGCGCGGTTTTCTTCGACATTGAAGAAATCTGCGATCACTCGACGGATTTGCCGCACATGCTGCCCGGCTCGATCCAATTCGGCGAAGCAGTCGGCGCGCTCGGCATCGGCGACGGCGACACCGTCGTGGTTTACGATAGCCTCGGCCTCTATTCGGCGGCACGCGTGTGGTGGACGTTCCGCATCTTCGGCACGGCCAATGCCTTCATCCTCGACGGCGGAATGCCGAAATGGAAGGCCGAAGGCCGGCCGCTGGAAACCGGCGACGCCAAACGGACGCCAAAGCAATTCCACGCCGAAATGAATATCGGCCCGGTGGCAATGCTCGCCGATGTGCGCATGGCGCTGACCGATCGCAGCGCGCAGATCGTCGACGCCCGCTCGGCCGAGAGGTTTGCCGGCAAGGCGCCGGAGCCCCGTCCGGGATTGCGTTCGGGACATATGCCGGGCTCGTTCAACGTGCCGTTCCAAAACGTACTGGAAAACGGCCGGCTGGCGTCGCGCGAGCACATCGAGGCGGCATTTACGTCGGCGGGCGTCGATCTCGACAAGCCGATCATCACGTCGTGCGGCTCCGGCGTCACCGCGGCGATTCTTTTGCTCGCTCTGGAATCGATCGGCCATACTCCGAAGGGACTCTACGACGGCTCCTGGTCGGAATGGGGCTCGCGCCCCGACCTTCCGGTCGAGCGCGGGTAGATTGGGACCGCTGCGATGCCGAACACGAAGCCTGTCGCCCTGGTCACCGGAGGGGCGAACGGGACCGGCCGCGCGATTGCGCATCACCTTCTCGCCGCCGGCTGGCGCCTCGGCATCGTCGATCTGCCTCACGCCAGGTTGCGCCGTTCTTTTTCGGCCCATGCACACAACCTGCTCCTCATCGAAGGCGACGTGTGCGAACAGGACACCGCAACGCGCGCCGTCGCCGCCGCCGCCGACCGTTTCGGTCGGCTCGATGGACTTGTCGCCAACGCTGGCATCATGATCCGCAAGCCGTTGCGTCGGCTGACGCTCGCCGAGTGGCACCGCGTCATCGATACGAATCTGACGGCGACGTTCCTGTTCGCACGCGCGGCCGAAAGATCACTGCGCAAAGCGCGCGGTTCGATCGTCACCATTACATCCACCCGGGCACGGATGTCTGAGCCGGATACTGAATCCTATGCGGCGTCGAAAGGCGGTCTGGTCGCGCTCACCCACGCGCTCGCCATCAGCCTGGGCCCAGACGTGCGCGTCAACTGCGTCAGCCCCGGCTGGATCGAGACCAAGACTTACGCCGCACTTCGGCGCAAGGATCACCTGCAGCATCCGGCCGGCCGCGTCGGCAAGCCGTCCGACATTGCCGAGATCGTCGCTTGGCTTCTCGACGGTGCGCGCTCCGGATTCGTCACCGGCGCCGAGTTCATCGTTGACGGCGGCATGACCCGAAAGATGATTTATGAGGAATAATGTAGTAACATACGGCGCGATATAGAGGGGAAACCGTGGGGTTTCAGCGTTTGCGGGTGCTCGGTTCGATCTGCGCGCTTGTTGCCGCCGCCAGCGTGGCATGGGCGGACTCGGCTTCGTCGCCCTCATCCGCGCCAAATCCAGCACCGGCGACGGCCCAGCCCTTCAGTTGGGCGGGGGTCTACATCACGAGAAGCGGCACTTTGAGCGCGGCGCTCAGCCCAACGACCGAGATCCCGCTCAATGACGCGGCGGCTGCGACCAGCGTCACTCCGGGCTCTTCCACCGGCGGCGTTGATTCTGGCGCGTTCAGCGCCAATTGGCAGAACGGCAGCACTGTCGTCGGCCTCGCAGGCGACATGCAATGGGCCAACCAATATACCGGCGCGTTCAGCGCCTGCGGCCTCGGTTGCAGTCTGAACGACCGTGTAAGAGTCCCCTGGCTGGCTACCCTTCGCGCCCGCGCTGGCGCGGCGTTCGACCGCGTATTCGTCTACGGGACCGGCGGGCTCGCCACGCTGGGCACGTCGGACAACCTCAATGCCGGCGGCTATGGCACGGTACCCAATGTCACCAACTTCTCGACCGGCAACCTCGACTGGACTATCGGCGCCGGCATGGAAATGGCACTGGACCAAAACGTCTCGGCCAAACTCGAATATCTCTATATGCCGGGCAGTTCTTCGGCGAGTGCGCCGGGCTCACTGTTCGACAGCGGTGGCGATCCGGTCAAAAACAACATCCTCCGCGGCGGCATCAATTATCGGCTTCCGGTCGGCGCCTGGTGATGTGCTGGCGCCAGGGCGCCTCGAGCAAGGTTACCCATGAGACAGCTTTCGATCGGCGACGTCACCATCACCAGCATCATTGAACGCGACGGGCCATGGCGGCGGCCGGAGGATATGTTCCTCGCCTACGATCCTGAGATCGGCAGACGCCATCTCGCCAAGCTTGACACCGAGGTGTTCGATCCGGCCTCCGGCCGCATGGTCATCACCTATCAGACCTTTGTTGTGCGCACGCCGAAGCACACGATCCTGATCGATACCTGCACCGGCGAGGACAAGGGCTATCCGCCGCCGATGGATTTTCCGAAAAAGCCGTGGCGCGACGGCTTTGAGGCCGCGGGCCTGCGCTTCGAAAATATCGATTACGTGTTCTGCACCCACTTGCACATCGATCATACCGGCTGGAACACGATGCTGCGTAACGGCAAATGGGTGCCGACTTTCCCAAATGCCAAATACATATTCCACAGACGCGAATACGCCGCCTGGGAGGAATCCAACAAACGCGGCGAAAATCGTCCCGGCGGCGGCGGCAATGTGTGGGGTTACAATTGCGAACCGGTGGTCAAAGCCGGCCAGGCGTTACTCGTCGATGACGATTATCAGCTCGACGACACGTTGTGGCTCACGCCGACGCCCGGCCACTCACCCTACCATTGTTGCGTCAACATCCGCTCGCGTGGCCAGCACGCCATCGTCGTCGGCGACCTCATGCATCACGCCTTGCAGGTCCGCGAACCGGATTGGTCGACGGTATTCGACTGGGACCCCGCGCAGGCCGCGCGCTCGCGCCGAAAATTTTTAGGCGAAACTGCCGGCACCGGACGCTTTGTGCTGCCGATCCATTTCCCGCATCCGACCACTGGGCTGATCGAAGCGGACGGCGAGCGATTTCACTATAAGTTCGTGAGGTGAATAGTCAGATAGCCGGGAGGCTTCGAATGTCGACTATTGCCGAAATTGCACTACCCGCCAGCGACATCGATCCGTTCTCCGAATCCTTTTCCGACGATTCATATCCATTCCACGACCGGCTGCGGGACGCAGGACCGGTCGTCTGGCTCAGCAAATACGGCATCCACGTCTGCGTCGGCATGATGGTGGCGCGGCTCGAGGCCGAGCTTCTATTTGCCGCCTTCGCCAAGCGGGTCAAACGATTCGAGTTTCTGCGCGAACCGATACGGCGCTGCAACAACACTTTGCGCACTTTCGCGAGCCTTCCAGTGCGGGCTGTTTGTTAAGCGCCGAGCGAGCGCAGACCCCGGCTCCCCCTCCGCCATTCAACCGCTTTGGCCACGCCCATGACCACCCTTGCGGAGCAGACGACCACCAACGTTGCGGTCTTGATCGTCGGCGGTGGGCTGATCGGACCTGCGATGGCCATGTTTCTTGCCCAGCACGGCATTTCCTCGATGACAGTCGAGCGTATGCGCAGTGGCTCGCCGCTGGCCCGGGCCGGGCACTTTCATCTACGCACCATTGAATTATTTCGCGCCGCCGGAATCGAGGCGGAGGTCCAGCGCCAGTCGGAACAGGACTTTGTCCCCGAGGGCGCACTGATCGCCATGGATAGCCTGTCCGGGCGCAAGCTATTCGACATCATCCCGAGCCTCAACGTCGGTGTCGATGATATGCTGACGCCCTGCCGCCGGCTGTTCGTGAATCAGCCCAGTCTCGAGCGCATTCTGCACAAGCGCGCCCAGGAGGTCGGCGCGACGGTGCGGACCGGCTGCGAGCTGATTGACTTTTGCGAAGATGACGACGGCGTAACCGCAACGGTGCGCGACGTCGACAACCATGCGGAAAGCGAGATCAGGTGCCAATATCTGATTGGCGCTGACGGCGCGCACAGCAAGGTGCGCGAGCTGCTCGGCATTCCGATGGACGGGCGCGGCATCTTCTCCAACAGTATCACCATTTATTTCCACGCCGATCTATGGCCACAGCTTGGCGATAAGCCGATCAGCCTCGTCTACATCAATAATCCGGTGCTGGGCGGCTTCCTGCGGCTGCAGAAGGATTGCCAGTCCGGTTTCCTCGGCGTGAACACGGTCGGCAATCCAAAGATTGATACGGTGAAGGCGGCCGATGCCGCCGCCGATATCAGCGAGCCGCACCTCATCGAGCTGGTGCGGGCTGCCGCCGGCGTTCCGGATCTGCCGGTCAAGATCGACGGCGTGGCGCGCTGGCGCGCGGTATCCGACGTTGCGCGGGAGTTTCAGCGGGGACGCGTGTTCCTGGTCGGCGATGCCGCGCACCTGATGCCGCCCAACGGCGGATTCGGTGGCAACACCGGCATTCAGGATGCACACAATCTCGCCTGGAAACTCGCGCTGGTGCTTAAGGGCGTCGCCGGCCCCGGCTTGCTCGACAGCTATGAGCCCGAGCGCAAGCCGGTGGCAAAATTCACCGTCGAGCAGGCGTACACGCGCTACGTCACCCGCACGGCAACGTATCTCGGCGCCAAGGATTACGAGCCTCTCGTTCACGATTTCAACATCGAGCTGGGTTACATCTATCATTCACCCGCCATCCTCGCCGAAGGTGACGATGGCAAGCCGCACGACGATCCGCGGCAGAGCCGCGGCCGAACTGGGGCGCGCGCACCGCATTTTTTTGTAGAACGCGACGGTCAGCGCCGCCCGATTCTCGACCTGTTCGGCGGCAATTTCGTCCTGCTGGCCGGCCCTGCCGGCGAGCCTTGGTGCGAGGCCGTGCGGACCATCGGCAGCCGCTTTAAGGATTTGAAGCTCGATGCCTATCGCGTCGGCGGCCCGATGTTGTGCGATTTGGACAACCGATTTTACGAGGCTTATGATTTATCCGCGGCAGGCGCTTGCCTAGTTCGACCCGACGGTTTCGTCGCCTGGCGCGCCAAAACCGCGGAAGCGGACCCGCACGCGCGCTTGTCGCACGCGCTTCGCACGTTACTGTTTTTGCATTGAACGAACCGCAGCCGGCAATGACGGCTGTTCGCCTTTGCTCGATCCGACCGGCCTACTGCCCCGCGATATGATTGTCGCGCACCACTTGGCCCCACAGCGCGATTTCGCTCTTGAGCAACGCAGCCGCGGCTTCTGGTGTTTCCTGATCCGCCGGATACTCGTCCATGCCACCGTCGGCAAACAGCTTCCTCACCTTGGGATCGGCGAGCGCGACGCGCAGCGCGGCGTTAAGCTTATCGACGATCGGCCGCGGTGTGCCGGCCGGAGCGAGCAGCATGTGCCAGAAATCGATATCGAGCTTCTTGTAGCCGAGCTCCAGCATGGTCGGCAGCTCCGGCAAGCCGGCGAAACGCTTTTTGCCGATGATGGCATAGGCCTTGAGCTTGCCGGACTTGACCAGCGGCTGTGCGACCACTGCGGAGATCGGGCCTAGGTCGACCTGCCCCGCCAATAGATCGACGAGTGCCGGGCCCGCGCCGCGATAGGGTACTTGGATGACCTTCACGCCCATTTCCTCAAAGGCCAGCACTTCGGCCAAATGACCGAACGAACCGACGCCGGGATGGCCGATCTTGGCGTTGCGTCCGGGCGCTTTCAGCCACGCCAAAAGCTCCTGAAAATTGTTGGGCGGCAGCGTGGGGCGTCCGGCAATGGTGTTGGCCACGGTGTTGATCAGGCCGATTGGGATGAAGTTCTTCTCCGCATCGAAGTCGAGGTGTGGATAGAGCGCCATGCCCGCCGCGAGCGCATCCTGGTGCTGCAGGATGGTGTAGCCGTCGGGCGCGGCACGCGCGGCCTTGGCGGCGGCGATCATGCCGCCGGCGCCGCCGATATTCTCGATCACCACCGGCTGGCCCAAAGCCTTCTGGAAGGGATCCTGAATCATGCGCGCGGTGGCGTCGTCGGCGCCGCCGGGCGGGAACGCCACGATCATAGTCACCGGACGCTCGGGATAGGTCTGCGCCAAGGAGTTGCCGACCGGCAAAAGACAGGCGACCAAAACCGCTGCCGCAAGCGCGCGCACAGAAGTCATCATAATCCTCCCCAAGGCCGTTCTTCTCGTTTCGACGGCGCCGATTGATTGCCGGCGGCGATATTCGCGCGTTTTCCAAGTACCGCGCAAGACGCATCCCCGCTCGGCGATGCTGCCGGAGCGCTTGATCACCGAGCTTTGCGCCACGTCTGCATTCAGCCTGGCGGAGCGTTGAGCGCCAAACGCAG